>CAZQSM010000006.1:0-54896 GCA_964596065.1 uncultured Chlorobiaceae bacterium | reverse complement strand
TGAAGTCCTCCGTGGCGCGCTCCCGCTGGTTCTGCGACATGTCGCCCTGGAGCGCCCGGGCGTGCACGCCCGACTGCGCGAGCCTGCTGGCGATCTTCCTCGCGATGTGCTTCCGGTTGCAGAACACGAGCGCGAGGTCGCGGTCCTGTTTCAGCAGGTGGAGCAGGAGCGGCAGTTTCGAGTCGGGACTCACCTGGTAATAGGTCTGCTGGAGGAACTCGGCCTTGAGTTCGGAGGCGAGACGGATGTCGACCGGGTTGCGCAGGTAGCGCCGGCCGATCTGTTCGATCTCCTTGGAGATCGTGGCGCTGAAGAGCATCGTCTGGCGTTCCTTCGGGACCTGGCGGACGATCTTCTCGATGTCGGGGAGGAAACCCATGTCGAGCATCCGGTCGGCTTCGTCGAGCACGAGGTATTTGATCGACGAGAGACGGAGGGCGCCCTGCTGGAGCAGGTCGAGGAGCCGGCCGGGCGTGGCGACCACGATCTGCGACTTCTGGAGCTTCCGGGCCTGGGGAGCGCTGGCGACGCCGCCGTAGACGGCCGTTACGCCGAGCCGCCTGCCGTGGGAGAACTTGTCGAATTCGCCCGCGATCTGGGAGGCGAGTTCCCGGGTCGGCGCCAGGATCAGCGCGCTGATCGGGTCGGTCGATTCGAGTCGTTCGATGAGCGGCAGCGCGAAACCGAGCGTCTTTCCCGAGCCGGTCTGGGCCTGGGCGATGATGTCTTTGCCCGCGAAAATATGGGGGAGCGAGAGCTCCTGAATGAGCGTCGGGGTCACGATTCCGTGTTTGGAAAGGGTGGAATTCGTGGAGCCGCTGACGCCGAGAGATTCGAAAGTATGCATGTTTTTAATGAAAATGAATGGATTTTCCTGGACTGGCGACCGGACCGGAGCTGGGGGAGATGAACGATCGGAGTTGCTGGACGGATCAAGATAGCGAAAGGGGGGGAGATTACCTAATGGACACCGGTCTCGCGCTCGCCCCGGCCGCGGGGTACCGGCTTGACTTTCAAAGCGCTGTTTGATAGCTTTTAAACATCACCGGGCGCGTATCCAACGCGCATCCCACGGCATACCGATAGAAAGAACAACCGTCATGAAATCACTCTCCCTGTTCTTCGTTTCGCTGTTCCTGTTCCCCTCGCCACTCCCCGCCACGAAACACACCGTGACATTTTCCGGGCTCACGTTCTCGCCCGCGACGATCACCATCACCGAGGGGGACACGGTGGTGTTCACCCTTTCCGGCATCCACAACGCGCTGGAGATCAGCCAGGCGACCTGGGACGCCAACGGGACGACCCCGCTCAGCGGAGGTTTTTCCGTTCCCTTCGGCGGCGGGGAGGCGGTCCCCTCGGGGACCGGGACCCATTATTATATCTGCGAGAACCACGCCCTATCCTCGATGAAGGGAAGGATTATCGTTGATCCGCCTGTCCCCCCCCCCTCGTCGATCACCGTGAGCTCGGTCGTGGACCGGGACGGCAACCTCGGCACCGCCACCGACAGGATCGGGAAAAACTGGTCGCTGAAAATCTACAAGGATTCGATCGGGTCCGGCGTGGTGGTCGATTCCGTCGTTTCGGGATGGACGCTCTTCACCGACTCGCTCCTCGCCGGGACCTACGTGGCCGTCGAGGCCGACAGCGCCTACTGGACCCATATTTCCCAGACGGTGAACGGTTCACCCCTCGGCCCGACGTCACTCAATTTCCGCGCGATCACGATCGGAACGGGGGAGAACCACACCGTCGACTTCATCAACTACGCGAACAATGTCGTGATCAGCGACGGATTCACGTTCCAGCCGGCATCGATCACGATCGACAGCTCCGATACCGTCCGGTTCGTCCTCGATCCGATGCACACGTCCCGCGAGGTCGATTCCCTCACCTGGTCGGCCGACGATACCGTCTCGAACGGCGGGTTCGACCTGCCCTTCGGCGGAGGCGAGGTCATTCCAACGCTTCCCGGCACCTACTATTACGTCTGCGTTCCGCACGCCTCGGTCGGGATGAAGGGAGTCATCGTGGTGAAGCCGGAAGGGGAGCTCAGCGTTGCGGTGGAGGAGGGATGGAACCTCCTTTCGATGCCCTTCACGCCCGTCGACGGCAGCGTATCGGTGCTCTATCCGACGGCCACATCCCCCGCCTTCACATACCAGTCGGGGTACCAGTCGCAGACGGTCGTCGGGCCCGGCAAGGGGTACTGGCTGAAATTCGGGAGCACACAGTCGGTGGACCTGGACGGAACGGCGATCACCCTCGACACCGTCGAGGTGGGGCAGGGGTGGAACATCGTGGGGTCGGTGAGCCAGCCGGTGCCGGTAGCGTCGATCGTCAGCGATCCGGGAGGGCTGGTCACCTCGTCGTTCTTCGGGTACAGCTCCGGGTATTCAGCCTCCGACACGCTCCATCCGGGGTACGGCTACTGGGTGAAAGTGAGCGGACCCGGCTCGCTCTTCCTGCAGGCCCCGGCGGGCCCGGTTCCCGCTGCCGGCCGGATCAGGATCGAGCCCGCGTTCGGGCTGCCGTCGGGGCCGTCACCCGACCGCTGATTGCATCATCCCTTGATCTTGAACTTCTTGATCCTGTAGCGAAGGTTTGCCTCGGAGAGGTTCAGGATGTCGGCGGCGTGCGACTGGTTGAAGCTCACCAGGGCGAGGGTCCGCTCGATGAGCGTTTTTTCCAGGTTCGAGAGCGATTTGTCGAACGAGAACCGCTTCTTGTCCCCGATGTTCGAGAGGATCCCGACGAGTTGTGTCGTCTCGTCGACGAGCTCTGACGGGAGTTCAATCTCGTCACCCCGCGACTCCATCACCGCCCGCTCCACCACCGCTTTCAGTTCGCGCACGTTCCCCTTCCAGGTGCGCCGCGTGAGGAAGTCGAGGATGTTGATGTCGATCGTTTTGAGGTTCATGTTGGTGCCGAGGCAGGCGTTCCGCATGAACGCGTCGATGAGGAGCGGAATGTCGCCCGTCCGCCTGCTCAGGGGCGGCACCTCGATCTGGTAATACCGTTCGACGATCGTCGCGAGCTCCCTGAGGAGTTTCCTCGATTCGACGAGTTCCCCCGGGTCGCCGCCGACCGTCACAATGACCCTCGGTGCCTTCTTCCCCTGACGCCCCGTGATCACCCCGGCGAGGAGCGATTGATGGAGGAACGAAAATTCCGGGAGGTTCGGCACCAGCAGGACCGATGTTTCCTTCAGGCCGTCGACGGCCTCGCGGAACGCGTGGTCGGTGATCCCGTGGGGATTGAGTTCCACCAGGGGGGTCTTTCCGCCCGGGAGTCCGCAGATCAGCCGGGCGACGGTGGTTTTCCCCGTCCCCGGTTCCCCGGTGATGACGACGTTGTCTTTTTTCGCGGCGATGCGCGGCAGTTCCCTGCGGAGTTTCACGATGGCGTCGCTGTCGCCGATCAGCATCTGTTCCAGTTTCATTGTGCATTCCCTTTCTCGTTGTGTGCCGCGGTGGTGCCCATGGTCGGTTTGCGGCGTGTTGAAAAAAAAGTCCTGAGAATGAGCGCGTCGATCTCATCCACGAACCGTGTCGTTCCGGCGGGGTTCGACGCGATCGCCCGGTCGTAATACTGGCCCGCCCCGAGGGCGCTGAACCGCAGTTTGAAGTTCAGGATGGCGATGGCGATCACCATGATGAAGATCGTGAAATAATGTCCGGCCTCGAGCAGGGCCATGTAATTCGCCCACGCGAAGGCCTGGGCGGAAATGTACGCGTGAAAAGCCTCGGTGGCGAAAATGAACCCGAGCGCGATCAGGATTTTGTCCGAATAGGCGCTGTAGGCGAGCCCCGATCCGTACATTCTGGTGAGGACGAAGACGATGACGATGAGGTTGAGGAAACTGACCGCCGCCATCCTGGTCGAGACCGGCTTCCAATACAGGGTGTGGAGCCGTCCGCCTTCGGTCTGGGGGAGCATTTCTATCGTTCGCGGTAATGCCTCCTCGTAGGTCCTGTCCTTCCATTTCACGTCGAGCAGTGCCCGCGTGATGGATTCAGGCGTCGCCGCGCTTCCCGATGTCCGCAGTGAATCGTGGACCTTTCCCACCCATGCCGCATCGGCGTAGGCGGGTTCCGCGGAGAGTCCGGCCGGATTGGTGATGTACGGGCCGAACGCCAGCATCAGCAGCCCGGCCGCGAGGGGGATTGAAACGGCATACTGAAAGAGGGCTCCCCGCCTCGGAAAGAGGTAGGCACTTGCGAAATAGATCACTGTCACCATC
Organism: uncultured Chlorobiaceae bacterium; assembly: GCA_964596065.1. GTDB lineage: Bacteria > Bacteroidota > Ignavibacteria > UBA10030 > SZUA-254 > SZUA-254. The sequence continues at coordinate 50,650 of CAZQSM010000006.1, read as the reverse complement.
GAGACGAACGCCATGGCGAAGTAATTGATGTAAAGGTGCGCGTAGGCCCGCGCGTAGGGGTCCCCGGGAAAGATCGATTCGCCGACGAACGCGGTGGCCAGCAGGGGAAGCACGAAGCCGAAAAAGATCGCCAGGTTGATCATCGCCCAGCGCTGCACGCCCTTCGAGATGATGGCGATGGCGAGCGCGAGGATGAGGAGGAGGATCTGGGCGGCGGCGTCGACAAGGCCGATCCACTGGAACTCGCGGTGTGGGAACTCCAGGGCCGCCCTCACGATCGCGAGGGCGAGCATCCAGCAAAGAAATATTTTCGTTTCGTTGCGCACCGGGAATACTGGAAGGTAGCGGTCGCGGGGGAGAAAGTCAATTATTCCGGGGTAGATGCGTAAATAATAAATATATCATACCGTAAAATATTATTACTATTTAACGAAAATACTTGACTTTTCAATTATCTGTCCGTATCTTCGAATTATCAACTTTTAGGGATTTTCCATGTCATTAAAACGGAGTGGTGCGGACAAGGGGCTGCATATTCTCGCGGTCCACGTCATCGGCGTGCTGATGGTCATCGGGATACTGGGCGAAGGCCCCGGCCGCTATAACGATTTCTTCAATATCTTCCGGAGGGTGTTCACCGTTACGTACGGCGTTCGGCCTGCCACCCCGCGTTTACCCGTAAAATCGGGCGGGATGATGCTGAATTCCACGGCGCCCACGGACAGCTCGACGGCGAGGGATCCGGGGTCGACACCTCCGCCTCCGCCTCCGATACCCTGATAACATAAGAGGCTCCCGCGCATGTGTCCCCCAATGTCAGGTGATTCGCATCGCCTGGCGACCACAAAAACGGGAGCCTTTTAATTAATCCGGGGGAGGCCGGGCGGTCCGCCTAGCGGGCGATCGATTCGTGCATCATCGTGACGATCTGCGGTTTATAGTCGCTGACGATCGTTTCCGACACCCGGCGCGTCATCCGGGTGAGGTGGTGGCCCAGGATGAGGTTGATCATCAGGTGCGCGAGGGAAGCGCTCCAGCTGACGGTGAAGGCCGTTCGCAGACCCGGATCCGCGCCTGAGAGCAGGCCGAGGAACGTGCCGATGGTCAGGATCGAGAAGGTGAACGTGCCATAGTTCATCACCCAGTACCAGATCCAGTACCGGAATATCCCGCTCTCCATCAGGGAATCGAACAGCCTGAAATTTCCCGCGAGGCGCGAAAAAATCGACTGTATCATGGAATAGCGCCTCTCCGGGCTGAGTTCCCGGGCCTGGCTCTGGTCGTCCGATTCAAGCACGCGCATCACCGCCTGAAAGATGATTTCATTCGACCGCTCGAGGAAGCCGAAGAAGCGCCGGTCGAGCCAAATGTGCAACTCCCCGAGCCAGTTGATTTTGCTCACCAGAAGGTACATTCCCCAGAACCCCCCCAGAATGGCCGGCAGGAAATAATAGCCGGAATTCGGCAGACCGCGGATTTCTTCCCACGACCTCTCCACGCCCAAAACAAGCAGTACCGTCCCGAGGATCAGGACCATCAGGTACAATGCGAGCGAAATTTTAATCGTCCGCTCAAGACTCGAAAAATAGAGGTAATGTCCTTTATGCCGCATCGCGTATTCTCATATCTGGTTGGAAGGTAATGATTTTCGGAAAGTAGAACAACCATTTTCTTCGACAGGTGCCGAAACCTCAATAAAACCATCGATTTGCGGCTGATCACCCTGTGATTCCGGGCACACACACCGAGTGGGGGTGGGTGTAAATTACGTAAGTTCATTTCGACCGCCACGGGATCCGGCGGGATTCGTGATAAATCGATCCGACAGGAGAGACGATGGATCAGCAGCAAGTCCTTGTTTGCCTCAATTTTGGCCGTGTCGACGGAGAATCGGACGACCGGTTCAACACCTGTTTCATCGGGACCGAGATGCTCCGGAGCATGCTCCAGGCGCAGCACACCCTGCTGGTCGGGAACAAGGGTTCCGGGAAGAGCGCCATCTGCCGGCTCCTCATCGAGGATATCTCGAAGGTGAGGCCGCTCCTGCCGAAAAACTACAACGAGATCCATTGCATCGCCGCCTACGGGCTGCAGACGGAGGAAGACGTTCCGATCGTGTCGCTGAAGGAACTCGGCCCCACGACCGTCGATGATTTCAGGGATTTCTGGCTCCTCTACCTCGGCATGAAAGGCGCGCAGCGGCTGGTGAACGATGAAAAAGTCCGCGAGTTCGTCGAAAAAACGGAAAAGCCGAACCTGAAAAAATCGTTCGAAACGCTCGAGCGGGTCCTCGTGTCGCTCGGTTTGCGCGAGGAAAAGCGGTCGATGTCGAAGCTGAAGGGCGCAATCTCCGGCCTGTTCGGCCCCGGCGCGCGGCGCTCGCAGGCCGACACCGACGGCAACGTCCGGTTCAAGGATCACACCGGCGTCAGCATCATCGGTTTCCTCGAACACGTGGACATCGTCCTCCGCGAAACCAACAGCCTCGCGTGGATGATGCTCGACAAGCTCGATCTCCTGTTCGTGGACGACTTCGCGAAACTCAAGGCCTCGATCACCGGGCTGGTGCAGCTCCTGGTGCAGTACGGCAACCACTTCAAGAACATCCATCTCAAGATTTTCCTGAGGAACGACATCTTCCGTCAGCTGCATATCGTCAACAAGTCGCACCTTGTCACGTACAGCAGCGAAATGAAGTGGAGGGGGTCGTTGCTCCTGAAACTGCTCGTCGCGCGCGCCGTGGACGATCCCCACGTCAGGGCGTACTGCCAGGAGACGGTGAGGGAAAAAGTGGATGTCCCGTCCGTCATCCTCGGATCGGACGATTACGTCCTCAAGGTGTTCTACGCGATCTTCGAGCCGACGATGGGGGGTCCCCGGAGCGACGGCGCGGGCCTCGCGCAGGCCGGAACCCCGGCGGGAACGGGGGTCCTGGTCGGTTCCGCAGGAACGCCCGATTCCGGAATCGGACAGGCGGCCGGCGGCCATGGGTCCGGGAGCACCGGCGCGCACGGCTCCCACGCGGCGCAGTCGAACTCGAACTCCACGCCGACGCACCAATGGATCCTCCGCAGGCTCAACGACGGCACGGGCAGCAGTTTCCCGCGCGAACTGATCCACCTCGGAAACCGCGCCGTGGAAAAACAGCGGGAAATGAACCGGGAGGCGGGGGCGCACCTTTCCACGCACCTGATCGGCCCCAAGGCCCTCCGCGAGGCGTTCGTGATGATCTCCTCGTACCGGTGTGACACGTACCTCTACTCGGAATTCCCGCACCTTTCGAAGCATTTTGACGTCTTCCGCGGGAGCGATTCGGCCACGTTCCACCGTGAGGAACTCTATATGCTCTTCTCACCGCTTACCCCGAACGGCGACGAGGCGATCAGGGCGCTTTACGACACCGGATTGCTGCAGCCGCTCGGACACAGCGTGGATTCGAGTGTCAAATTCAAGGTGCCCCTGCTCTACCGGTCGGGTCTCGGCGTCCGCGACCGCCGTCAGAAACTGCAACGCAGGGACCATCCGCCGGCCCGGCGCGGGCAGCAGGCCCCCCCGGTGCGCGCGCAGGTCGAAACGCAGCGGCCCGATGGCGACGATGAGGAGTACTGAGCCGCCCCCCGATTGACATTGACGGTTCAAATCGGTACAATGCCGTTCACGGATCATCCACGACCGGTTTACCTTGCCCACACCGTCCACGCGCCTGGAAGTCGTCTCCACGATTGAGGGGGTCCGGGGCCTCGGCCCCGCATGGGACCGGCTCGCCGCCCGGTTTTCCACGCCTGTCCTCACCCACGACTGGTTCCTCGCCGCCCTGAACACGCTCCATCCGTCCGATCTTCCCCGGGTGTTCGTCCTGAGGACGGGGGACGAGGTCGTTGCCATAGCCCCCCTCGTCGAGCGCCGCCGCTTCGGGATGAAATCGCTCGAGTTCATCGGGTCCGCGGTCCTGTGTGAACCATCCGGAATCCTCTACGATCATCCGGTCCACCTGCGCCGCGTTCTGGGGGAAGTGGCCGCGTCGGGGACGCCGGCGAAGCTCGGCAGGGTGGATGACCCCCTCCTCGCGTCAGAACTCTCCTCGATCGCCGGGGGTTCGGCCGCACAGATCCGGAAGTCGCTCGCCACATCACCCTGGATACGGATCGAGGGGTCGTGGAAGGCGTTCTATGGTACGATCACCCCCAAATGGCGCTCCGCGCACCGGAGGGCGGTCCGGAAGGCCGACACGGAGGGGAAGGTCGCGTACGATCTGCTCACCCCCGGTGAGGCTGAATTCAGTCCCCTCTTCGAACAATTCGTGGCTGTCGAGGGGGAAGGCTGGAAGGCGAGACTCGGAACGGCCCTCCGGACCGATCATCGCCTCCGCGCGTTTTTCGAACGCTATGGCACGGAGGCGGCAAGGCGGGGGATGCTCCGATTGTCGTTCCTGCGGATCGGCGGGGACCCGGTCGCCGCGCAATACTCGCTGGTGTACGGAGGCCGGTACTGGCTCCTCAAGATCGGGTATGACGAACGGTTCGCCCACTGTTCCCCCGGCATCCTCCTGATGTACAAAGTCCTGGAACGGGCGTTCGACGACGGGCTGGAGTCGGTCGAGTTCCTCGGGAGCAACGAGGGCTGGCTCCAGATCTGGAGCCCGAGGCTTCGGAAGTACTATTCCCGGTCGATCGATCGCGTGCCCGCGCGGCGGCTGCTGAACCTCACGCTCGCGTTCTCGGACCGCGTCCACGCGACCATCCGGACGCACCTCGCACGGACGAGGCACCCCCGGACGGACGTCGCCCGGACGGACGTCGGGGGCTGAGCCATCTCCGCGCTCGGCCGCATCGTCGGACGCCGCCTGGCGGCAAGCCACCTTGCCGGTCCGGCCGTGGAGGACGCGCTGAGGCTGGCGGATATTTTTGCGGCGCGGGGATGGTCGTGCGTCCTCGGTCCATGGGTACCCCCCGACAGCACCCCGCGGGAAAATTTTTCGACCTACTGCTCCGCGATCGACGCGATCATCGCGCGCCGGCTCGACGCGTATGTTTCCATCAAGCTCTCCACCATCGATTTCGACGGGGCGCTCTTCTCCGGGCTCCTCGCCCGGGGGAGGGACGCCGGCGTGCGCGTCCATTGCGATTCGATCGGTCCCGATACGGCCGACCGGACGATGGCCACCGTCGAGCGGGCGGCGGCGACCCACCCGAACCTCGGGTCGACGGTCCCGGCCGGATGGAGGCGCAGCACGCTGGACGCGATGCGGCTCGCCGCGATGGGGGTCGCGGTCCGCATCGTCAAGGGGCAGTGGGCCGATCCGGAGGGGCCCATCGGCGACACCGGCCGGGCGTTCATCGGCCTCGCGAAGTCGCTTGCCGGGAAGGGCACGACCGTGGCGGTCGCCACCCACGACCGTCGCGTCGCCCGCGAATCGTTGTCGGTCCTCGGGGCTTCAGCCACGGCCTGCGAAATGGAGCAGATTTCGGGGCTGCCGCAGAACTGCGCGGGCATCGCGTCTGGTTTCGGCGTCCCCTTCCGCGTGTACATTCCATACGGATATCCGTATCTTCCCTACAATATCTGGCAGGTGAGGACGCGGCCGACGGTGGCGCTCTGGGCGCTGCGCGATTTCATCGTCGGGCGGCACCGTTCGGTGCGCTGACGGTCCGTCCCCCGCGCCCGGGCACACGACAACTACCGGACCGTGAACAACATTCGCCTTGAAATCTGCGTCGATTCTCTCGCGTCGGCCCTGGCGGCCGAGTCGGGCGGCGCGGACAGGATCGAACTCTGCGTCGCGATGGAATCGGGCGGCGTGACGCCCTCCTCCGGCCTCATCGCGGGCGTCTGCGCGAAGCTGCGGATTCCGGTGCACGTGCTCGTGCGCCCCCGGCCGGGCGGGTTCCGATATTCGCGCGACGAACTCGCGATCATGCGGAGGGACGTCCTGGCCGCGAGGGAGCTTGGAGCGGACGGCGTCGTCATCGGCGTGCTGAACGCGCGGGGAACCGTCGACGCTCCCGCGATGTCGGGCCTCCTCCGGGCCGCGCGCCCGATGAACGTGACGTTCCACCGGGCCTTCGACCAGATCGCCGACCGGGGCCGGGCGCTCGGGGTGCTGGCGGACCTCGGTGTCGACCGCGTGCTCACCAGCGGCGGACCCCGGACGGCGTTCGCCGGGAGGGCCCGGCTCGGCGAACTCGTCGAGTCGGCCGGCAACCGTATCGCGGTGATGGCCGGAGGCCGCATCACCCTCTCCCGGGTCGCGCGCATCGTGGCGGATTCTGGAGTGAGGGAGGTGCACGTCGGGAGCGCGGTCACCTCGTCTGACGAGGCAGGCAGGGGTGTTTTCCTCGCGCGGGAGGGCGTCGTCGATCCCGCGAAGGTGGAGGCCTTCGTGAGACTGCTCGGTACCGTGGCGTGAAGATCGTCGCCGACATCGACCTGCCGTTCATGGATTCGATGTTCGCCGGCCGGGCGGAAGTGGTCAGGGTCAGCGGACCCTTGATCACTCCCGCGCTGGCGAAGGACGCCGACGCGCTGATCGTCCGGTCGGCCACCCGCGTGGACGGGCGTCTCCTCTCGGGGAGCCGGGTCGGCTTCGTGGGAACGGCCACGATCGGGTTTGACCACGTGGACACGGAGTGGCTCGCCGCCCGCGGGATCGCGTTCGCGAACGCCCCGGGGTGCAACGCCAACGCCGTGTCGGAATACATCGTCGCCGCGCTGCTCGAACTTGCCGAGCGCTTCGGATTCCCCCTGGCGGGCAGGTCGATCGGGGTCGTCGGGGCGGGGAACGTCGGAAGCAGGGTCGCGGCGAAGGCCCGCGCGCTCGGGATGGCGACCTTCGTGAACGACCCCCCGCTCGAGCGCCGCTCCGGCCTCCCCGGATTCTCCCCGCTCGACGACCTGATGGATTGCGACATCGTGACGCTCCACGTGCCCCTCACGAAGGGCGGCCCGGACCCCACGCACCATCTCTTCGGCCTCGACAGGATCGCCGCGATGAAGCGCGGGGCGTTCCTGATCAACAGTTCCAGGGGCGCGGTGGTGGAGACGGCGGCGCTCTCGCGGGCCCTCGGCGACTCCCGCCTTCGCGGCGCGGTCATCGACGTGTGGGAGGAGGAACCCGGCGTGGATCCCGGGCTGCTCGACCGTGCGACGATCGCGACCGCGCACATCGCGGGGTACTCCGCCGACGCGAAGCTTGCCGCGTCGATGATGATGTACGAGGCGCTCTGCGGCCATTTCGGATGGAAAAAGGAATGGGACCCGGCGGGCCGGCTCACGGCCCCCGGACACGCGTGGATCGAGGCCGATGCGCGGCCCCCGGGGCCGCTCGCGGGACCGGAAGCCGAGCCGGAGGCCGAACTCAGGCGGATCGTGAGGCTCTCTTACCCGATCATGAGGGACGACGCCGCGATGAGGAAGATCGCGTCGATGCCCCCCGCCGATCGGCCCGGTTATTTCATCGGCCTCAGGAACAACTATCCGCTCCGGCGCGAGTTTCATGCGACGACGGTGAAACCGGCGCCGGATCGGGTGCGAATGTTCAGTGATCTCGGTTTTCGGACCGCGTGACCGGATGACGGAACCCCCATCGACACCCGGAAGGCCAGGGACGAGGACCCAGCGCGCGGGATTCATCGCCGGCATCGTCCTCTTCGTGTTCCTGCAGCTCCTCCCGACATTCAATTCGTTCGTCGGCACCGCCTCGGAGATGATCGCCGCCTCCGGCGCCCCGGCCGCGCCGGACGCGCTCGGCGCGGCGATGCAGTCGGTCCTGGCGCTCCTCCTGCTGATGGTCGTCTGGTGGTTCACCGAGGCGGTCCCGCTGCCCGCGACGGCGCTCCTGCCGGCGGTGCTCCTCCCGCTCTTCCACGTTTCGGGGATCTCCGGCCCCGATCTCTATCATTTCGCGCCAGTCAACGTCCTCCGGCACTACGCCAGCCCGGTCATCTTCCTCTTCCTCGGCGGATTCCTGCTCGCCGCGGCGATGCAGAAATGGGGCCTCGACCGGAGGTTCACCCTCTGGTTCCTCACCAGGGGGAGCATCGCAGGCGATTCGAGGACGATCCTCCTCGGGATGATGTGCGCGACCGCGTTCCTCTCGATGTGGATCTCGAACACGGCCGCGGCCGCGATGATGATCCCGATCGGGGTGGGGCTCCTCGCGATGTTCGAAACGGAGCCCGGGAATTCCCGGTACGGCACCGCGGTGATGCTCGGCATCGCCTGGTCGGCCTCGATCGGCGGGGTGGCGACGATCATCGGGTCGCCGCCCAACGGCATCGCGCTCGGCATCCTGAATTCGACGCTGGGGTCGACGCCTGGATACGACCCCGTGTCGTTCCTCGACTGGATGGCATTCGGCGTCCCGTACGTGGCGCTGATGGTCCCGGCCGCCTGGCTCCTCCTGCTGCGGCGCCATCCGCCCGAGATCGTCCGGCTCACCGGCGAACGGGACAGGTTGCGCGAAGAGTATGCGGCCCTCGGGCCGCTCTCCGGAGGGGAGAAGGGGACGCTCTGCGTCCTCGCCGGTGCGATCGTTCTCTGGGTGAGCAATCCCTTCTGGGAGACGATCCTGCCCGCGGGCATCGCGAAGGCCCTCCCCTGGGTCGACGAATATTCGATCGGGCTGATCTGCGGCGTGGCGCTCTTCATCTTTCCCTCGGGGGGGCGCGGGAAGGGATTCATCCTCGGATGGGAGGACACGAAATTCGTCGACTGGGGGACGCTCATCCTCTTCGGCGGCGGGATCGCGCTCTCCGACGCGATGTTTCGCTCCGGGCTCGCCTCCTGGATCGTCGTACCCGCGGTGGAGCTCTTCGGCGCGCCGACCCCGCTGCTGCTGCTCGTCGTGGTGGTGGTGGTGGTGGATTTCCTCACGGAGATCACGTCGAACACCGCCGTGACATCGATGATCGTCCCCGTGGTCATCACGGTGGCGGCGCAATCGGGGGTTGACCCGGTGATGATCGCCGTCGGGGCCGCCGCGGCGGCCTCGATGGCTTTCATGCTCCCGGTCGCGACCCCGCCGAACGCGCTCGTGTACGGCACCGGGAGGGTCCCCCTCCGCGATATGATGAAAACGGGCTTTTTCCTCGACCTCGTCGGCTGGGTGGCGACGGTGGGGGTGATTTATTTCCTGGCCCACCGGTTGTTCGGGGTCTTTTAAAATAAATTTCCGTACAATTCAGCGATCGTTCCACCGGCCCCGCGGCACCCGGCGTCGCGTCCCGGAATCCGATTGCCAATCTTTCATCCCGGAGCACACCATGAAACCTGAATGGTCCCGTAGAACCTGGCTGCGGAGCGTCGGCACCGCGGTCACCGGCGGCATCGTCGCCGGCCCGGCCCTTGCCGAGCTCGTAGCGCGTCCCATCGTCATCACGCCGAATCCCGCCTTCCGACCGCCCGGCAGGCCGATGACCGCGATCGTCTGCGGCGCGGGGAACAGGGGCAACACCTACTCGTCGTACGCGCTGAAGTATCCCGACGAAATGAAGATGGTGGGCGTCGCGGAGCCGGTCGAACTGCGGAATGACCGCTACGCGGCGAAATACGGGATCGAGGAGAGGTACCGCTTCAAGACATGGGAACACATCTTCGACGTCCCGAAGTTCGCGGACGCGGTCCTCATCACCACGCCCGACCATCTCCACCACGGTCCGGCGATGGCCGCGCTTGCGATGGGCTACGACCTGATCCTCGAAAAACCGATCGCCCAGACCTGGGAGGAATGTTCGGAGATCCTCGCCCTCGCGGAGAAGAACAACCGGATCGTCGCGGTCTGCCACGTGCTCCGGTACGCGCCCTACTTCCGCAAGATGAAAGAGGTGGTCGACTCGGGCGCGATCGGGAGGGTCATCAGCGTCCAGCACATGGAGCCGGTCGAGCACATCCACATGTCGCACTCCTTCGTCCGCGGCAACTGGCGTCGCACCGACGAATCGAACTTCATGCTGCTGGCGAAGTCGTGCCACGACATGGACATCCTCCGCTGGGTGATCGGGAAGCCGTGCAGGAAGACGGCGTCGTTCGGGTCGCTCAGCTGGTTCAGGGAGGCGAACGCCCCCGCCGGCAGCACCGCGCGCTGCACGGACGGGTGCGCGGTGGAGGCGGAGTGCCCTTACAGCGCGCTGAAGATCTACCACCGGAAACGGATCAGGCTCGGACACATGGACCTTCCGGCGGAGGGGGACAAGGGGCCGGCGATCCTCGAGCACCTGAAAAACGGGCCGTACGGACGCTGCGTCTACCGCTCCGACAACGACGTGGTGGACCACCAGACGGTGATGATGGAATTCGACGACGACATCACCGTGACGTTCAACATGGAGGCCCACACCAGTTACGCCGGCCGGCGGACGAGGATCATGGGATCGATGGGCGACATCGTGGGCGACGAGGACGACCTGCACGTGTCGAACTTCAGGACCGACGAGACCGCCCGCTGGAACACGAACGAGAATTCGAAGATCGCCTCGGGACACGGCGGTGGGGATTACGGCCTGGTGCACGACTTCATCCAGGCGGTTTCCCAGCAGAAGCCGGAACTGCTGACGTCGACGATCGGCGCTTCGATGGAAAGCCACCTGATGGCGTTCCGGTCGGAAGAGAGCCGCAAGAGCGGGAAGGTGGTGGAGGTCCGGCTGTAACCCGCCGGCCGGCGCCGGGCCGTTTACGGCCGGAGGATCCGTTCCACCGGGACCGGATGGTCGAGGTCGATGCCGAGCATCGCGTTCATCAGGACCACGGCCCCGTAATCGCCGATCCGGTCGGCCCTGATCTCGGCGGTCCGGATGAGGCCTTCGTCGAGAAGCCGGGCCCTCGTCGTCCCCGCGAGGAGGGGGGAGGCAGGGGTGAGCCACCCGTCGCCGTCGCTGAACGCGACGTTCGCGTATGACGCGTCGGTCACCAGGCCGTTCCGGACGATCAGGATGTCGTCGGTCCCCGCGCCGGCCAGGAGGCGATCGATCGCGGAGCGGTCGGAATATTTATGGGCGTAGTCGAGCCCTTCGCCTTCCACCATCCTCAATGTGTTCACATTTTTCCTGACATATGGCGTGATCGATATTGCGTCGATCCCTTCACCATAATCCACCCTGCACCTCAGCACGCCGTCTCCCGGCCCGGCGGGGACCGTGACCGCCTTCTCCAGGTCGATCGGGTCGGCGGAGCCGAAGAGCGCGCGACGGCTTCCATTCATCCGGGCGCTGTGGTAGGCGGCGTGCCACAGCCTGCCCCGGGCGATCCTCATCGTCTCAAACAGCGGGGACATAGACCTTTGCGATCATCTCGTCGTATTCCGACCGGGGGTCGCTCATCGCCGTGACGCCCCCGCCGCTCCGGTAACGGAGGCCGGCGTCGGCGGCCTCGATGTACCGGATCAGGACCCCGCTGTCGAGCGCGGTGCCGTCGAAATAGCCGGCCACCCCGGTAAAGAACCCCCTCGGCGCCGTTTCCGTCCGGAGGATGATCTCGACCGTCTTCCGTTTCGGAGCGCCCGAGATCGACCCCGCGGGGAGCAACGCGAACAATATCGTGCCGAGATGGTCCCGGTGGTCCGCGGGGAGCCGGCCGGTGATCAGCGAACTCACCTGGAGGATCGCCCCCCGGTGCGTCGCGACCCGTTCGACGTACCTGAACCGTTCGACCGTGACGCCGGAGGCGACGCCGTTCAGGTCGTTCCTGATCAGGTCGACGATGGTGGTGTGCTCGGCGAGTTCCTTCGGGTCCGCCAGGAGTTTCGCTTCGGCGTCGGGGAGGGCGGCGTCGATGGTGCCCTTCATCGGGCGCGAGGAGATGGTCCCCCCGGCGATGCGGACGAACGGCTCCGGAGAAAAGCAGACGAAACGCCCCGCGTGGAGGACGCGGTATTTCGCCGCGCGCGTATGGAAAATCTCCCCGAGCGTGAGGTCGGTGTCGACCGGCGTCGGGAATGTCAGGTTGAGGAGGTAGGTGTTGCCGTCGTCGATCTCCGCCCGAACGGCGTCGAAGGCGCGCGCGTATTCGGCGTACGGGACCGGACGCGACTCGAAACGGAACGGCCGCGACGCGGGGGCGTTGCCGGCGCCGGAACCGGCGTTGGTCGCCCCGCCGATGTGATAGAATATCCCCCGCGCGGACGCCTCACCCGGCGTGAGGACGATCGGGTCCTCCATCCCGAAATCGACCATGAAGAAAAATGGTACGCCCCGCTCCCCGAGAGCGTTCATCCGCCGTATCGCTTCTTCCCGCTTGCTCATCACGCGCCAATTGTAGTACATTGAAGTTACGACAAAGAACTATCGCGTTCAATCGCCGATGAGTGACGACGTCCTGGTCGTCGACAACTATGATTCGTTCACCCGGAACCTGACCGCCGCCATCGCGGACGCGGGCCGGGGCTTCCGTCTCCTGCCGAACGACGCCGTCGGGGGGGAGGAGATCGCCCGGTACCGGAAGGTCCTGATCTCGCCGGGGCCGGGAATACCGTCGGAGGCGGGGGGAATCCGCGACCTGATCAGGGACCACGCCCCCGACAAGAGCATCCTCGGGGTCTGCCTCGGGCATCAGGCGATCGCGGAAGTGTACGGCGGCAAACTCCTGAGGCTCCCCCGGCCCGACCACGGGGTGCGCCGGAGCGTGACGATCACCGACCGGGAGTGCTACCTCTTCGGGGGACTTCCGGTGCGGATCGATGTGGGTCTCTACCATTCGTGGACGGTGTCGCCTGAGGGGTTCCCGGAGCGGCTCAGGATCACGGCGGTCTCCGCGGAGGGGGAGGTGATGGCGCTGTCGCACCGCGAGTACGACCTGCACGGCGTGCAGTTTCATCCGGAGTCGGTAATGTCGCCGCTCGGGCGGAGGATACTGGAGAATTGGCTCCGCCGGGACTGAGGGGATGGCCGGCCCCCCGGTTCAATCCGTGCGGTTCACACCGCCCCTCAATCCCCCCGGCCGGCGGAGTCGAACCCGCTCCCCGGCGGGCGTCGCGCGTCGTAGAGCATCTTCAGCGCGTCGTAGGCGGTCCGGCTTCCCCGCTGCGCCGCCTTTCGATAATAGTCGACCGCCCGCGGGATGCTGACCGGAAGCCCGCGGCCCGCCTCGTGGCAGTATCCGAGCAGCACCTGCGCGAGCACCGATCCTTCGTCCCGCATCCTCTCCAGCGACGGGATCAGCGAGGAATCGGTTGGCGCGGTCGCTCCCGCGCGGAGCGACTTCATCATCAACCGCAATTTCGCCTCGCTGCTCCCAAGCCCCGACGCGACCTCCATCAGCGAATCGGCCGTCGCCCCGTTCGCCGGGACGACATACCCCGCGTCGTACCAGGCGGCGAGCTCGACGAGCGCGTCCGGCATCCCCGAGCGCGCGGCGCCGCGCAGGCGGGCGAGCGCCTGCTCCCCGGTGAGCCGGTCGTCGAATCCACGGGCGATCAGTCCCGCCCAGACGTACGCCGCCTTCGGGTCGCCGCGCGGCAGGGCGGCCGTCAGGTCGTCGGTGAGCGGGCCGCGGTCCGCCAGCCGCCAGAGGAGGACGGGGGCCCATCTCGATTCGCACCTGATCGCGCGGAGATAATGGAACGCCGCGTCGATCCTCTCCGGGGCCGACCGCGCCCCCCGGTCGGCACGCCGTCCGAGGAACGTTAACGCCTCGGGGCTTCCCGCCGCGGCCTCGTCCGCGAGCCTGCGAAGGGTCGTCGAATCGGCCGCGAGTGGGGATGATCCATCGATCGATCCGGTGTCGATCGCGAACCGGAGCGCCTCGGCGGCGATGGTGCTGTCGTCCGGATCGGCGAGCGTATCGGCGGTGAAGTCGAGGTAGACGGGCTCCCAGACGGAAGCGGGGGCGCCGGACCGGTTGGGCCCCGCCGGACTCCGCCCCGGTGACGTCGCCGGTCGGGCCGCGGAATCGCCAGCGGCGTTGGTCCCGTCATTCCGGCGCATCAGCGGCATCAGACCGGCCTTTTCGAAATACCCGAGCACCTCCCGGGCGTAGGCGTTTCCCGAGTCGGCCGCGGCGCCGAGCCACCGGTACGCTTCGGGATAGTTGCGGGGGACGACCAGATTGTCGGTGTGGAGGATGCCGGTCATGTACATCCCCTCCGGCATTCCCCGCTCCGCGCATTTCCTGAAGTTTTGGTAAGCCCCGAAGGGGTCCCATTCGGTCCCCCAACCATTATTTTTCAGGATTCCGAGATTGAAAACGGCCGGCAGGTAATCGTGACCGGCCGCGCTCGAGATCCAATGCGCGGCCTTCGGCGTGTCGGGTGAAAATTCCTCCCCTTGGAGGTAGCGGAGCCCGAGCTCGTGCTGGGCGACGGGGTCTCCGCCGTTCGCCTTCCTGACCAGCATGAAGGCGTCGAACAGCGCCTCGTTGGAGCGGTCGACCTTCAGGTACAAGGGACTTTTTCCCGCGGCCGGGTCTTTCAGGACGGGACTCTTCGATTGCGCTCCGGCGGGTGGCGCCGCGGCGAGGAGCAGCGCGGCCGCACCGAAAATGTGTCTGCTCAATGCCATTGTTCGATCAAGATATCCAATATTTCACCCTCGTTCAATCCGCGTTTCCCGGCCGGCCCGTCCCGCGCCGACGAGTGGGCGGGGTTCCGATACTTGATTTTCTTCCGTTCGGGGGGTACATTCCGGTAGTTCCGTTCCGAGCCATCCGATCCTCCCCGGAGATACGACCATGAAATATACCCCCCTCTTATCCCTCTTCGCGATTCTCGTCCATCCCGGGATCGCCGGCGAGGACCACCGGCATTCAACCGCGAAGCCAGCCGTAACATACGCGAAACGCGCCCTCCAGGGGTACGACATGCGCGTCTGGATCAGCAACCAGATGACGATGGGCCTGCAGGCGTGGGACTGCCAGACGGGTGGCTGCATCCCCGAGAACCCGAAGTACGGGCTGGAATACCCCGCGGGATCGGGGATCGAGCATCTCTACGGCGGCGGGCCCTGGATCGGCGGGAAGGTGGACGGCGCCCGGAGGGTGAGCGAGGGGTACAACGGCAACAACGGCGAAAAATATTTCAGGCCCGATCCGCGGCATCCACTGCGCGAACGGATCTGGCGCACATCGGTCGCCGACAGCGTCACGGAGCCGAACCGGCGGGGCTGCGACGACGACGGCGACGGGCTCACCGACGAGGACGACCTGGACGGGCTCGACAACGACGGCGACTGGGTGCAGGCCACGGACGACGTCGGGTCCGACGGCATCGCCGACATCAACGAAACGGGATGCCTCGGCGGGTACGACGCCGCCGCCAACCCCGACCCCGCGTTCGACAATTACGATCGATCCGGGACCGACCGCTGCCACCCCGACGCGGGCGGCAACCTGAGGAGAAAGGACGACCCCGACGCCTACACGGAGAAAAACGGCGTCCCTGACCACGGCGAACCCCACGTCGACGAGGATTATGCCGCCATTTCCGACAACGACCTCTATTGCTCGGCCCGGGACGACAATGACGTTCCCGCGGGGCACTTCCCGATGGGCATCAAGGTGATCCAGAAATCGTACGCCTGGGCCGGGAACTACGCCAACGCCGTCATCCCGTTCGATTATTATTTCATCAACACGTCGAACAAGACGATCACCGACGTCTATGTCGGGTTCTTCATCGACATGGACGTCGGACCGGTCGCGACCGGCGACTATGCCAACCGGAACTTCGCCTGTTACTTCGATTCCCTGCTCACGGCGTACATCCACAATCCGATCGACCGCGGATCGACTCCGCTCGGCATTTCGGTGATCGCCACGCCGAGGCCGCTGAGCGAGTTGAAATTCATCTTCCAGTGGTTCAATTTCACGACCCGCCAGATCCCGAACCAGGACGATTCGACGCTCTACAGCTGGATGAGCGGCGAACCGTTCCCGGGCAACCTGATCGCGCCGTGCGAATCTCCGACCTCCCCCTCCGACACGAGGTTCCTGTTTTCGTTCGGACCGTTCGAGTCGTTCCCGCCGGGCGACACGCTCAAGATTTCGATCGCGCTTGTGGGCGGCGAGGGTGTCGACGACGGCCCGAACAACCTGAAGAGCAACGCTGAACAGGCCGTCAAACTCTTCAGGCGCGGGTTCGTCCAGCCGGTCATTCCGCCCTCTCCCTCGTTGAAACACACCGAGGGGTTCCAGAGCGTGAAGCTCGAATGGGGGGGGAGCGTCGGGCCGATCGACCCGCTCCAGACCTGGGACGATTCCAACAAGCTCGCGGAGCGGTTTCCCCCCGACCACTGGCGGAGGGTCAACCCGCCGTGCGACGATCCCGGGCTCAACCCCGGGTGCTCCACGGGACACACCTGCGATTCGCTGGGGATGGTCCCCGGGGGGAGGACGTTCGAGGGGTACCGCCTCTACAGGAGCGAGGATCCCGGCGACACTCCGGAGCGTTCGAGTTTCACGATGATCAGGCAGTTCGACATTCCCGATGACGGGTTCGCCTACGACGTCGGCCTCGACAGCGCTTACGTGGATTCGCCGCTGGTGAGGGGAAAGCGGTACTGGTACGCCGTGACGTCTTTCGGCATTCCCGACATCGCGGTCGTGGAGCGGCCCGGCCCGTCGGGGGGCATCACGCGCGACACCCTCTATTCGGAGAGCCCGGAGTCGGCGTTCAGCGAAAACCTTCTCCGGGTGGACCTGGCCTTTTCCGCATCGGACAAGCTCGACGAAGTGATCGTCGTCCCCAACCCCTACCGGGTCGACCAGGATTACACGTTCGAGAACGGGGGATGGGAGGGGCGCGGGCGCGACTGGGACGAGACGAAGCGGCTGATCAAGTTCATCCACCTCCCGAGGAAATGCACCATCCGGGTCTTCAGCCTCACCGGGGACCAGATCACGACGCTCGAGTACGAAGCCCCCGCGGGCCAGCCCGACAAGGGGGAGCTCGAGTGGAACCTGTTGAGTTCGAGCAATCGGGCCCTGGCGAGCGGCATCTACGTCTATACCGTCGAGTCGCAGTACGGGCGGCAGGTCGGGAAGTTCGTGCTGATCAGGTAGGGGGGGTGTAGCGCTAACGGGAATCGAACCCGTATTTTAGCCTTGAGAGGGCTACGTCCTAACCGTTAGACGATAGCGCCAAAAAACACTCGCACGGTGGAATTCGGCCTCAGGAGTAGGAACGAACAGGGGAATTTAACGATTCCCCTGTTGTATTCCAAGGAACGGGAGGCCCGGCCGGCCGGCCCGGACTCGCCCGGACAACCCGGTATCAGGGCCTCGCCGGCGGCCCCGGAATGCCGACGACCGGCGGACTTTCCTGGCTCCCGCCGATGATGAACGCCAGGACGCCACCCGCGATGGCCGCGGCGCCGAGCGTGTAATAGAGCAGCGTGTTGTCCTCGCCGGTCTTCTCGATCCGGAACTCGAAGTAATACCCCGCCCCCTGGAAGCCGCTCGGGTAATCCCTCCGGTAATACCATCGGATTTCGCGGTTCTTTCCGGCGTAAAATCCCTCGCCGATGTCGCCTTCGACCGTGAGCGGGATCGCCGCGAACGCCTCGTCCCCCTCCCGCTTCATGATGACGTCGACCCGGTACTTGATGTCGACCGACTCCATCAGGTCGTAATTGATGATGATGACATCGTCCTTCACCACCCAACGGATGTTGGTGCCCTGCACCTCCTCGTCGGCGCGCGGTTCGTCGCCCGCCAGGGCTGGAACGCCGCCCATCAGGCAGAGGAGGAGCGGGAGGAGCCCGTAGATGATCGGTTTCCGGAGCTTATCCATGCTGGTTATCATGTCCCACCTATTTGGCTAGAATCATTTTATGCGCCGCGACCGGTGTCCCGGAGTCCAGCAGCCGGTAGAGATAGACGCCGCTCGAGACCGGCATCCCCCGGTCGTCGGTCCCGTGCCAGAGGAACGTGTGCGTCCCGCCGCCGTACTCGCCGTCGGCGATGGTCGCCACCCGCTGGCCGAGCACGGAATAGACATCGAGGCGGATCTTCGCGTCGCGCGGCAGTTTGACGCTGATCGATGTCGTCGAATTGAACGGGTTCGGGAAGTTCTGCTCGAGCGCGTAATCCGAGGGGACCTCCGCCGCGATCTCGCGTTCGACATATCCGCCGGTTCCGACGAGGATCCTGAAGGGCATGGTCGTGCTGACGCTCGTGAAGGCGTATTCCGGGTTCTGCCTCAGGTTCACCGGAACGCTGTTGTACCGGTTGACCAGGTACACCTCGTATTCCGCCGGGATGGCGTCGAGCCCGTCGAACCGGAGCGTGCCTGTCGTGCCGTACTGCCTGGAGACCTCGAATTCCCAGGTCTGCCCCTCGCCGATCGCCGGACGGAAGTCGGTGCTGAAGAGGTCGTAGTCACGGTCCCACTCCGGCCGCTTGAAGTAGAGGAAGCCCTGGTCGAGGAAGATCGGGGGCTTGTGGCTCTCGAGCTCGTCGAGCCCCTCGGACGCCGCGGCGGCGACACCGATGAAGTTCGCCGGGTCGTCGTTCACCTCGGAGCCGTACTCGATCCGCAGTTCCCATTCCACGTGGCGCGCCGCCGCCGACGGGATCGCGGTGCCGAAGGGGTAGGCGATCTTGAGCTCCGTCAGGTTTGTCGAATTGAAGAAGTAGTATCCCCTGAACGGGTAGAGGAGCGCGGCGGGCTGATAGCTGCCCTCATACCCGTAGAGCTGCGTGGTCGGGGGGAGGCCGTTCAGCGCGAGGATCGAGCTCCACGACCCCGGCCTGTCGAACGGGTTGGCGATGATGTTCCAGCCCGAACGGAGCCTGATGCTGTAGGCCGCGTTGTTCGTTTCGAGGACCGGCGTCACCATGTTGGCCGATATTCCGAGGTCGTTCCGTTTCAGCAGCCAGTACCCCCGCCCGGTTTCGAAGTTCGACGTCGGACCCATCTCGTTGAGGTAGTTGTCGGGACGGCCGTTGTCGGAGAACATCCGCCAGTCCTTGGGGTGGACGCCGGGGATGAGGGCCGACAACCGGATCGTCGTGTCGACAACTCCCGGATGGCTCACGAGCCGGTAGAACGTTGAAATCGTCGGCTCCGCCGGGAACGGGATCGTGGCGGAGACGGGGATGACGAGAGGCAGCGCGCCGGGCAGGATGGCGAAGCTCCTCCCGTCGCCGTAAAATTGGCCGTTCGAGGCCGACACCACCCTGATGACGCAGAAATTCGAGGGCGGCTGCAGCAGAGGCACCGAATACCGGGTCGTGGAACCGGCGAGGGCCGAATCGATCACCGTAAACGTGAGCCCGTTGTCGGTCGAAAGGAGGACGTTCACCTTCCCGGAGAGGTTTTGAGCCGACCAGGAAATGTCGTAGGTGTAGCCGGTCCCCCAGTTGAGGGCGGGGGAGGTGACGGCGATTGTCGCGCCGACCGTCGTGAAATCCCTCACCTCCGAGAACCGGGTGATGTCGCCGCCGACGCGGGCTTTCACCCTCCAGAAGTATTGCCTGATGTTCCCGAGGACCGGCAGCAACAGCGTCGAGTCGGTGATGCCGGAGCTGTCCACGATGTTCGACGCGGGCGAGAAGAGGCTGTCGGTCGAGACCTGGACGATATACGTGTCGGCGCCGGGATAGCGGTTCCAGCTGATCCGCGGCCTGATCGGCTGATCCGTCGCGTCGTCCGGGATGCCCGTCAGCGACGGCGGCGGCAGGGCGTGCCCGAAACTCGCGATCTGGGTCGCCCATCCGGACATGGTCAGCATGGCCGGGTTGCTGAATCCCGAGTACCCCCCGGGTCCGGAACCGTTCCATTCAATGAATTCGTACTCGGAGTCGGGCGCGGCAGAGATTTCCACCGTCACGCCTTCATTGAACCACCCTTCCGCGGGCAGCACGGTCCCGGCACCCTGGGAGCCGATGAACAGGTAGTGCTGTGTCTGGAAGTTGGCGGTGAGCGTGAGATCGCCCGTCACGGTGACGCTGTGGGAAATCGCCCCGCCGTCGCTCCAGGAGGTGAAGACGTGCTGCGTGGCGATTTCCCCGCTTTGCGGCGTCATGGAGCCGACGGTGTGTGTCGAATTCATGAGCCAGCTGAACGTGTCGGGCGTGACGGTCGCGAAATTGTCCACCAGGACCGTCCGTCCGGGGGGATTTGACCGGATGACGATCGTGGCGGCGGGCGAATAATTGGCAACGAGGATCTTCGCCGTATCCATGACGACCGGGACGGGATTCGCCGTCGAATTGACGCTGCCGGTCCAGTCGGTGAACGCGTAGCCGACGTTGGAAAGGGCGAGGACGCTCGCGGTGTCGCCGACGTTGAAGTAGCTCTGGCCCGGTGGTTGGATTGTCCCCGCGGCCAGCGGGTTGGCGAACGTGACCAGCTCGTATTGCAGGCCGAAATTCACCACCACGCTGGAATCCCCGGCGGGTGCGACGAAGTTGTGGGAGCGCGCCCCGCTGTCGCTCCAGCTCGTCCAGACATACCGGCGCCCGTTCACGCCCGGCTGGATGGAATCGGCGGAAAACGTGTGGGACGTGCCGGGGAGGAAGCTGAACGTGTTGATCGTCGTGTAGGAGGTCCCGTCGATCCGGAAGCTCCTCCCGGGCGGGTTGGTCTGGACGGTAATCAGCACGGTGTTCTGGTTGAAATTGGCCGTCTGGGATATCGGGCCGCCCATCGTGATGTTCCTCGGGTTGATCAGCCCGCTGTACGACCCCGTGCCGCTTCCGCTCCAGCTTGCGAAGGTGTAGCCGCTGCTGGGTGTCGCGGTGATGGTGACCGTTTGGGCGTTATTGTACCATCCGCTCGGCGGCGTGACGCTGCCGCCGGGATTGGTGTTCATCGTGAGGTAGTACTGCGTCCCGAGGGTCGCCGTGAAGGTGGAGTCGGTGACCGGGGCGATGGTGTGCGTCCGCGCGCCCGCGTCGCTCCAGGCGCTCCAGGCCAGCCTGGTGCCGCCCGAGGGGGCGTGCGCCGAGTCTGTGGATATCGTGTGGCTCGAACCCGCCGGCCAGAGGAAGGTCTTCGGGCTCGCGTAGAGTGTGTCGTCCACGAGCACAGGATGGCCATCCGGGTTCGTCCTCACCGTGACGCTGATCGTATTGAGCGAGAACGATGCGGCTTCGGACACCGGTGAGAGCATCGTCACCGCGGCGGGATTGTTCGTGCCGGTGTACGACCCCGTGCCCGTCCCGGTCCATCCCGTGAAGCCGTACCCGGCGGCCGGGGCCGCCGTGATCGGCACGCTCGCGCCGCTGTCGTGCCAGGCGCTTGGGGGCGCGGCAGTCCCGCCCGGGCCGGCACTCGTCGTCAGGTAGTACTGGTCCCGGAAGTAGGCGGTGAAGGTGGTGTCCGAAAGGCCGGTCACCGGATGCGTCCTCGCCTTCCCGTCGTTCCATCCGGTCCAGAGGTGGCGCACGCCCGAGGCCCCGTCCTGGATCGAGTCGGCGGCGAGGCTATGCGTTGTGCCGCTGGTCCAGATGACGTCCTGCGGCGTGACATACGGGACGCTGTCCACCACGACGGTGCGGCCCGGGGGGACCGAACGGAGCCGGATGGTGATCGGAAAGAGGGTGAAGGCCGCCGTCTCGGTGATCGGTCCGTTCATCGTGACCGCCGACGGATTGACCGGGCCCGAATAGGAGCCCGCGCCCGAACCGGTCCATCCCGCGAACGTGAAGGCTGCGGTGGGGGTCGCGGTGATCGGCACCACCGCACCGCTGTCGTTCCATCCCGAAGGGGGTGACACGGACCCGCCCGATCCCGATGTCATGGTCAGGAAGTACTGGGTCGTGAAGGTCGCGGTGATCACCGTGTCGCTGATCGGCGTGAAGTTGTGCGAGATGGTCCCGGCGTCGCTCCAGTTCGCCCAGGCGTACTGCGTCCCGGCGGGACCCGCCTGCGGGTTGATCGGGATGGAGAGGCTGAGGAGGTTCCCGGGCGGAACGCTGAAGGTCTGGAGGGTTGTGTAATTGGTGCCGCTCACCCGGAACGTCCGTCCGTCGGGGACGGTCCGCACCGTCACCTGGTAGGGGTTCTGGACGAAGTTGGCCGTCTGTGAAACGGGGCCGTTGACGTTGATGTCCCTGGGGTTGGCATTGCCGGAGTACGAACCGCTCCCGAGCCCCGTCCAGCTCGAGAAACTGAACCCCGCGTTCGGGATGCCCGTGATGGTCACGGAACTCCCCGCGTCGTGCCAGCCGGAGGGAGGGAAGACCGTTCCGCCCGGGTTGGCCGCCATCGTCAGGAGGTACTGCGTGGCGAAGGTGGCGGTGTAGGTCGCCGGCGCCGTGGGGGCGACCGTGTGGCTCCGCGGGCCCGCGTCGTTCCAGGAGAGCCAGCGGTACCGCTGACCGGTCACGCCGCTCGACTGGATGCTGTCGGTTTCGATCGCGTGGAGGGAGCCGGTGGTCCAGTTGAACGTCTGCGGGCTGGTGTACCCGACGCCGTCGACGGTGACGGGCCGCCCCGGGGGGACGGTCGTGACGGTGACCTGGATCGTTCCGGCCGCCCAGTTCGCGGTCTCGGTCACGGGTGAATTCATCGTGACGGTGGCCGGGTTGTCGGATCCCGTGTAGGAACCGGTGCCGACGCCGCTCCAGGAGGCGAAGGTGTAGCCGGGGTCCGGCGTCGCGGAGATCTGCACCGATGCCCCGGCGTTGTGCCAGCCGCCCGCCGGTGCAACGGCCCCGAACCCGGTCCCGGTGTCCGTCGTAAGGAAATACTGCGTGGTCAGGTTGACCGTGAACGTCGTGTCGCTGAGCGGTGCCACGCTGTGCGTCTGTGTTCCGCCGTCGCTCCAGTTCGAAAAAAGGTACCGGGTCGCGGTGTCACCCTGCGGCGAAGCGACCGAAAGCGAATGCGTCGCGGTGGCCGACCAGGTGAAGGTCTGCGGGCTGGTGTACGTCACCCCGTCGGCGATGAAGGTGCGTCCCGCCGGGTTGGTCTGCACGGTGACGGCGATCGGCGAGAGCGAGAAGGTCCCGGTCTGCGTGATGGCGCTGTCCATCGTGACGCTCCCCGGATTGTCGGGGCCGCTGTAGGACCCCGGGCCGCTGCCCACCCACCCGGTGAACGTGTTGCCGCCGGACGGGGTGGCGCTGATCGGCACGGTCTGCGCGCTGTCGAAGTAGCCGCTTGCCGGAAGGACCGAACCGCCGGACTGGGAAGCCATCGTCAGGAAGAACTGCTTCCTGAAGTTGACGATAAACGTCGTGTCCCTCCCCGGGTAGGGGATGGTGTGGTTCCGGGCCCCGCCGTCGCTCCAGCTCGTCCAGATGAACCGCGAGTCGGGTCCCGGCGCCTGGATGCTGTCGCTGCTGACCGAGTGCGGCGCGTCTCCGGGACTGTATGTGAAGGTAAACGTATTGGTGAGCAGCGATCCGTTGTCGACGCGGAACGTCCGGCCCGGGGGATTGGTCTGGATCGTCACCTGGACCGGAAGCTGGGCGAAGTTGCCCGTCTCCGTTATCGGGCCTCCGATCGTAATCGATCGCGGGTTCGCCGACCCGCTATACGAGCCGGTCCCGATGCCCGACCACGTGGTGAATCCGTATCCGGTGTTCGGGATGCCGGTGATGACCACGCTGGTCAGCGAATCGTACCAACCGGTCGGGGGTGTCACCGTCCCGCCCGGGTTGGCCGCCATCGTGAGTTGGTACTGGGTCAGGAACGTCGCCGTGTACGTCGTGCCCGTCACCGGGGCCACCGTGTGCGTGCGCGCGCCGGCGTCGCCCCAGGAGAGCCACCGG
The DNA here is from genome assembly GCA_964596065.1 of uncultured Chlorobiaceae bacterium. GTDB lineage: Bacteria > Bacteroidota > Ignavibacteria > UBA10030 > SZUA-254 > SZUA-254. The sequence goes on along the minus strand of CAZQSM010000006.1, from coordinate 27,004 downwards.
TAGCGGAGGCCGGGGGTCGCGGTCGCCTGGATGCTGTCGGTGGAGATCGTGTGCGTCGAACCGGTGGTCCAGTTGAACGATTGCGGGCTTGTCAGGACGACGCCGTCGACGATGATCGGGCGGCCCGTCGGGATGGTGGTGACGGTGACCGGGACCGTCCCGGCCGCCCAGTTGGCGGTCTCCCTCACCGGGGAGTTCATCGTCACGTTCTGGGGATTATTGGGTCCCGTGTACGCGCTTGCGCCCGATCCGGTCCACGAGGCGAACGTATATCCGGTGTTCGGGGTGGCTGAAATCTGGACCGTCTGACCGGCGTTGAACCAGTTGTTCGCCGGGGAGACGGAACCGAATCCGGTCCCGGCGTCCATCGTGAGAAAATGCTGCGTCGAAAAGTTCACCGTGAACGTCGTGTCGGTGAGCGGTGAAACGTTGTGCGTCTGCGTTCCGCCGTCGCTCCAGTTCGCGAAGAGATGGCGCGTCGCCGTGTCGCCCTGCGGCGAGGTGGTCGAGAGCGAATGCGTGGCGGTGGCCGACCAGATGAAGGCCTGGGAGCCGGTGTACGTGACCCCGTCGACGACGAAGCTGCGTCCCGGGGGGTTGGTCTGCACCGTCACGTTGATCGGGGTGAGCGTGAAGCTCGGCGTTTCGCTGATCGCGCTGTGCATCGTGACGGTGGAGGGATTGTTCGGGCCGGTGTAGGACGTGGTTCCCGTACCGCTCCACCCGGTGAAGCTGAAGGAGGCGTTCGGCGTGGCGGAGATCGGCACCACCTGGGCGGTGTCGAAGAACCCGGACGGGGGCGAGGTGGTCCCGCCGGCCGCGGCGTTCATCGTGAGGAAGAATTGCCTGGTGAAGTTGACGATGAAGGTGGTGTCCTTCCCCGGGTAGACCAACGTGTGGGATCGCGCCCCGCCGTCGCTCCAGCTCGTCCAGATGAAGCGCGATGCGCCGGTCTGGTCCTGGAGGCTGTCGGTGGCCACCGTGTGCGTCGTGCCAGGGCTGTGCGAGAACGTGAAGGTGTTCGTGATCAGGCTGCTCCCGTCCACGCGGAAGGTCCGTCCCGGTGGGTTGGTCTGGATGGTCACGTTGACCGTGGGCTGGACGAAGTTGGCCGTCTGCGTGACCGGCCCGTTGACGGTGATGGTCTGCGGGTTGGTGGTGCCGGTGTATGACCCGGTTCCGATGCCCGACCAGCTCGAGAAGATGAACCCGGAGTTGGGGATGCCGGTGATGAGGGGCGTCGAACCGGCGTTGAACCAGTTGCTCGCAGGCGTGACCGTGCCTCCCGCGTTGGCCACCATCGTCAGGAAATACTGTGTCGTCATCGACGCGGTGATGGTTCCGCTCACCAGCGGCGTGATGGCGTGTGTCCGGGCCCCGGCGTCGCTCCAGGATGTGTAGAGGTACCGCGTCCCGGGGGCGCCCGCCTGGATGCTGTCCAGCGAAATGGTGTGGGTCTGCGCGGCGAGCCAGTTGAAGGTCCTCGGACTCGTGTACACCGTGTCGTCGACGATGATCGAGCGGCCGACCGGATTCGTCGTGATGGTGACGGAGATCGGGTTCGGGGTGAACGAGGCCGTTTCCGTGATCGGGCCGTTCATCGTGACGTTGACCGGGTTGGTCGTCCCGGAGAACGATCCGGTGCCCGAGCCGGTCCAGTTCGCGAAGGTATAGCCGGTGGAGGCGGTCGCGCTGATGTTGACGATGTCGCCGGGATTTTTCCAGTCGCTCGCCGGGGCGGCCGTGCCGCCGGTCCCGGCCGTCATCGTCAGGAAATACTGGGTGGCGAACGACGCCGTGACGGTGCTGTCGGTGAGCGGGGTGATCGTGTGTGTGCGCGCGCCCGCGTCGCTCCACGATGAGTAGAGATACCTGACGCCCGCCGCGCCCGCCTGGACGCTGTCGACCGAGATCGTGTGGGATTGCGTGGCCGTCCAGTTGAAGACCTGGGGGCTCGTCATGGGGAGGCCGTCCACGATGATCTGCCGGCCGGCGGGGACCGTCGTGACGGTGACCGAGATCGTATTGGCCCCGAAACTGCCGCTCTGGGTGATCGGCCCGTTCATGGTCACGCTCGTCGGGTTGGTGGGCCCGGTAAACGACCCCGAACCGGTGCCGGTCCAGCCGGTGAATGAATATCCGGTATTCGGTGTGGCCGAGATGGGGACCACGGCGCCGGCGTCCTTCCAGTCGCTCGCCGGGCTGACGATCCCGCCCGTTCCGGCGGTCATCGTGAGGAAATGCTGGGTGCCGAATGCGGCGGTGTACGTCGTATTCGTCGAGGGGGAGACGCTGTGGCTCCTGGCCCCCGCGTCGCTCCACGACTGGTACAGGTAGCGCGTATTTCCGACGGTCTGGACGCTGTCCGTTTCGATCGTATGACTGCTCCCGGAAATCCAGTTGAAGACCTGGGGGGCGGTGAGCAGCACGCCGTCCACGCGGACGCTCCGGCCGGCCGGGGAGGTCTGCACGGTGATGACGACCGTGTCCGGCACGAAGCTGGCCGAGATCGTGTGGTTCGATGTGACGTTCGTGAAGGTGTGGCTCGGGACCGGGCCGATCGATCCCCCGTCGACGAGGACGTTCGCGATGTGGAACCCGGAGTTGGCCGCGATGGCGAACGCCTGCGATGCCCCGGAGTTCACGGCGATGGCGCCGGAGGGGGTGATGGTTCCGTTCGGACCCGCCGTGGCGGTGATCGTGTAGGTGTTCAGCGTGAAACTGTTGCTGACCGCCGACGTCAGTCCCGGGGACGCCGCGGTGATCGCCTTCAGGCCCGGAGCGTCGATGGTCAGGTTCGCAAACGTGGCGAGCCCCCCGGCGTTGGTCAATTGCGTCATCGTGCCGCCGAGGTTTCCGGTGCCGGAGGTGAGCGTCATCGAAACCGAAACGTCCTGGACGGATACCGCGTTGCCGGCGGTATCGCGGACCTGGACGGTGACGGCCGGCGTGATGACCGCCCCGGCGAAGCCGTTCGAGGGCTGTTGCGTGAACGCCAGCCGACGGGCCGTCCCGGGGGTCACCGTGATGGTCCCGGAGTGTACCGACGTGAGCGAGGGGGAGGTGGCCCGGATCTCGGCCGATCCCGCCAGGTGTCCGGTGAACGTGGCGCTGCGGTTGTCGCCTGAGGGGACAAGGTCGCCCGCGACGACACCCCCGGTGATGTTCTGGAGGGTCCAGGTACCCGCGGCCACGTTTTCGACGAAATTGTCGAAGGCGTCACGCGTAATGGAATAGACCACGAGGGGGGTGAGCGGAACGACGCTTTGCGGGGTGACGATGGTCCCCGACCCATCGGCCGCAGTTTCGACACGCACCTGGGTCGCGTTCGAGTTCAGGATGGTGAACGACCCGCTGGCGGCCGAAGAGGTGATGCCGCTTGACGCCGTCAGGATCTTCACCCCCTTGCGGTCGATTCGAAGGCTGTCGAACGTGGCGATGCCCGAGGCGCCGGTGATCTCGGTGAGACTTCCGGTGAGCGAGCCGTTGCCGGTCGTCAGGCTGATCGTGACGGCGACGCCGGCGGTCGGGACCGTATTGCCGACGTTGTCCCGGAGGCGCACGGTGGGCGGCGGCGCGATGAACACGCCCGCGACCGCATCGGTCGGTTGCTGCACGAATTCCAGCTGGGTCGGCGCCCCCGGATTCACGGTGAGGCTGAAGGCCGCCGTGTCCGCGTTCTCGGGCAGATCCATCACCTTCACCGTGAAATTGTAAGTTCCGGAGGTCGTCGGTGTTCCGCTGGAGATGCCGGTGGAAGCCAGGGTGAGGCCCGGGGGCAGGGCTCCTCCGATCACGGACCAGGCCAGGGGTGGTGATCCCCCCTGTGCCCGGAGTGTGTCACGATAGAGGGTCCCGGCGATCGCGGATGGACGCGGGGTGGTGCTCGTGATGACGGGCGGCGAAAGGCCCGCGTTGAGGAGCGAATTCAGGTGGCCCGTGGAATCGGTGATGTCGACGTTGAGGTCCGAAATGTCGTATGCGAACACCTTCGTGAAGGGGTTCGTATTGTCCTTCCACCCGATGTTCGCCTGCTGCGCGGTGAACGCCGTCGTGGTGGAGATCCGGAACCGCCCCACCCGGAGGCCCGGGGAAACGGGGACGATGGTGCCCGAACCGGCACCCGGGGGGACCCTCGGATTGATCCTCAGTTCATTCCCGGTCACCGACATCGTGGTCGGCACCTGCGAGGCATTGAGTGACGACGTGCCCCCGTTCAGCGTCAGGGTCAGGGCTCCCGCGGAAATTCCGGTGTTGAAGGTCATGATCGGCTGCAGGGTGCCGAGTTCGAACTCCGTGGCGCCCGTCCTCTCGATCCAGATGTCGAACTCGTACGCCGTCGAGTCGACCAGGGCGTCGTTTTTCAGGATGAGGTTATAGGTCGGGGTCTGGGCGAATGCCGGGACCGCGAACAGCATCGCGAAGAGCGCGCGCGTGATGTTTTTCATAATCGTATTTCCCATTCTCAGGAACATGCGCAAGGTTTCGATGATTGACTGGCTCAATTCGGTACGTTCGAGCCGAGAAAAATATTGTTGTCCGGGTAGACGAAATCCGACGCGTCGATGAATCCGTCCAGGTTCAGGTCCGCCCTCCGGTAACCGGAGAGGAAGATTTCGTTGTCGGGCCCGGCGAAATCCGATGCGTCGATGAATTCGTCGCCCGAATAGTCGCCCGAGAACATCCCCCGCAGGCCGCCCCCCAGCAGTTTTGCCGCTCCCCCGAACCAGGCAGCGGCGCCGGCCGTGAAATCACACGAATCGACCGGCGCGTTGAGCGGGCGCGGCGAAGCGCTCATTGCCGGGATGTGGTTCCTGTGCCGGACCACCACGTAGTACGATCCGAGGCCGACGCCGCCGAAGGCCACCGGGCCCGATCCGTCGAGGTCCACGATGGTCCCGTCCGAGGTCAGGAACGCGGCCCTCCCGGAGACCTGCGTCGCGCCGGCCGTGCCGGTCCTGAGACTCACGAGCACCCAGTCGACGACGCCGGAAGGGATGACCGCCACGCTTTCGGTCCCGGGGTGGTTCCAGGGCGGCCCCGCGAAGGGGTGCGACAGCGGGATCACGCCGTCGGTCCGCAATTGAGTCGACATCGAACCTCCGCCGGCGTACGGTCCTTCGAGCATGATCCTCGCGCGGAGCACGGGGTCGGCGACCGTGAAGGTCGCCTGGTTCGACAGCCCGCCCCCGGGCGCCGGGGAGGACACCGAGACCGGATACAGACCCGCGCTGTCGATGTCCGGGGGGGTGACCGCCGCCGTCATCGTTGACTCGTTCAGGAACGTCGACCCCGCCGTCGACCCGTTGAACAGGACCGACGAGGCCGGCGTGAAGCCCGATCCCGACACGGTGAGAGTAAACCCGGTGTCTCCCGCCGTACGGTTCGACGGAGAAAGAGAGACGATCTGGGGGAGGGGGTTGTTGACCGTAAATGTGTCGCTGACGCCCGTTTCGGCCCCCGCCGAGCGCGTCGCGGTGAGCGTGAATGAACCCCCTGAACTGAAAGTTACAGAATGGGAAGATAGAAATCCACCCGTGAAAGCGGCGGTTGTACCCATCCCCGCCGAAAGGGTTCCGTTTGAGCTGATTTCAACGGTTCCAGTGAATCCCGTCACGGTCGCGTTGACCGAGTCCTGTGCCAGCAGCTGTATGAAAAACGCTGTTCCCGCCGTCTGGGCAGGGATGGCGCCGCCGCCGGACGCCTCGACCGCGAAATGGTGGAGCTGGGCGGTCGCGGGTACGGTCCATCCCCCCAGGACCGCGGCCGTGATCAGTATGGAAAGTCGACGGCTCATACGCCTCACCCCCGTACCATTGCAAGCGCTGATTCGATTTTCTTCACCAGCGCGTTGATATCGAACGGTTTCCTGACGTAGTCCCACGCGCCTTCCCGGATCGCGAGGACGGCAGATTCCACCGAGGCGTACCCCGTGATGACGATGATCTTCGCCCACCGATCGAGCTGGCGGATCTCCTTCAGGACCTCGATGCCGCTGACGCTCGGCAACCCGATGTCGAGGAGGACGAGGTCCGGATGGTGTGTCTTATAGAGGAGGACGCCCTGCGGGCCGTCCGCGGTGGAGAAGACCGTATACCCCAGGTCGGAGAGGAACGTCCTCTGCAGCTGGAGCTGCATCTCGTCGTCGTCGATGATCAGTATTTTTGGCATACGATTCGCTTTACTGTTGAGTATTAGGGGAGACGGGCACGTTATCGTCGTGATGTCCCGGGTCGGGAGCGGCATCCCCGGCGGTTTCCCGGGTCGTCCTGACCCAATCCTCCCGGGAGCGGGACGGTGAATGTTTCCTCCGGAGAAACAGTTTCCAGAGCGCGTACCGCGGCACGTGGAACAGGGCGAGATAAAGCCGCGCATCGGCGCCCGCCGAGGCCAGCCCCGTCAGGACGTGGACCAGTCCGAGGGCGATGACGATCGCCCAGGCGCCGATGTATCCCGAAAAGAGGCCGGGAAGATAGATCCATAACGGAACGTGAAAGGTGAACACCAGGCCGTTGAGCGTCATCAGCTGGACGAACGGCGGAGTGAGGAGGTCGATCCACGCGTCGAGGAGCGGAAAGGATCTCCCCGCCACTGCCGCCCTGAGAAGCGTCCCGGCATAGGCCCGTTTCACCGGAACGCGGCCCTGCTCCCACCGGGCCCGCTGTGTTTCAGCGTTTTCGGCCGCCGCGGGCATCGTCGCGATGACCGTCGCGTCCGCGGCGAACCGTACCCGCACGCCCCGGAGGAGCAGGTTCAGCCCGTAATGGAGGTCCTCCGTCACGCCGAAGGCGTTCCAGGGTATCCCCGAGAGCAGCCTCGCGCTGAAACACATCCCGTTCCCGCGCAATCCCGCCGAGCCGCCGAGGACGCCCCGCCCGAGCGGCCTCGCAAAATTATAGAGGGTGAATCCGAGTCGCGTGATCTCGCTGCTCCACGACCCGGCATTGATTTCCACCATATCGGACGCCTGGATCGCCTCCGCGCCGTCGCGAAGATGGGCGTTCATCACGCGGAGGAAATTGCGCGACACGCTGCTGTCGGCGTCGATCACCACGAACCCGTCCCATCGGGGTTCCCGGGTCAGGAGCGAATCGAAGGCCCAGCGCAACGCAAATCCCTTTCCCCGGTCGCGGTCATCGGTCCGTTCAAGCACGGTGGCGCCGTGGTTCCGCGCCGCGGCGGCCGTTCCGTCGGTGCAGTTGTCGGCGATGACAAACGTTTCAGTGCAATCGGCCGGGTAGTCGAGGTTGGCGACGCTCCGGAGCGTACGGCCGATCACCCTTTCCTCGTCGTGGGCCGGGATCACCACCGCGATTCTCGCCGGGGCCCCGGTGACCGGGGGTGCGGTGCGCCGGCCGAAGAGCGACAGGACGCTCAGGAGGGCGAGGTAACCGGTGAGGCCGCCCAGGACGATCAGGAGCGTGATTTCGACGATATGGATCAGTATGGTCACGCCGTTTCCCGGACGGGGAGGTGTTCGAGTTCGAATGGTCGTTTGGATCCTGTCCTGCCGCTCACCGCCTCGACGGCGGCGCGGACGCTTTCGACGAACTGTTCGATGGTGTGCCGCCGCTCGATGAACTCCCGGCCCTTCCGGCCCATCGCCTCGGCGAGCCCGGGCTCGTTCCAGAGCCGGACGATCGCGGCCCTCAGCGCGGCGACGTCTCCCTGCGGGACGAAGATTCCCGTGACGCCGTCCTGGAGGATGTCGACCTGGCCCCGTGTCCTGGAGCAGATCACCGCCTTGCCCATCGACATCGCCTCGAGCATGCAGGTGAGGCCGTTGTCAGTGTCGGTCTGGAGCAGCGGAATGACCACGAACCGGGACCTGGCGTAGAGATCCCGCAGTTCGGTGTTGTACCGCTTCCCGACGGTGACGTTGGCGGGGAGCTCCCCCATCTCGCCGATCGCGGAGACGGTGCTGTAGAGCTTCCCCTTGTTCAGGCCGGTCGCGATGTGACAGGGAATGTCGAGTCCGGAGAGGGCCCTGATCAGGGTCGGGTAATCCCGCATCTCCATCCCGACGGAACAAATCGTGTCGGTCTCCCCCGGCATCGGGCGCCAGAACCTCTGGTCCGCGAATTTCCTGATGAAGGAGATCTTCGTCTCTGGCACCCCCAGCTGCTTCACGGCGTACTCCTTCTGGACCGACGACCAGAGCAGGATCCGCGAGATGTGGGTGTGCGTCAGTTTCATGAGCATCGCCTTTTTCCGGCCGGAAATCCAGCTGTTGAGGGTGACGTTGGGCGTCTTCGATCCCGTGAGCTTCAGCAGCAACGCGAACGGGAGGCCGAACCGTTCGGCCCACGTCACCACCGCGTCGTACCGGTTCCGGATGATGTACGCCTCGAGGACCTGGTCGAGGGGGGCCGGGACGAGCCGGTAGAGCATCCTCCTCCAGGCCGGCACGCGGTCGCGCATGAAGCCCTCGTCGAGCATGTCCGATTCCAGGTATCGCTCGTACAGGGTGACGCGCGGGGAACGGTCGGTCTCCTCGAGCCGGATCAATTCCGCCATCGGCGGTTTGTTCATCCCCTTGGAGACGATGGTCAGGATCTTCATGGATCCTTCCGCGATGTTCTGTTGCTGGACAGGTGCCGGGAGACGAACGCGATGGACAGATTCACCAACTGTCTGCATTTGCCAAGCGCGTACTCGGGCGGCGTGATGGAATCGGCCTGATCGCCGATCCGGTACCGCCGGTAATCGTAATATTCCAGCCTGAGCCTCTGCACGACCTTCCCGACGAATTCTGTCCCAAGGAAGAGGACGAACCGGAGGGTGCCGGCCCTCCTCGGGGACCTGGAACGGATGAGCCAGTTCTTGACGTTCACGGCGTCCCACTCGCGGTATTTATACGCTTCATCCCCCCGCATGAAGTCAAACACCTTCATCCCCTCGCCGATGCCATGCACCATCGCGGCCGATCGGATGAGCAGGCCGGGGCTGCATCGCATCACTTCATCCGGACCGTGGGCATTGCTCTGGTACATGTAGATCGTGGACCGGAAGTTGAAGCTGAAGCTTACCGCCATCGGCTTCCCCCCGACGTCGAGGAAGAACAACCGGAGCCAGTCCCGGGCGGCCAGTTTTCTGCACACCTCGGCGTGAAACGCCCGGTGGTGCGGGTCGTCGAAGGCGCTCGGATGGCCGAGGCTCTTCCAGCGCCCGCCGTGGATGACCGCGAAATCGTCGATCGCCCGGTCGATGGGGTCCTCCGGCCTGCTCACCAGTCTGACCGCGGAGGTGAAATTGTTCCTGAGGCGCTTCTGCTTCCTTTTCATGTTGTAACTGCTGGATGGGCCGAGCTGCTCCATCAGCCCCTCCTCGCTCGACGGGAGCCCGATCCTGGGGCAGACCGTGCCCTGGTATCGATACACCCTCCATCCGCGGGCCTCGAGGATTCCCGGGATCAGCCGGCACACATCATCCGTTTCGGCCACGTCCTCGAGGTCGACCACGTCCCAGGCGCGTTGATGATCCGCCAGCCAGGTGACGATGGCCGCCAGGACGGCCTCCACCCGGCCGGCGGCGGCGATCACCGAGAGGTAGTCCGAAATCCCCACGCCGATGAACTGGAGCCGGGTGGCGACCGGGATTCCGAGGAGACGCTCCCTGCCGAGGAACATCGGCGCGATGCCCGCCAGCTCTCCGTCAAGCTCGACGAGAAGTATGAGGAGTTTCTTCCCCCCGCCGTAATATTTCCACCAGGTGCGCTGCCATTCGTACGTCTGGAATACCGTCGCCTCTGAACGCTCCAGGAGGTCGTTCCAGGCCGGTGCCAGGTCGTCGAACGCCTCGTCGGTTTGAACGGCGCGCACGGAAGCCGACCCGCGCGGGACCGGCGCGGAGGGCATGCGTACCCGTTGTATGGCTTCCTGCGTACTCATCGGGCGGTCAGCTGGTTCCTTCATGGATCTCGCTGACGGGTTCGACGACGGTTTTTTCGGGGGTGCTGTTCTTGGCGCCTCCGATCCGGTCGAGGATTTCATACCAGGTGTCCGCGAAGAACGGGCGCATGTCGGTCCAGTTGAGGATGTGGTAGACACGTTCTCCCCGCCAGGACCTCAGGCTCTGCCCCAGGGTCCATTCGCCGGTTTTCCGGTACGCGAGGATCGCCCTCAAATCCCGTTTGATGTCGATGAATTTAACGCCCGCGCGGTAGTCCGTCGGATGCGGGCCAGCCACGCCCTGCTGATCCAGGTATGCCATGTAGTAGAGGTTCATCCCGCTCGCCTTCCCGAGGTAACTCCATACGCTGTTCCTCACGTGGATTTCCATGATCTTCATGACGCCACGGGGATCCTTCTTGAACTGAATGTTGCACAAACCGTTCAGGCGGAGTTTTCGGGCGACATCACGGGCGACGTCCATGATGGCGTCGTCCTTCACCGATTCCACGAGGCATCCCTGCCCGGCGTGGATCGGGTAGGTGCGGTGTTTGTGGGCGGCATAGAACCCCTTCAGGCGAAATTCCCTGTCATAGTAAAGGTTGACGCTGTAGAGTCGCGAGTCGTCGCCTTCGACGAGCTCCTGGAGGAGTGGGTTGGGATTGATGGCGAGGATTTTTTCAAACAGGCTGAACAATTCCTCCTGGCTCCGGCACTCGAGCATCTTGCGATAGAACCCGAAGGTCCTGCGGAATTTCGGCGTCCACCAATCTTCCTTGTGCGCGGGTTTGATGATGCAGGGATAGGTGATCCTCCCGGATTCCCGGCGGAGGTCCTCCAGCGATTTCGGGGCGAACGACCAGGGGACCGGCAGGCCGAGTTCCTGCGCGAGGTCCGAAAATTTTCGTTTGTCGAGGATCGCGTCGACCGTTCCGGCGGGGGGGATGTTGAAGTAATAATGTTCCCCGAGTTTCTCCTGGTGCTGGGAGAACGTCAGGATGGCCCGGTCGTCGTCGCTGAAGAACATCAGCTTCCGGCCCTGGGACTTCGCGAAGGCGATCAATTCGTCGACAAAAACCGGGCTGTTGAAATCGGTGAACATCACACGCTTCCGGACGTAGCGCGAATGGAAAATGTGGTTCCTGGCGATGTCTGATCCGGCGTAGACGGGAACGCCTTCTTCGCCCAGGTTCCGGACGATCCCAATGCCGCCGATGACCAGTGCGGGTATGGCGTTGCGGTCCGTGGCCGCCGATGACGGTGTGTCAGTCATTCGTTGAATGATCCTTTCGGCTGTGAATTTTGCGGGTCAACCGTTTCAACCGGAAGCCCAGGTAGTTCGTCGCTCCCCCGATCGGTCCGTGGCGGCTGACGTGGACGCGGAAAAGCTGCCATTCAGTCTGCGCCTGGAACGAAGCCAGGCCCGCCGCGCCGGAAAGCCTCGATGCCAGCGTCGCGAGGCCGCCGGGATGGCGATCGGTTTCGATGATGACGTTCCGCAGCGTCCTCTGATCGTCCGTCAATTCGGCTTTGTAGGCTTCGTCTCCCCGGAGGAGGTCGACCGTCGTCATCCCCGCCGAAAAGGCGTCCTGATACATTTTCAGCAGGAGCGCCATCCCCGGGCGTTTTTTCGCCCAGGGAGAGGCGTCGTCGAACCCGGAGAGGTAATCATACATGCGTCCCCCGTAGGAGAATCCCAACCGGGCGGCGACGCACCGATCCCCGTCGTACAGGGAGGAAAACCAGAGCCAGCCCCTGTCGAAGAGCGCCCTGGCGATGCGGCCCTGGAACCCGGCGTTCGCCCTGCGGTGGAAGAGGCCGGGAAATCCGGCCCGCTGCCATCGCGCCTGGTGGAGGACGACGAGGTCGCCGTAGAGAGTGTCCCAGTTTTCCCGATCGATCGTCCGGAGCGTCAGGCCCGTTTCAGCGCCGCCGATGAGGCGCGATGCCTGGTTGTACCTCCTCCGGACCCCCGATCCGAGGCTCCGGATGAATTCCGTGACCGGAGCGGCGACGGCGATCTGGGAACAGACGTCGCCCCGGCTCACCGTTACCCGGAGCTGTGCCGAGCCGGACAGTATCGGTACGACGTGCTTCATCGTGTCCCCGTCCGGTCGAAGGTTCACCATCTCGGCCCCGGCGATGCCCGGCCTGCTTTCGATGAGATGCCCGAGGAGCGCTTCGCCCACCGCCGTCCCGTATCCGGGCGCGATGATCAGGCCGAGGTAGTCGCTGGGCCCGTCGTCGAGGTATACCCCCCCCGACAATCCGAAGGCATCCCCCGACCCGATGAAGCGGAGCCGATTCACGCCCGAGAACGGTGCCCTGCTGCTGAAGAAGGGTGCGATCCCGACGACGGCGCCGTCAGACCTGAACAGGAGGATGTGCGGCGTCTTCCCCCCGCCGTATGATTTCCACCAGAGGGACTGCCATTCATACGTCTGGTACACCGTCCCGCCCGACGTCGCGACGAGCGAATTCCACGCGTCAGGGTCGATTCCGCGCTCGTCGAAGGAACGGATCACCTCCGTGGCGACCGCTGCGCGGGATCCGCCCGGGGCAACGGGGTCCGCCGTGGTCTGATACGTGGCCGAGGGTGAGGTCATGACGCGGGCTTCTCCCCGTTCCCATGGTGGATGGCGTGGTTCCCGCCCCGTTCAAGGTACTGCCTCGTCCTGAACCAGATCGCTCCGAGTTTTTGATAGGGGGTGGCCATCTGGAACCAGAACGTGAACGGATCCGGCCTGGATGACGGCTCGATCCGCCGGACATTCAGCGGATCAACGCCGAAGACCGACGGTCCCGAATAGACGCCGCACGCGTACGAGAATCCCGCCTCCCGGACGAGCTCCTTCAACGACTGGTTCAGGAGGCCGTAGGGGTACGAAAAAGTCAGGACCGGGGCGTTCAAGAGCATCTCCAGCATGATCCGGGAGCGGGATATCTCGTGCCAGGCGTCCGCGCGCGGGAGTTCCGTCAGGCGCCGGTGCGTCAGGGAATGCGAGCCGATTTCGAATCCCGCGGAATGCATTTCGAGTATTTCCGATGGTGTCATGAGCAGCGCGGGGGTGATGTCGAGGCCCTCGTCCCACTCGTTCGTCCGCACGTTCTGGTCGGCCACCACGAAGACCACCGCCTTCATTCCGTATTCGCGTAACAGCGGGTAGGCGGCCGTGTACGTGTCCCGGTAGCCGTCGTCGAACGTGATGATGACGGGCTTCCTGGGGAGGTTGAGTTCCCCCCTGCGGTACAGTTCGTAGTCCCGAAACGTGATCGCCGTATATCCCAATTTTTCCAGCGTCTGCAGCTGCTTTTCGAGCACGTCTGCCTGGATGGAGTACCGGGACGCCGTCGTGGAGAGCCGCTCGTCTCGGACGACCCTGTGGTACATCAGGACTTTGATCCGTTCGGGTTGGCCCAGCGCGGGGCGCGGTTCCGCCGTCGTATGTGTCCCGGCCGTGATCATCGTCTGTCGGTCCGATTGTTACGCATGGCTGTGCGCGGTTTCGTGATGGCGGCCGCGTTTTCCCGCGCCGGCGTACGCCCTGTCGAGGATCGAACCGATGACGGACCATTCATATTTTTCCATCATGGTTTCATGGCCGTTCCGGCTCAGCTTGCGGCGGAGTTGTTCGTCCCTCAGCAGCGTCACGACGGTGTCGGCGAAGGCGCGGGGGTCGTCGGCGATCATGATCGACTCACCGTGGACGGCCTCGATGCCCTCGGCGCCGATCGTCGTGCTCACGACCGGTTTCCCCATCGAAAAAGATTCAAGTATCTTCAGCCGCGTCCCGCCCCCCAGGCGGAGCGGGACGATGCTGATCGTCGCCCTGTTCACGTACGGCCGCACGTCCTCCACCCGGCCCGTGAACGTGATGTTGTGGGCCGCGTACTGCGTGAGGCCCGCGGGCGGGTTTGACCCGACGACGAGGAGCTTCACGTCCGGGACGTCCTTCACGATCAGCGGAAATATCTCGCCGAGGAACCATCTCATCCCGTCGGAATTCGGCAAATATTTCATGACGCCGGTGAAGACGAGCGTACACGGTTCGCCGGGACTGCCGTCGGGTGAAAAGTATCCGCTATCGACACCGTTGGGAAGAACGACGGTCGGGACGCCGGGGACGTCGCCCAGGATCAGGTCGCGGTCCCTCTCGGACGTCGTGAAAATCAGGTCCTGACGGTTCCATACCCGGATTTCTTCCCGCCGGATTTTATTGTATTCCTCACGGTAAAAGAATTTCCTCAACGGGTTGGTCGCGAGCTCCCACTGGCGCAGGTGCAGGTCGTACTCCACGTTATGGGCGTCGAGTATCATGACCGCATCGGTGTCCTGGACGTGCGCCGCCATATGGGGGAATTCCGATTGCACGATGTCGAATGAGTTCCCGTCCAGCTCCCGACGAACCGCCCGCTCCATTTCCCCGCCGGACGCGAGCTGGCTGAAATGGCTTTGGCCGTTGATCAGCGAATAGAGCTGGTTGAGGCGGCGGTAATTTCTCGACCATGGGCGGGGAACGCATGTGACCTTTTTCAGCCCGTGCCCGAGCGCCTCGTTCAGGGCCCGCCCGCTCCCTTCCTCGCCGAAATACACGACGCTCACGTCGTGTCTTGCGGTCATCGCCCGCATCAGGTTGTATACCCTCAACGCCGCGCCGAAATGCGGGGGAACGGGGGAATAGGGCAGTACGTGAAGTATCTTCATCGCGGCCCTCCTCGTCGTTCATTGATGAGTTCGCGGATGTTGCCGATGGAGATGAAACGCCCCGCGAATGCCAGCTCCTCCCTGGTAAATGTCTTCAACAGCAGGAGGAAGCCGGTGTACGCCGCGCCGCCGGCTATTCCGAGCGCCATCCAGTAGCCCGCCGGGAACAGGGGGCTGACAAAGCTCAGGAACAGGAACATTGCGCAGCCGGCCGTGACCGATTTCAGCCACACACCGTATTCCGATCCCTCGAACAGCGACTTCGGAAGGATGAGGACGTTCGCGACCAGGACGAAAAACTCCGTGATGATCGTCGCGAGGGCCGCGCCGATGCCGCCGTTCCCGGATTCGAGCTGCGTGTATGGAATCATGAGATAATTCAGACCGATGTTCAACAGCATTGCGAAAAATGCGATCCAGGCCAGCTCCCGCTGTTTGTCGGAAGCGATAATCGCCGTGGCGAGGATCATGTCGATATAGAGCAGGAGCAGTCCGGCCGAAAAAAGCGCGAAATTATCGGCCGACTGCAGGTATGCCTTCGATCCAAAAAGGAATCCGATGATCTCCCCCGAAAAAAAATAGCAGGAAATGCTTATCGGGATCCCCGTCAATAAGATAAAATTCAGCCCTTTCTGGGTTGTGCGCGCGAGCAACAATTGCTCTTTTCCGTGTAATTTCGATAAAACGGGCAATATTGCGATGGAATAAATACTCGGGAGGAACACCATGACGTCGAAGAGCTTGTAGGCAGCTCCATACCAGCCGACGACCGTTTCCGTCGTATAAAAGGAGAGCATCACGGTGTCGATCCTGTAGTAGACGATTCCGAACACCGTCCAGAGCAGAAACGGGAAACCGTCCACCATGAGGATGCGGGCCTTCGACCAATCCACCTTCGGCAGCGGGGGGAGGATCCGCCGGATGTACCCCGCGCAGATGATGAAATTGATCAGCGTCCCGACCGCCATGACCACCGCGATCACCACCTCGTCGGCGCCGAAGAGCAGCGCGGTGATGCCGACGGCGGCGACGAAAAACCGTTCGGCGATCGCGCTGATCGCCGTGTACGTCGTATTCTCGAAGCCCAGGAACACGCCACCGTAGACCGTCCGGGCGGTGATCCAAATCATCTCGAGGCCGAAGATCGCGATGATCACGACCACGACGGTGGGATACCCGGCCAGCACGGAAAAGGTCATCATCGCGACGAACGCCACGAGCCAGAGGATCGCCCTGAACGCGAGAGAATTGACCAGGATGTCGCCCGCCTCGTCCCTGTTCCGGGACACCACCTTGGCGATGCTGAACTTCCCGTCGTACAGGACCGCGATGATGAACAATCCGGCGATCATTTCGGCGAGGTAGAGCCTGCCGAAGGCGGCCGGGCCGAGATACCGCGGGAGAAATATCATCAGCGCGAAGCCGGACACCCAGGTCAGCACCTGTTGTCCGAACTGGATCGCCGTATTTTTCGCTACTGAATTCTTGATTTCGCTGGGCATTCGTCAGTGTATCAGGCTTGTCGTTTGTGGCGTACAAATCCCATCCCGGAATTCCCGGAGGGGGCTAGTTCTTCGGGAGGGTGGAATCCAGGCGATGGGCCCGTTCGATCGCGGGGTAAAGGCCCATCAGCGTCCCAAGGTAGACCATGTTCCGGGAATAGGTGAGCTGGAGATCGTAAAACGAAACGATCACCTGGCCGAGCACCGCGATCATGATGACCAGGGCGAGCGACTTGAGGTACGGATCCTGGAGCTTCCGGAAGAGCATGGCGGTCCGGAAGACGTGGGAATAGAGGAAGATCCAGAAGAGGATGAACCCGATCGCCCCGGTTTTGACGAACAGCCAGAATATCTCGTTGTGCGGGATGTACTCCGCGAGCGGGAAGGGGATCCTGAACAGTTTCAGCTCCTGGTCGTACTTGTTCCCGAAACCGATGCCGGCGACCGGCGCCCGCATCACGGTCCGGGCGAGGTCGTAGTCTTCCATCTTCCGGTAGAGGTTGGAGTAGTAGCGTTCTCCGGCCTCCTCCCGGGTGGAGGAAAAGGAAGACCGTACCAGGAACGCCCCGTGGCCGATGCCGCCCGAAGGGCTGTTCCAGAAAATGATGAGGTAGACGGCCGCCGCGCCCGCGAAGGGAAGGAGGAGCCTGATAAATTTCATCATCTGCTTCCATTCGAGCATCAGCAGGAAGGCGATGACCGATACGCCCAGCGCCGCCCACGTCGCCCTCCTCTGGGCGAGGAGGAACACCATCAGCATCGGGACGAACCCCCACGACAGCACGAATCGCTGGGCCCCGGGGTGGCGGTAGATATAGAGGGCGGACATCAGCACGAACATGGAAATGAAAAAGAGCGGGTCTTCGTGGCTCGTCAGTTCATCGCGCCGCCCGAAACTGAAACCCAGGTTCGCCACCCGAACGACGCCCTGGAACATTTTGAACGAGATCGCGAAGATCACCACCCACATCAGCTGGCGGATCTGGTCCTTCGACTGGATCAGCTGGGGGACGAAAAAAAACATGCATGCCAGGTAGAAGAGGGCGCGGATTTCCCAGAGGGCGGGAAGGAAATCGCCGCCCCGGGCGATTCCGGAGACGGCTGAAATCGACAGCCACGAAAAAAATATCAGCGCCGGAATCCACCCCTCGACCCGCGCCACCATCACCCGTTTCTTCGTCACGATCAGCAGAAACCAGACGACCATCACGAAGAGGAGGTGGACCTCCAGCGGGCTCAGCACGGCGGGAGGGACGTTCTTGAACAGCTCGAGCGATTTCAGGTTGAGGAAATATTCCTTGCCGATGATCGTCATCCCGTAGCCCCGTGGAGGGGTTTCGTCGAACATCAGGACGACCCCCACGAAGAACATCAGGCCCCAGTCCACCCTGTACATCGTGATGGCGATGACGGCGGCGATGCCGATGATCGTGACCGACGCGAACATCGATCCCTCGGTGAACAGGTAGACGATGGCGAGGAGGATCGAGCCGGCGATGACGAATTTGAGGAAATCCCTGTCCCCGGTGGAAACGGCGATCGGCTGCGCCGAAGCGCGGCTCCCGATCAGGCCATCCTGGTAAAGTTGTGAAAGCACGGTGGTTTCTTCCCTGACACCTTACGGCGTCGGGACCTCCATCGTGTAGAGGTCGAAGAATGTCACCGCCGTCTGGAGCAGCGCGGCGAGGAGGATCAGTTTAAAGGTCCCGGACTGTCCCTTGATCGATTTCCCGGCGACCATCACGGCGACCATCAGGCTGATCATGCTGATAAATGACGGCATCATAACGGCACCCTGGACTAATTGGCCTGGTCGAACCGGTTGAAGACGAACCCCAGGACCTGCTGCTGGTTGATCTTTTGGAACATCGCGTCGAGGTCCTCCCTTCGAGTCTTGCCGCTGTCGACGACGACCAGGAGTCCGTTCAGGTAGCTGGTGAACAGCACCGGTATCTCGTCCGACACGATGGAGGGCATGTCGACGATCACGAAGTCGAATTCCTGTTCGAGGGAATAGATGACGTCCCTGAAGGCGGTCAGTTGTTCGAGGCCGAGAAGGGGCCTCGGCTGCGGGGCGATGACCGGGTCTCCCGCGCGACGGTGATCCTGCCGGGAATCATGATAGAGCGGGATGACTCCCGCGCTCAAGACGAACAGGTGCTCCACCGCGGTCCCCGAAACGTGGATGGAGCCGTTCGTGAAGGACTCCGCCAGGCCGCCGTCGTTCACCAGCCCGAAGACCTCGTGGACCTGGGGTTTGGCGAAATTCAGGTCCACCAGGATGGTTTTCTTCTGGAAACCCATCGCGAGGGAGACCGCCAGGTTACAGGCCACGAGCGTCTTGCCCTCCGACCGGTTCGCGCTGGTGACCCCGACGGTCAGGTTGACTCCCTTCCGCTCCCCGGCGAGCACCGAGTAATTGAAGGCGTTGAAATACTTGAACTGGATGATCCGTTCGTCGAGCCTGGTCCCCTTCTCGGGTTTCTCGACGACCGTCTTGATCAAACGGACGATCCGCTGTTCCTGGTTTTCCTTCGGTGGTTCGGCTGTCTGTTCGTTTTCGAATTCGGTCATGTCCGGGTAGTTGTACGCTGTCTTCGTTGTGTGATCGGGCCGCGGCGCCTGCTGCGACCCTCCTGGACGCTCAGTTCAACCGCTGTTCCTGTCCCTCGCCGATGTAGGCGATGACCGGCTTGTTGAACGTTTCAAGGTCTCTCGGCGAACGGATCGTCGTGTCGAGTATCTCCTTCACCACCACGCTGACGAAACCGAAAAACAGGCCGATGAACAGGCCTCCGAGGACGAGGACCGGCCGGTTCGGCTTCGTTGGCTTCGTCGGCACGAGGGGGGGGTCGATGATGATGAACTGGTTGCTCGCCGTGAGGCCGAGGTCCCTCGTGGTCATCGCCTGTTCCAGCCTGACCTTCATTTCGTCATAGAGCTTCTTGTAGATACTATAGTCGGATTCCATGTCCTGGCCCATTTTCTGGCTGATTGAGGATTCCTTCAGGGCCTCGATGAGGCGGGCACGCTTTCGTTCGAGATCCCACCGGGTCGGTTCCTGCTTCTTGATCTCGGTCTCGATCGCCTTCTGGATGCGCACCAGGAGGTCCGTCAGCTGCGCCTCGACCCTGAGCACCTCCGGGTATTTACCCTTGTATTTCCTGGTGATGTCGTCGTATTTCTGGAGCTGGAGCTTGAGATCGTCGGCGAACGGAATGGGAGAGCGCTGCAGGTCGTAGAGCACCTGCCGGCCGCCCTCGGTCTCCAGGGCCGCGGGGAAGGTCTGGAGTTCGCCGAGCTTCTCCTGGTAGAGGGTGATCTGGGCGTCGAAATTGGCGATCTGTTTTTCAAGCGATTCGAGCTGGAGATACAGGTCCTTGCTGTCCTGCGGCATCACGTTGATCCTGGACTTCAGGGCCGTGACGACGATACCCTGGCTCGTTTCGTATTTTTCCTTGAGCTCGTTCAGTTTGGACTGGAAAAAGGTCACAGCCTGTTCGTTCCGCTGACCCTCCACGCGGAGCGTCGTCTGGATGAAATCCTCGGCCAGCAGTTTCACCGCGGCCTGGGCCTTCGTGGCGTCGGTGCTGACGAAGGTGATGCGGAACGAGTCCGAACCGCGACGTTCGGTCGTGATCCTTGAGCGCAGGGCTTCGAAGCTCGAGGATTCATCGACATCCTCCGGCGCATCCTTGCGGAAGAGGCTGTCGTACAGTTTCTTCATCGTGGTATGGCTGTAGAGGATCTCGTTGAACGTCCGCAGCCTGTCCTCCGTCGCCATCGAGACCGCCATCTGGTAGCTGACGAGGGGATTCAGGATCTCGTCCCGCCGGACCAGGATCGTGGTCGAGGATTCGTATTTGTTCGATATGAAGATCGCGCCGATCACGGAGAGCCCCGTGATGATTGCCGCGGGAATGAAGAGGAATCGCTTCCTCCTCCGGTAGATCCCGAGCAATTCCCTGAATTTCAGCTGGGCAGGTTTCAATGTCTGTGGTCCTTGTTTGTGAGATACGGATCGAATCCTATGGTACGATCATTGTTGCAATTGACATGCCAGAAGTCATTTTGGCGCGTCTGTCGATTTGCCCCTAAAACAGATTGGATTGGTAAAACGTCACCCGCCCTTCGTTGTCAACATATCCGGCGTCGAGGGAAGTGGGTAAATATTACACAGTACAGACAGCACGGTTCGCCGGAACGGGTAATACTTATACCTGAAATCGATTCCGTGTCAGATGGTACCATTTCTTCAGTCGCCGAAGTGTGACGCGAGATACGAGTCATCGGGAAAATCGGATAAATCGGAAACGATAACCGCCCCATATTTCCCCTGTTTTCATGTTCGTTGACACATTCTGATCAGGTCGGAGAACGCTGGTGGATTCGATTTGGTGAAGTAGCGCTATTGGCACGTTATTTGTCGGTCATTACGCTAGTTCTCCGTCCCCCGTGCGCGGGGGTGGCGCCCCTTACTGGACATTAACGACATTTCAGAATGAGAAAATTACTTTTCATCCCGGGCCTCGCTCTTTCCATCGGATTCCTCGCGGGTTGCGGGTCTAACAATATTTCGAAGGACGGCATCACGCAGATCATCAGGTCCGGGAGCCGGCCGATCCAGGCCGAGGCAAAATCCGACGATTATGTCATCAGGCAGGCCGACAAGATCAATCTGGAGGTCTGGGGTTATCCGGAATTCAACACGGAAACGATCGTCAAGGAACTCGGAACGGTGACCGTTCCGAACGTCGGAGAGATCGTCGCGGCCGGCCTCACCAAGGACCAATTCAGGCAGCAGGTGGCGGCACGCCTTTCCGAGTACATCCAGGGGGACGTGAAGCTGACGCTTGTCGTGATCAGTTCGATCCCCCAAAAGATCACCGTTCTGGGCGCCGTCACCAGGCAGGAGAACTTTCCGCTGACGAACGAGGTGACCCTCGTCGAGGCGCTGTCGATGGCCGGGGGCGTCACCGCGGAATCCGACCTACGGTCGGTCAAAATACTCCGGGGCGGACTGAACGGCCAGCCGATCGAGATCGACCTCACCTATTACGTGGAGCACGGGAGCATCGAGGCCATCCCCATCGTCAGGCCGGGCGACACGATCTACGTCCCGAGGACGGACAACGTCATCCGCGAATTGTCGGTGTTCATGCGGGACGTCATCTTCATCTTCGGATTTTTTCAACTCTTCGACTGACGGGCCCATGAACATGTTCAGCCTTCGCCGGCTCCTCCCGGTGCTCCTCCTCGCCCTGTGCGCGCAGGCAGCCGCACAGCAGAGCACGGTGTATGTTTCGGAGCCGTTCAGGGTCGGAGCGAGGACTGTCTCCTTCGCCGGCGCGAACGCCGGTGACAGCCCCGATGTTTCGGTGATCTACGGCAACCCCGCGGCCCTCTCGTTTCTGGATAACTCGGCCATCATCGTGACCCACACCTTCGAACGCTCCTCGGGGGTGATGGACGAGAACGCGGCCGTGCCGCTGTTCCTCAGGCGGGGGGAAGTGGTCGGGATCGCGGCCTCGGTGAACCACGTCGGACATCTCGGCACCAACGGACGGAGCCCGTTCAGGGCCATCCAGTACGGTTACGATGTCGCGTACAGCCGCCGGATCACCCCGACCTTCAGCGTGGGCGGCGCCCTGAACGTCCGCTACGCCCGTTCGTCGGCCTCGAAGCTCTGGGGCCTCTCCTCCTCCCTCGGCCTGTTTTATTACCCGACACCCGACGTCAGCTACGGGGTCGCCGTCACGGGTATCGGATCGGGGATGAAATATATCTTCGACGGGGCGCAGACATTCCTTAACTCGAAAAACATCCCGAGGAGGCTCGTGGCGGGCGCGACGCTCCGGTATCCCTCGCACGTGACGAAGACGCCCGTCCTGCAAATCTCGCTCGCGACAGAAAAGAATTTCGACATGAATGGCGTGTCGTATTTCGGGGGATTCGAGCTCCTGCCGATGCCGTTCGTCGCGGTTCGCTTCGGCTATCTCGGCGGTCCGAACAACACGGAATACGCCTCGTACGGGATCGGATTCCAGAGTGCGGGCTGGAAGCTGGATTTCGGCGCGACGCCCAGCAGGGTGTCGCCGGAGATCTTCCAGCTCACGCTGTCGGTGCCGATCTGGAACCAGCTCGACAACATCAATTAGGCCTGAAGGATGCAGCATACGCACGGGATTCCGCCCGCCGAAAGCCGTTCCCTGGAGAGCTTCTGGGCCGCGCAGCCGAGCGGGGTCATACGGGAGATGCTCCGGACCGCCGCGAATTTCGCGCTCAGCGACCTCGGCATGAGGATCGTGGGCGAATACGGAACGGGAAAGCGGTACCTCGCCATGCTGATCCATCGCGAAAGCCCCAGGTCCGCGGCGTCCTTCACGAGGATCAATTGCGCGCTCCTTCCACCGGACCAGGCTGAAAAAACCATTTTCGGGTTCCAGGATTCCGCCCGGGACAGTCAGGAACTGACCCGCGGGATACTCGAGACATCCCGCGGCGGGACTGCCTATTTCGATTTTTGCGAGACGCTGCCCCCCGCGGTCCGGAACAAGTTCTTCCGGGCGGTTGAACTGAGGCATTTTCGCAGGGTGTGCGGTTCCGACGACCTGAACCTCGACGTCAAGGTGATCACCGGGATGACGAAAAATTCCGGATTCGGTACGCCGCAGGGCCCTGAACATGCGGCGGCCGGGTCGAAACCCGGGCCGGTGAGCGTCAATATTCCCCCTCTCAGGGAACGGCGCGAGGACATCGAGACCCTGATTTACCTCTTTCTCTCGGAATTTTCTGGGCAAAGCGCCGATCCTGTGACCCAGATCACCGCGGAGGCCCTCGATTATTGCAGACATTACAACTGGCCCGGCAACATCTACGAATTGAGGAATGTCATCCGGCATTCACTCAGTCGGGCGGAAGGCGGTTTCCTCAGGCCCGGGGACCTGCCGGAGTACCTGAAAAATGAGGCTGTCGGCATTGACCGGACCACACCGGTGGTTACGGCCACCCGCGGGTAGGCGGTGGGTCGCTTGACACTGTCCGATTATTTTGTGAATATAGCACCGAGCACCCGCTCTCAGCACCCTGCGTCCCGATACCGCACCCCCGGACGCCGGAAGGGGGACAGGCCGCACGGGAAGCGCGCGACGATTACCATCACACGACGGATCCCAGGACCGTTCAATCCATGCCCTTGCAGTATCTGATATTTTTTATCCCCGTCCTCATCTCGCTGGCGGTGACCCCGCTCGTGATCTCCTACGCCCGGAGAATCGGCGCCATCGACCTTCCGAACGAACGCAAGGTCCATCGCGGCGCCATCCCGAGGCTCGGGGGCGTGGCGATCTACATCAGCTTCTTCGTGTCGTTCGCGCTGACGATGTATCTCGATCCCGGGATGAACAGCCTGGACGGACTCGGCCAGCACAACGCGATCATCCTGGTCGCGTCGCTCACGCTGGTGCTGCTGCTCGGGATATGGGACGACATCCGCCCGCTGACCCCGGGGAAGAAATTCCTGGGGCAGATCATCGCGGCCTCAATCGTCTATTTCGCCGGATTTCGCATCACGGCCATCACGCACCCCCTTGGGCCGAGTCTCCTCAGCCTCGACTGGTTCGCGTTTCCCCTCACGATTTTATGGATCGTCGGCATCACCAACGCCTTCAACCTGATCGACGGTCTCGACGGGCTCGCGTCTGGTGTGGCGTTCATCGTTTCCGTGACGATATTTTCCATCGCGCTGATCAAGGAGGAAACGACAACGGCGATGATGGCGCTGCTCCTGGCGGGCGCGCTCCTGGGATTTCTCCGGTACAACTTCCGCGGAGCGAAGATCTTCCTCGGTGATTCCGGGAGCCTGTTCATCGGTTTTACCCTCGCGATTCTCTCGATGCAAAGTTCGACAAAAGGATCGACCGCGTTCTCCATCCTGGTGCCGGTCCTGGCCCTCGGCCTGCCGATCATGGACACGGTGCTTTCGATGATCCGCAGGTTCGTCAAATCGGTGCTCCCCCAGACGAGCAAGCCCTCGTCCCTGATGGGAAAGATCACGACCATGTTTCATCCGGACAAGGGTCACATCCACCACCAGCTCGTGGCGATGGGTTTTTCGCACTCGAAGGCTGTCCTCGTGCTGTACGTCGTCTCCTGTCTCTTCGGGATCGGGGCCTTCGCGGTGACCTTTGCCAACAGTTTCGCGTCGACCCTGATCATCGTCGCGATCGCCATCGCGACCTTCGTCGGGGTCAGCCAGCTCCGGTACCGGGAAATGGCGATCCTGCGCAACGGACTCTTCCTGCCGATGTACGAGTGGCCGATAACCCAGAACAGGCTGTTCCTCAGTTTCCTCGACCTCGCGTTCATCGTCGTGGCCTACCTTGCCGCCTTCAGGCTCGCGTTCAGGGGGGAATCGATGTTCGCCACCGACCGGTTGTTCTTTATCTCCATCAGCCTCGTCGCCGGACTCCAGATGACGCTCCTCTATTTTTCCGGCATCTACCAGTCGATGGTCCGGCAGCTCAGCCTCGGTGACATCATCAAACTGGTCAAGGGCGTCGTGGTCACCGTGGCGGTATCGTTCTTTATCCTCGTCCTCATCCCGGCGCAGCGGCCGCTGGTGGACGTCACGTTCGTCATCCTCGATTTCTTCATCCTGCTCTCGCTGGTCGTCACGGCCCGCGGCTCCTTCAGGATCCTTGATTATTTTTCACGGAAGGAGCTCAAGTCGGGCTGCCGGAGGGTGCTGATTTACGGGGCCGACGCAAACGGGCTGCTCCTGCTGAACAGGTTCCTCGACGACAGGGAGCTGCGTTACTGCCCCGCGGGGTTCCTCGATGACAACCCGAGGCTCGAGGGGAAGCGGCTCGACGGGTATCCGATCTTCGGAGGACACTGGAAGGTGGAACGTCTCGTGAAAACCAAACACGTCGAGGAGATCATCGTGGCGACCGACACCATCCTCCCGGAAGCGTTCCGCCGGCTTCAGCGGCTCTGTATCGACCTGCGCATCGTCCTGCGACGATCGAGGGTGAATTTGGAGATCGTTGACGCCGTCAACGGCCGCGAACCGGCCCCCGTCCCCTACTCACGCCAGGAAAGCGTCACGTTTTCAACCCGGTAGCGGCGGCCCGGGGGCGCCCCCGCCCTCTGACCATGCGCCGCGACGCCGGGCACCTCTCCCGGCAGACCCGACGACTGACACGTTGTTCCCCCCGTCGACACCCCGCGGATTGAAGTACACCAGGGCAAAAAAAAACCCCGGCGAATCATTGCCAGGGGGTGTGAAGCCGGGACGTAAGCCTGGTCCCTGACGACGCGCGAGCCGGCGCCGTCGGTCGGACCGTGTTACTTGATGTGGGCCAGTTTTTTTGCGGTGGAAAACCTCAGGCCGGCGGAATTATCTCCGGTCAGCCTGTACAGGTAAATCCCGCTCGGGATGTCATCACCGTGAAGCGTCGCCGCATGGAGGCCGGGGGAGAGCGAGCCGTCGAGGAGGGTCAGGAGTTTTTCCCCGAGTACATTGAAAATTTCAAGCTTTACGTGGGCCTGATCCGGGATCGAAAAATTGATCACGGTCGAGCCGTTGAAGGGGTTGGGGTAGTTCTGGTCGAGGCTGTAGGCCGCAGGGGTGGAATTCCCGTTGTCGGCTGATCCGATGAGGAGGATCGCCGCACCGGCCGGTCCGGAGCCTCCCGACCCGTAGCCTTCGAGGCGACCGGTTCCCTCGAGCGCGACATCGAGGCCGCCTCCCCTCAGCATCGCACCCCCGTCCTCCGGCCGGACGCTCCACTCGATGGCCATCGGGTAGCTCGCGTTGCCGAAGAAGATGGGCAGCGAGGCAGCCGCCCGGAGGATTTCGAGTACCGATCCAGCGGTGCCGGCGGAACGGAACCGCGCCGAGAACATGGCGTCCGGCGGGGCGGGCGGAGCGGACAGTGACCGGGTTTCATCACCGTGGAAGGTAAAGTGGAGCGACTGGCGCTCCCCGGACGCCGCGATGAACGTCAGTTCGCTCAGGTCAGGTCCCGGCCCTGCGGGCGTCCCCGCGCTTTCGGGCGCGTTGAACCCCGTGTTGGAGAGTATCACCGTTCCGGATGCCGCGGAATGGACCCAGTATCCCCTGCCCGGTTCGATCCGGTCGGCGAGAAATGACCCGCCGTCGTAACCGTACACATACGGCGAGAGGATGTCGGGGGGGATGGTCCGGAGGTTCGACAGCGGGCTCGGTTCCGCGATCGAGCCGATGAAATTCCAGCCGGGAACCACGGCCACCGAATCGGTCAGGATCCCGGTGCCGGCAACCCACACATCGTGTCCGAAATTGAATTTGATCCAATAGCCCTCCCCGGGTGTCAACGCGTCCTCGGTTTCATACTGTCCGTGAAAACTGTACGCCGGAGTCAGCGCCAGCGGAAAAATGGCCGACGTGCTCATGTCGGCTGACATGATGGGCATGGAAACGATGTTCCAGAACCGGTTCGCGGGAAATCTGAACGCGGCCGATGAATGGGTGCCGAAGCTCACGTCGACGACGCGGTCGATGGTGTCGATGTTGATGGCGTGGTTCGCGCCCCCGGTCGGAAAGGTCTGGTTCCACTGTGCGCGGGGATTCAGACTGAGTGTGTAATTCCCCAGCGGCAGCGCCTCGAACCGGAATTCTCCCGCCGAATCGGTGAGCATCTGGCCGGACAGGGTTCCGGTGAGGCTCACAGTCCTCCCGGCGACGGGGAGTTCACCGGGATCGAACGCATTGTTCTGGTTGGCGTCGAAAAACACCTTACCCTTGATCTTCGGAACGTCCGGCGGGGGCGGGGGCGGGGGGGGCTGGTACCCGCCGAAATTCAAATGCCGTTTTATCTGCGAGTAGAACCAGCCTTTCCCGCCCGGGGGAGTGCTGCCGCTGG
>CAZQSM010000005.1:49060-68141 GCA_964596065.1 uncultured Chlorobiaceae bacterium | reverse complement strand
AACACGATCCGCATCGGTCCCTAGACCATCTGGTTCTGGGCGGTCACGATCGGGTACCCCACCTCGATCTCCCCCTTTTCGATCCTCCGGAGCTGGTCCGCGTGCAGCAGCCGTTTCTCCTCGCTGAGGTGGTCGATGAAGAGCACCCCGTTCAGGTGGTCGATTTCGTGGAGCAGGACCCTCCCGAGGAGGCCCGAGGCGCTCAATTCGTACTCGTCGAAGTTCGCGTCCCGGTAGCGCAGCACGATCGACTCGGGGCGGTCCACCTCGTCGCGCAGGTCGGGGATGCTCAGGCATCCCTCCTCCATCGTCCAGTTCCCCTCCTGCCGGACGATTTCCGGGTTGATCACCGTGAGCGGTTCGAGCTCCTCGTACCCCTCCATCCCGCCGAGGTCGACGACGATCACCCGGTTGAGGCTGCCCACCTGCGTGGCCGCCAGGCCGATCCCCTGCGCCTTGTGCATCGTCTCGAACATGTTCAGCGCCAGGCGCGTGACGTCATCGCCCGCCCCGGCGACGGGGTTCGCTTTTTTCCTGAGGACGGGTGAGCCGTATGTATAGATGGGAAGCAGGGACATTGGGAAAAAACTCCTCCGATAATATAATCAGGGGGAGGTGAAATTCAAAGCTTGGGACTGCGGGGAGGAGGGGACGGAGGAGGGAGTCGCGGCGGCGCCGGGATCCGCGGAGGAGATCGCCGCCCGGGTCATTCAGCCCAGGTACGCCCTGAGCTGCTTGCTCCGCGACGCGTGCCTGAGCCGGCGGATCGCCTTCTCCTTGATCTGGCGGACGCGTTCGCGCGTGAGCTGGAATTTTTCCCCGATCTCCTCGAGGGTGAGGGAGTGCTCCCGGCCGAGCCCGAAATAGAGGCGGATGACCTCGGCCTCCCGTTCGGTCAGCGTTCCGAGCGCCCGCTCGACTTCCTTGCTGAGCGATTCCTTGATGAGGGAATGGTCGGGGAGCGGCGTGCGCTCGTCCTGGATCACGTCGAGGAGGCGGTTGTCCTCCCCCTGGGCGAACGGCGCGTCCATCGACAGGTGCCGGCCGGAGATCTTGAGCGTATCGGCCACCTCGAAGAGCGACATGTCGAGCTCCTCGGCGAGTTCGCTCGCGCTCGGCTCGCGCTCGAATTCCTGCTCGAGCGTGCTGAACGCCTTGCCGATCTTGTTGAGCGCGCCCACGCGGTTGAGCGGGAGCCGGACGATCCTCGACTGTTCGGCGAGGGCCTGGAGGATCGACTGGCGGATCCACCATACCGCGTAGGAAATGAACTTGAACCCGCGCGTCTCGTCGAACCGCTTCGCCGCCTTGATCAGGCCGAGGTTCCCCTCGTTGATCAGGTCGCCGAGCGAGAGCCCCTGGTTCTGGTATTGCTTGGCGACGCTGACCACGAACCGGAGGTTGGCCTTGGTCAGTTTCTCGAGCGCCTTCTGGTCCCCCTTCTTGATCCGCCGGGCGAGGTCGATCTCCTCCTCGGGATCGAGGAGGTCCACCCGGCCGATCTCCTGGAGGTATTTGTCCAGGGACTGGCTCTCGCGGTTCGTGTACTGTTTGTTCACCTTGGCCATTCGTCACCTTTTTATCGCGGTCGGTCCCGGTCGGACCACGCGCAATGTTCGATATGCACTGAATACCCCCGCGCGATCGGTCACAAGCGGCAGCCGGGCCTCGATGCAGATGCCGGCGATCAGCCCGCTCATCGGGATCCCCCGCGGCCCGAACGTCGGGAGGCGGGCGAACTTCGCGGCGTTCCTCCCGTTCATCCCCAGGATCTTGACCGCGCAGAGGACATCCTCGACCGCCCGCCGCTGCCGCGCCGTCCGAGCGTCGCGGAACAGCTCCATCGCGTTGAAGACGGTCGTGTAACAAAACCAGGTCCGGAGCGCGGCGCGCAGGGCCGTCATGTCACCCTTCGGCGCCGTCAGGTGGGCCCGGAAAATCCCGGTGTCGAGGACGGCCTTCCCGGCCTTCAACGCCGGGCCGTCCGGCGCGCGGTGTTACCGCGGGCCCTCTCGGGGCGTCCCGCGTTCCGGCGCGGGCGCGTTGTCGGATTGTTCCCGGAGAGGACACCCTGCGCGCGAAGGCACCCGCGGATGTTCTCCGCCGGCTCGGCCTGCAACGCGGCGATCTCCGCGACCTCGCCCTCGTCGAGCGCCGGCGGGGCCGCGCTCCCGGGTCGTCGCGATGGCGCGAGGCGGACGTCGATCCCCTGCCCGGCGGCGAACCGGGACGCGAACGGTTCCGGGATCAGGATGACGCCCCCCTTCCCGATCACGGCGTGAAATCGAGCGGTGACGGGTTTCGGTTCGGATTTCATTCGGGGCTCAACGGCATTGAATGCACGGATACGACCCCGCGACCGGTAATGGAACAACCGCCGGCCTCGATTCGTTCAGCCGACGGTTCAGGTGTCGCGCGCGGTCCCGTTCGGGTCGGCGCCGGGGAAGAATTACGCGAAAAGTTCCTTCTCGTTACATTTGCACAGCTGCACCCTTCTGTGCCCGAAGCGGATGCTCCCGTGCTTGGACGGCTCGGAATTGACGTGGAGGATCGGCTGCCTGATCGCCCCGCACCGGGGGCATTTTTTCCCCGGCTGCGCGGCGGCCTTGCTCGCCTTGTCTGCGAATGTCTGTTGTTTGGCCATGCGGTGTTACTCCTTGAGTATTAAAAAACCCTGACGGTGTTGCCGCCCGCTTCGGTCGCGCGGTTCAGGACGGCGACGGTGTTCCCGTGCAGCTCGTCCCCGCGCATTCCTTCGAGCACGCCGGACACCCCGACGCTGATGGTCACCGAAAAACTCTTCTCGCCGATCGTGATGACCTGGCCGGCGATACCCTTCCTGATCTTCTCCGCCCAGAGGTAGGCGTCGCTCGACGTCGTGCCGGCGAGCATCACGCCGAAGCGGTTCGTCCCGATCCGGCCGACCACGTCGTAGCCGCGGACGCACGACCGGACGAGCCGCGCGACGGCCAGGACGACCCGCTCGAAACCCTCGTCGCCGTGGCGATCGACGATCTCGCGGTGCTTGTCGACGGCGATGTGCAGCACCGAGAGTTCGCTCCCGGTGTCGTCGGAGCGCTGGATCTCCTCCTCCATCCGCTGCGTGAAGTACTTCTTCGAGTAGAGGCCGGTGAGGGCGTCCACGACCACGTGTTCCTCGATGACGTCGTTCAGGTAGAGCAGTTCGATCGCGGAGCCGACGTTTTCCGTCAGACGGTAGAGCATTTCGATGTCCTGGCGCGAAAAATTGTAGCGGTCGGCGCTTTCCAGGCTGACCGCGCCGTAACACTTGTTGAGCGAGCTGATCGGCACCGAGACGAACGATCCGTGGCCCGGGACCTTTTCACCCGGGTAGTATCTCGGGGAGGTCACGGTTTCGAGGTCCTCGACGAGCGTGTGGTGGTTCGTCCTGATGGTCCGGCCGGTGACGCCCCCCTCGATGTCGATCACCTGGTCGGTCGCCAGGAAGGGCGCCTGGCCCCTGCTGGTGACTTTTTTCGCCGCCCAGTTGTGCTTGTGCTCGTCGTAGAGCACCACCGTGAGGTGGTCCCAGCCGATCATCTTGGTGATCTCGTCCGAGAGCGCCTGCACGATCGTGGGGAGCGAAAAATTGCCCCTGATTTTTTCCTGCATGCGCCGGATCGACCGGAGCAGCTCGGCGTTCAGGAGGAGGTCGTACTTGTCGTTGTAGCTCTTGATCAGCGCCGACACGAGCTTCGTGGCGTGCCCGAGGACGGCGACGGTCTCCTCGCCGAATTCGTCCTCGGCGACGCTGTCGACGGCGATCACCGCCACCGGGCGGCCGTGGTCGCCCCCGGCGACCGCCTTCGAGTAGAACACCGGAACGCCCACGAACGACTTGATCCCCTCGGGCCCCGTGTAGTAGGGGAAGAGCTCGGACTGCGAATCGGGGTTGACCTCGGAGAGGATCTCCGGCTTCCCCGACACGGCCACCCTGCTGACGAGATCGTGCCCGATCGGGAAGCGGCGCGCGGAAAAATAATTCAGGCTGTCGGTGATTTTCGTCTCCAGGACCATCTGCCGTTTTTCGGCGTTGGCCCAGAAAAACGAGACGCTGTGCGCGAAGAGGACCTCCTTCACCACCCCGAGCAGCTTGACCAGCAGGAAGTCGAACTCGGTCCGCGGCTCGGTGTCGCCCTTGAATATTTCCGAATCACAATCGAAAAAGTCGGAAACGGCGTACTCGCGGTGCGGCGACGGCTCACCGGAGAGCGCCGCCGCCATCGCCGGCGAAGTCACGGGTGTGCCGTGCCTCACCACCGGGGCGACGCGTTCAGCCGGCGCTGCCGCCGGCTCCGTCGGGGCGTCGTTCTCCTCCCGGACGTCGGGATTCTCGACGTACGCCACCTCGTATTTCCCGCTCCCCGCCTGCTGGAAATCATCGAAGATCAATTTTTTCATTCCGTCATGTTCTGTCTGTGAGTCGAACAGTGAGCTGGAGAAGCCGCTCCCGTGCGGATCTTCGGCGTGGCGGCGTCGTTGCAGCACGTACATGATGACCGCCGAACCGATCAGCACCAGGAGACAGAGGATGCGGATGAAGAGGTAATCGAGCAGAATTCCGCCGACGACAGCGACAACCCCCCCGGCGAGCGCGATGACTTCGCTCGCCCGGAATTCCCTCAGGAGGGTGTAAATTTTTTCTTTGTGAGAGGTTATATTTATCAAACGGATAAAGTTCTTTTAGTACTTCGGCGCAAAGTGTCCAAATTTAACCAATTAGGTATTAAAAGTCAACGAATTGAATGTAAATTTCGACCCTCGCGGGTGAACGGCCGGGGAGGTCGGCGGGCGGCCCCCAACCTCTCCCCCCCATGGACAGGAAGCGCCAGCCCATCAGCCGGGATCGTACACCAGGTGTCGTTGACGTCGGACGGGGGGGCATGCCCACCGGAGATCGTCCCCGCAGCCCGGCGTCCGATCGCCCCTGGCGGGCCGAAGAGGGAGAAACGTGACCCCGCATCAGCCACAAGCGCCATTTTCCGCCCATTCTGCCTAATTGTCAATATCATTCAAAATAACACCCGAAATCAATCTAAATTTTGACTTTATGTCATATTTTATTATCTTTAGACTTACTTTGAAGCCCCGCTGCGATCGAAATCCGTCGAACGGACACCAATGATGGGATCGGTAAAAAAAGTTTATATCGAGACATACGGTTGCCAGATGAACGTGGCCGACTCCGAGATCGTGATGGGTCTCCTCTCGGCGGCCGGGACCTCGCTCACCGACGATCCCGGGGAAGCGGACGTGATCCTCGTGAATACCTGCAGCATCCGGGAGAACGCCGAGACCCGGGTCTACGGCAGGCTCGGCTATTTCAAGAACATCAAGTCGCGGCGGCCCGGGGTCGTGGTGGGCGTCCTCGGCTGCATGGCGGAACGGCTGCGGGGACAACTTACCGGACCGAAATCGAAGGGCGTGGGACAGATCGTCGATTTCATCGTCGGGCCGGACGAATACCGCAAGGTGCCCGAACTCCTCAACCGGGCGTGGCACGGCGAGAAGGGCGTGGCCGTGCGGCTCTCGCGGGTCGAGACGTACGACGACCTGACCCCCCTCCGCACCGACGGTGTGAGCGCGTGGCTTTCGATCATGCGCGGCTGCGACAAGTTCTGTTCGTTCTGCGTCGTGCCCTTCACGCGGGGGCGAGAACGGAGCCGCCCGATGGCCGGCATCCTCGGGGAGGTTGCGGCACTCTCCGCCCGCGGGTTCCGGGAGGTGACGCTGCTCGGCCAGAACGTGAACTCCTACGCCGACGCCGGAAACGATTTCTCCGACCTCCTCGACGCGGTCGCCTCGGTCGACCCGGGGATGCGGGTCCGGTTCACCACCTCGCACCCGTGCGACATGAGCGACCGGCTCATCGCCGTGATCGCGCGGCGGCCGAACATCTGCAAGTACGTGCACCTGCCGGTCCAGTCGGGATCGGACCGGATCCTCGGGCTGATGAACCGCACCTACGACAGCGCCCACTACCTCTCGCTGATCGACAGGCTGCGTGACGCCGTTCCGGACGTGTCCCTCTCGACCGACATCATCGTCGGCTTCCCGACCGAAACCGACGAAGACCACCGGCGGACGGTCGCGCTGATGGAACGGGTCGGGTATGACGGGGCCTTCATGTTCAAGTATTCCCCCCGGGAACACACGCCCGCGTTCGCGATGAAGGACGACGTGGCCGACGACGTGAAGGTCGCCCGCATCGGCGAGATCATCGAGCTCCAGAACCGCATCTCCCTCGAAAAAAACAGGAAACTGGTCGGCTCCGTCGTCGAGATCCTGGTCGAGGGAACGAGCAGGAAATCGGACGCCGAGATGCACGGCCGCACCGACGGGAACAAGACCGTCATCATCCCGGGCGGGCCCGGGCTCGGCGGCCGGATGGAGCGCGTCCGGATCGTCCGCGCGAACTCGGCGACCCTCTTCGGCGAACTGTCGGCCGACCGCCCCGGCATCGCGCATCATCATCACCAGACAACGGAGGTGGCATGACCAACCAGCGGAAATTCCAGGCCGCGCCGGGGCCGTCCCGGCGGAGCGCCGCGGGAAGCGCCCGCCGCGCGATCGCGGCGATGCTGCTCATGTTCGCGGCGCCCGCCTTCGCGCAGACGCCCGACGACGGCCCGATCAGGGACCTGATCTCGAGGCTCGACCGTGGGGAGACCGAGGCCGTCCGCCAGGCCCTGCCCGAGGCGGTGACGAGGTACCAGAACCATCCCGGCATCCTCTACCTCCAGGCTCGGGTTGCCACCGACGGGATCGAGGCCGCGAAGCTCTACCAGAGCGTCCTCGACAACTATCCCGCGAGCGAGTGGGCCGACGACGCCCTCTACAGCCTGTACCAGTATTATTACGCGATGGGCCTCTACAAGACCGCCGAGCTGAGGATGCAGCAGCTCAGGAAGGAATATCCGGGCAGCGAACACCTCGCCGGGAAATCCACTCCCCCGGCCCCGGGGCCGGCCGGTCCCGGCGCGTCCACGTCGACGCAGCAGCCCCCCCCCGCGGTGACGGGGGAAACCGCGACGAAGGCTCCGCCCCCGACAACCGGTCGCCCGGCATCCGACCTCCCCGCATCCGACCTTCCCGCATCCGACCGCCCCGCAACCGACCGCCCGGCGACCCCGCCGCAGGAATCGCCGGCGGTGGACGCCGGGACGCCAGCGCCGATGCCGTATACGGTGCAGACCGGGGCGTTCTCAACGTCGGAAAACGCTCAGAAGCAGAAGAGCTGGTTCGAGGACCTGGGATACACGGCCGAAATCACGAGCAGGGTCCGTGGCGGAAAGAGCCTCTTCCTCGTCTGGGTCGGGAGTTACGCCAGCGCCGACGAGGCGAGGAAGGTGCTCCTCGAGATCCGGTCGAGATACAACATCACCCCCATCGTGGTGGAACGCTGACGCGGATGGACAGGGCCGCCTTCCAGAAAACCCACGGCATCATCGGGGACTCGGTCGAGATCCGCGAGATCGTCGACGTCATCCTCCAGGTGGCCCCCACCGACATCACGGTGCTGGTGACGGGCGAGAGCGGGACGGGGAAGGAAGTGATCGCGAAGGCGATGCACGCCGCCAGCCGCCGCGGCGCGAAGCCGATGATCTCGGTGAACGCGGGCGCGATCCCCGAGGGGATCATCGAGAGCGAACTGTTCGGGCACGAGAAGGGCGCCTTCACCGGGGCGGGCGACACGCGGAAGGGGTACTTCGAGATCGCCGACGGCGGCACGCTCTTCCTCGATGAGATCGGTGAAATGCCCGTCGGCCTCCAGGTGAAGTTCCTCCGGGTCCTGGAAAACGGCGAGTTCATCCGGGTAGGTTCTTCGACCCAGCGGAGCGTCGACGTGCGGGTCATCGCCGCCACGAACAAGGACCTGGAGTCCGAGGTCAGGCAGGGCCATTTCCGGTCCGACCTCTTCTACCGGCTCCGCTCGGTCAACATCCGGATCCCCCCGCTCCGGGAGCGGCGCGACGACATCCCCCTCTTCTTCCACGAGTTCGCCGGGCAGATCTCTTCCAAGAACGACATTCCCTTCGCCGGCATCACGGACGAGGCGATGGGCCTGCTGAAGGCCTACCACTGGCCGGGGAACGTGCGCGAACTGCGGAACGCCGTCGAGAGCATCATCGTCATCGAGCGCGGCCGGCTGGTCGACGCCGTCAGCGTGAGGAAATACCTGAAGGATTTCCGGGACGAGGAGCGCCCGCGCCACCTTCCCGTGGTGGCGCACAAGACCGCCGAGCAGGCCGAGCGCGAGCTCCTCTACCGGGCCCTCCTCGAGATGAAAAACGACATCATGGACATCAAGGCGCTGCTCGAACACCGCACCGTCCCGATGGCGCACGACGTCCCGTCGTACGTCGAGGCGAACGTGGACCAGGAGCCGCCGGGCGGCGCCGACCGCGTGATGTCCCTCGACGAGGTGGAGAAAAAAATGATCATCGGGGCGCTCGACCGGTTCTCGGGCAACCGCAGGCTCGCGTCGCGGGCGCTCGACATCAGCGAGCGGACGCTCTACCGGAAAATCAAGGAGTACGGACTCGATTGAACCGCCCGACGCCCCACAGGCCCCCGTTCGCCGCCGCCCTCGCGTTCGCCGCGCTCCTGGCCGGCTGTTCCTACTCGTTCACCGGGTCGTCGGTCCCGCCGCACCTGAAGACCGTCCGGATCGCCGCGTTCGAGGACCGGACGAATTCCGGCGAGCCGAACGTGCGGGAGAATTTCACGAACAGGCTCCTGGACCGGTTCCGGCGGGACAACAGCCTCGAGGTGACCGACCGGGACGAGGCCGATTCCCACCTGGAGGGGAGCATCTCCTCCTTCGTCGACCAGCCGACCGTTGTCGCCGCCGGCGAGTCGGTCCGGAAGGCCAGGATCACGATCGGCGTGCAGGCGAGTTTCCGCGACCGGGCGCTGAAAAAAACGATCTTCGAGAAGACCTTCACCGCCTGGGGCGAATACGAGATCGGGGCGGAACCGGCCCTCCGGGCGGAGGCCGTCACCACGGCGATCGATAAACTCACCGAGGACATCCTCCTGGCGACGGTGTCAGGTTGGTAAATCCATAATATTTCATAACATTACACCCCTCATGCAGGACGTCGTCATCGGCACATATTTCTTCTCGCTCACCATCCTCTTCCTCTTCGGATCGAGCGGGTTTTTCATGATCTACAACTACCTGAAGTACCGGAAGCGGACCGTCCCCACCCCCGCGCCGCTCGACCGGTACCCGGTGGTGACGATCCAGCTGCCGGTCTTCAACGAGATCTACGTCGTCGGCAGGCTCATCGACGTCGTCTGCGGCATGGACTACCCGAAGGACCGCCTCGAGATCCAGGTCCTCGACGATTCGACAGACGAAACGACCGAGGTCGCGGCCGGGCGCGTCGCGTTCTACCGGGATTGCGGGCACCGGATCCATCACATCCGGCGGAACGACAGGACCGGCTACAAGGCGGGCGCGCTCAAGAAGGGGCTCGAGAGCGCGGCGGGCGAGTTCGTGGCGATCTTCGACGCCGACTTCATCCCGAACCGGGATTTCCTGAAAAAGACGCTTCCCTGGTTTTCCGACCCGAAGGTGGGGCTCGTGCAGACGAGGTGGGAACACATCAACGCGGACTACTCGTTCATGACGCGGGTCCAGGCGATGGCCCTCGACGGGCATTTCGTGATCGAACAGCAGGTGCGGAACAAGGCGGGCCACTTCATCAACTTCAACGGGACGGCGGGCATCTGGCGCACGGCGTGCATCCTCGACGCGGGCAACTGGGAGGCCGACACGCTGACCGAGGACCTGGACCTGAGCTACCGCGCCCAGCTCCGGGGCTGGAAGTTCCAGTTCCTGCGCGACGTGACCTCGCCGTCGGAACTGCCCGCCGAGATCAACTCCCTCAAGTCGCAGCAGCACCGGTGGACGAAGGGCGCCATCGAGACGGCGAGGAAAATCCTCCCCCGGGTCTGGAGGTCCGACCTCCCCTTCTCCCGGAAGATCCATTCGACCCTGCACCTCACCGGCAACGTCGTCTTCCCGTTCATCCTGATGGCGGCGGTCCTCAACGTCCCGCTGATCTTCATCAAGCACCAGGGCGGATACGAGACCTACTTCGACATCATGGGGCTCTTCGTCTTCGCCTTCCTCGGATCGTTCCTCTTCTACCTCTACTCCCAGAAGGAGGTCTACGCGGACTGGCACAAGCGGATCCTCCTCTTCCCGCTCTTCATGGCGGGGAGCATGGGCCTCGCCATCAACAATACGAAGGCGGTCATCGAGGGGATCCTGAAGCGCAAATCGGAATTCGTGCGGACGCCGAAGTACTCCGTGATGATGAAGAAGGACCGCTGGTCCGACAAGAAGTACGCCGCCGTGCGGGTGAAGCCGACGGTGATCCTCGAGGCGGCGATGACGATCTACTGCGGGTTCGGCGTCCTGGCCTCGGTGTACTACGTCGAGCTCGCGGCCGTCCCCTTCCAGCTGCTGTTCACCACCGGGTTCGGCGTCGTGGCCTGGACCTCGATCAAGCACGTCCTCGACGCGCGGCGGCCCGCGCCCGCGGCGGACCCCGCCGGCGCGGTGGAAACGCCCGTGCATCCCGAAGACCTCCCCGACAAGGCCCCGGTCTCGGCCTGATGAAACCCGGGGCGGCGACACGGGACCTCGAGCTCCACCTCTCGGCCAACCCGGCATCCCCGCTCTTCGCCCGCCTCGCCGAGCAATACCTCCGGAACGGGGAGCTCTCCCGCGCCGAGCGTCTCTGCGAGCGGGGCCTGGAGACCTACCCGCATTACCCCACCGGATTGCTGATCTACTCACGTTGCCTCGCCGCGCGGGGCCGGTATGCGGAGGCGCTCGGGACGATCGCGGGCGTCGCGTCGCGCTACCCCGGCAACATCGTCCTCGACGGCATCGAAACGGAATGGGAGGCGCTCGCGGGCGCCGCGAATGGGGCCGGAGGCCCCGACGACGCGGTGTTTACCGACCTGGACGCGGGAGTCGGCGCGCCGGGCCGGGCGGAATCCGCTGACATCATGGAAGCCGCGGAAGCCGTGGACGTCGCGGAAGTCGCGGAAGTCGTGAAAGTCGCCGATGTCGTGCCGGGGATCGGGGCCGACACGCCCGTTGAGGATGTCGCGGGGACGCCGTCCGCCTCGGACCAGATCGAACCGGCGGTCGGCCTGGCGCGGGCGCCAGGCACCGCCGACTCCGGAGCGGGTGTCGAAACGGACGGGATCGTCGACGCTTCCACGGCCCCGATGACCCTTGTGGCGCCGGCACCCGCCGAACCGGGCGACGCGTCGTCGATACGGCCGGGAGACGGCGACGGGATGGTCGGCGCCCCCGCGCCGATGCCCGTGCCCGCGGCGGGATCCGCCCCGGTGCCGCTCCTTCCGCCGGTCCCCCGGCCGCGGAAGGGACGCGGGTTCATCGAACGCGACAGGATCATCAGCCGGACGCTCGCGGAGATCTACGCCAGCCAGGGCGCCATCGGCGAGGCGGTCGAGACGTACAGGATACTCCTGCGGAGGATGCCCGAACAGCGGGAGTCGCTCGAGTGGAGGCTGAGGGAGCTGGAGGAACGGTTGCGGAACGAGCCGGGCGAACGCCCCCGGCCGGTGGAATGAAAAAGCCCCGACCGAAAGGCCGGGGCTTCTGCGTTTCAGGAGACCGCCGCGGCGATCACTTCATCGAGTTGACGAACCGCGTCAGCTTCGATTTCTTGTTGGCGGCGTTGTTCTTGTGGATGATGCCCTTGGCGGCGAGCTGGTCGAGGAGCTTGTTGATCTTGGCCAGGGCGGCCGCGGCCTCGTCCTTCGCCTTCGCGACGCGGACCTTCTTCACCGCGGTGTTCATCTTCGACTTGTACGCTTTGTTCCGGCTGCGGTGCTTGACCGATTTCCGTGCCTGCCGCTCCGCCGATAAATGTCTGGCCATTGCTCTGCTATCCTGAATTTCGACGATTTTTTGACCTGTGAATATACGAAGAAAAACCTCGCCGCGCAATCGGACGTCCCGGGGCCCATCCCGCCGGCGCCCCGGCCCCCCGCGGTCCGCTAAAAGAGCGTGTAACTGAGGCCGACGCCGATCGCCTGCTTCATCTGCGCCCGGGGGCTCACGACCTTGTCGTAAATCAGCTCGAATCCGACCGACGCGGTGATGTAGGAGTTGACCTTGCCGGTGAGCGTCGACGTGTTGAGGACGACCGGCTCGCCGGCGTCGGAGAAGGGGCTGAAGATCGAGAGCCTCGAGACGAAGAGGATGTTCTCCTCCGGCTTCCACTCCACGTCGGTGACCGATTCGAGCCCACCCTTCACCCCTGTTTTTTCGATTTCCGGAAATGTCTTCGGATCGTCGGCGTAGACGGTGTACCGGCTCGTGATCACCTCGCGCAGCGCGACCCCGAGCCTCGTCCGGACGGCGGGTCCCGGCTGGTACCGGACGCCCACCGCCTGCGTCAGGTAGGCGGGGTCGAAGAACCTGGAAACCGGGAGTTTCGCCCCCGCGTCGTCGTACTTGTACCCCGTGGCGAACTGGCTCTTGAACGTCGCGGAGGCGTACGGGTTCAGTTTTTCCCCGAGCACGTACGTGTAGACGCTGGCCAGGTCGATCACGTCGTCGGTCTTCCGCAGCCCCTGTTTCCCGAGGCGCGCCTGGCCGAACGCGAACCGGTACTGGTTTTCCCACAGCGTCGCCGGCCCGGTGAAGGCCGACATCCCGTCGGCCGCCAGCTTGTAGGCGATGGAGTTTTCCCCTCCCTGCGCCCAGTTCGAGTATGACACCTGCGTCAGCGTCAGGCCCGAGACGAGCGAGTGTTTCCAGCCGTGGACAGGCGGGGCGGTGGCGGTGTCCTGCGCGGACAGCGGGGCGGCCGCGAGGAAGAGCGCGATGGCGAGGATGTTCACGTAGCTCTGCATCCGGGGGTATCCTGCGAATGTGTGACGGTTCGTTTTGTCGGGAATTACTTCGCCAGCACCGCGGTGCAGTGCCCGCATCGTTTCGCGGCGATCGGGATCGACATCATGCATTCCGGGCAGGCTTTCGACGTCGGGACTGCCGGCGGCGCAGCTTCTTCCTTCTTGGCCTTGTTGACCCCCTTGATCAGCAGGAAGATGGCGAACGCCACGATCAGAAAGTTGATGACGGTGTTGAGGAAGACTCCATAGTTGACGGTGACCGCAGGGGCGTCTCCCGCCGCTTCCTTCAGGACGAAGGCGAACGAACTGAAATCGACTCCCCCCAGCAGGATCCCGATCGGGGGCATGATGACATCCGCGACGAGCGAGGTGACGATGCCGCCGAAAGCCGCGCCGATGATGATACCGACGGCCATGTCGAGGACGTTCCCTTTCATGGCGAATTGCTTGAACTCCTGGATCATGGACATTGAAGCCTCCTGTAATTGGTTCGAATCGAATGATTTGACGGAGATTTCAACACTGCAGGAGCCAATATACGAAAACGGGGCATATTCATCAACCCCGTTACAACCGCCGGCCTCTGGTAGGATCGCACCGGCGACCCCCCGGGCTCATCTCCGTTTGCCTTTCACCCTGCCGCACGGTATATTACCCCGTATTCCGTTAGGGGTGTCCCGCCGAAATAAAAGGGACTGAGAGCATACCCTAAACCTGATCTGGATCATGCCAGCGTAGGGAAACGGGACGAGCCTTGTGAAACCGTTTTCCCGGCGCGCCTCGGGGAAACGGTTTTTTTATTTCCATTCCGGGACAACGCACGCTCAACGCCGATGACACTCCGATCGCTCCTGTTGCTGGTGCCCGCCGCCTGCGCGACGCTCGCGGCGCAGCCTCCCGACACGGCCCGGTCCGGCACCGTGCCGGCCGGGGCTGCCGCCGTCGGCGACACGCGCTCCGACTCGCTCTTCATCCTGAAGGGTATCACCGTCAGCCCGATCACCGCGGCCGGGCGGAATTCCCCGGTCACCTGGTCGGAACTCGACGCCGCCGAAATATCCGACCGGTATTCGGTGCAGGACATCCCGCTCCTCCTCTCCGACCTCCCCTCCGCGACGACCTATTCCGAGAACGGCAACGGCATCGGGTACACCTACCTGACACTCCGGGGGTTCGACCAGCGGCGGATCTCGGTCACGATCAACGGCGTGCCCCAGAACGATCCCGAGGACCACAATGTCTACTGGATCGACTTCCCCGACCTGGCGGCCAACCTCTCCGGGATCCACGTCCAGCGCGGGGCCGGCAGCGCCTTTTACGGTCCCCCCGCCATCGGGGGTTCGGTGAGCCTGTCGGCGAATCCGTTCAGGGAGGAGCCCGGCGTCTCATTGGAGGCGATCTACGGTTTCCAGGAGTTCGGCGGAACGGGGTCCCGGACCGTCCTCAATACCAGGAAATATTCCGTCGCCCTGAACTCGGGGCCGGTGGAGGGCCGGTACCTGTTCTACGGCAGGCTGTCGACGCTG
The DNA here is from genome assembly GCA_964596065.1 of uncultured Chlorobiaceae bacterium. Taxonomy (GTDB): domain Bacteria; phylum Bacteroidota; class Ignavibacteria; order UBA10030; family SZUA-254; genus SZUA-254. Next base: position 53,679 of record CAZQSM010000005.1, on the reverse strand, counting down.
CGCAGCGGCGGCTACCGGGACAACGCCTGGGTGGAGATGCGATCGTACTTCCTCGGCGCGGTGCGGACCGACGGGAGGATGACGACCCAGGTCCACCTCTTCGGCGGACCGATCGCCGACGGCCTCGCCTACTACGGCCTCCCGAAATTCGCCGGCTCCGACCCCGCCCTCCGCCGGGAGAACCTGTCATACTGGGAAGCGTCGGGCGACGGTTCCTCGTACGCGTTCAAGGCGCCGCGGCGGGGGCAGGAGATCGAAAATTTTTCGCAGCCCCACGCGGAGCTCCTCCACGAATGGAGGATCGACGACCACCTCACGGTCTCCAACACCCTCTTCCATTACACCGGCGAGGGATTCTTCGACTACGACGCGTCGTGGGCCGACACGTCGCTCCTCAGAATCGGCTACGCCTGGGGCGTCCCCGCCGACGCCAATCCATCGAACGCCCTGGTCAGGGCCGGCGTGGAGAACCGGCAGACCGGCTGGCTCCCGAGGGTGAGGCTGACGGCGGGCGACCACGAGATCACCGCGGGCCTCGAGGCGAGGTTGCACCGCTCCACGCACTGGGGGAAGGTCCGCTACGCCGAAAACCTCCCCGCCGGCTACGACCCCGACTACCGCTTTTATTCGTATGAGGGGTCGAGGGAGATCTTCTCGCTCTACGGCCACGACGTCGTGAGGCTGGGGGAACGGCTCTCCGCGATGGGGGAGGTCCAGCTGGCCTATAACCGGTACGGGATCTCCCGCGAACGGTTCGTCGGAAACGACTTCGGCGTCTCCTGGTTCTTCGTGAACCCCCGCGCCGGGTTGAACCTCGACCTGGACGGCGGATGGAAGGCGTACCTCTCGGCGGCCTACACCACGCGCGAACCCCGGATGAGGAACCTCTACGCGGCCGAGGACTCCTGGTTCGGCGCGACGCCCCAGTTCCGCGCCGACACGGCCGGGGGCGCGGTCCGGTACGATTTCTCCTCCCCGCTCGCCAGGCCCGAGCACCTCCTCGACCTCGAAGCTGGGGCCGCGTGGGCCGCACCCGGCGTCAGCATCAGGCTGAACGGTTTCTGGATGGAATTCACCGACGAACTCGTCAAGAGCGGACAGGTGGACGTCTTCGGCCAGCCGGTCACGGGGAACGCCGACCGCTCCCGTCACGCGGGAGTCGAGGCCGAAGCGTCATACCGGTCGGGCGCGTTCAGCCTCTCGGGCAACTTCACCCTCTCCCGGAACCGGCTGGTCCGGCATTCCGTGATCGACGACGCGGGGAACCGGGTCGTCCTCGACGGCAACCCGGTGGCGGGTTTCCCCGATTTCCTGGCGAACGTCCGGGCCTCCCACGCCGCGGGCCCGCTCACCGCTTCGGTCGACGCGAAATACGTGGGAGGGTTTTACACCGACAACACGCGCAACGCCCTCCGCCGGAATTCTCCCTTCTGGCTGGCCAACGCGGCGCTCACGGTCCGGCCGGGGGGGGTGGGCGGGCCGTTTACGCTCCGGCTCGAGGCGCGGAACATTTTCAACCGGCTCTACTTCCAGGGGGGGGAGGGGGACGCCTTCTTCCCCGCCGCGGAACGGAACTTTATCCTCGGCGTCACGGCGGACCTATGAACAGACCGGCCGGCAGGCCCGCCCTGATCATCGCCAACGGCGACCTGCCGCCGGCGGCGATCGTCCGGTCTCTGGCGAGGAACGTCAGGGCCGCGGCGGGCCTGATCGTCTGCGCCGACGGCGGCTCGCGTCACGCGATCGCCCTCGGCGTCCGCCCCTCGGTCATCATCGGGGACCTCGACTCGCTCCCGGCGGGACACCGGACGAAGTTCCGCGGGGTGCCGGTCGTCAGGGACCGGGACCAGGAGACCACCGACCTCGAAAAGGCGATCCTCTTCTGCCTCGCCGGAGGGTGCTCTTCCGCGGTCGTCGCCGGAGCCGTCGGCGACCGGATCGACCACTCGACCGGCGCGCTCGGCTGCATCAGGAAGTACGGCCGCGCGATCGCGCTGACGATCCTCGACCGGAAGGGCGCGCTGCGGCCGCTCGCCCGGAGCGAGAAGGTCCCCTTCCGCCGCGGCGAAACGTTTTCACTCATTCCCTTGGGCCGGTGCCGCGGGGTCGTCGTGACGGGCGCCCTGTTCCCGCTCTCCGGCGAATCGCTCGAACTCGGCGTGAGGGAAGGGATCAGCAACCGTGCCACCGGCGGCGCGGTCACCATCAGGCACTCCCACGGGACGCTGCTCCTCTACCGGTTCCATCCCCCCCCGGCGCAGCGCGGCCGCCGTCGCGCGGGTCGCCGGTGATCAGCCTCTCGGCGGCAGACATCGCGGTCATCGCGGTCTTCTGCGCCGCCGTCCTCGTCGCCGGGTTTTCGGTGAAGCGCGGGGGGACACGCGACGCCGTCGGGTTCCTCCTCGCGGGCCGGCCGCTCACGCTCCCCCTCTTCGTGATGACGCTCGTCGCCACGTGGTACGGCGGGATCCTCGGGGTCGGCGAATATTCCTACCGGTACGGGATCTCCACCTGGGTGACGCAGGGCGCCCCCTACTATCTGTTCGCCGCCCTCTTCGCCTGGTTCCTGGCCCCCCGGATACGCGCCTCGAACCTCCTCACCCTTCCCGACAAACTCGAGGCGAGCTACGACCGGAAGACCGCGCTGCTCGGATCGGCGCTGACCCTCGTCCTGATGACGCCCGCCCCCTACCTCCTGATGCTGGGCGTCCTCCTCCAGATGCTCTTCGGGTGGGGGCTCGCCCCCGGCGTCGTCGTATCGGCGTGCGTGTCGGTCTCGTACCTTTTCACGGGCGGCTTCAGGGCCGACATCCGCACCGACGTTGTGGAATTCGTCTTCATGTTCGCGGGGTTCGGGATCATCCTCCCCTGGTGCGTCGCCGGTTACGGGGGGATCGATTTTCTTACCTCCGCGCTCCCCCCCCTCCACCTCACCTGGCACGGCGGGAACGACGCCCAGTACGTGGTCGTCTGGTTCTTCATCGCGCTCTGGACGTTCGTCGACCCCTCGTTCCACCAGCGCTGCTACGCGGCGAAGGACGCGCGGACGGCCCGCCGGGGCATCCTGGTGTCGATCCTCTTCTGGTTCGTCTTCGACCTGATGACGGCCGCGACGGGGCTCTACGCGCGGGCGATCCTCCCCGGCCTCGCGGATCCGGTGATGGCCTATCCGCTGCTCGCCGAACGCGTCCTGCCGCCCGTCGCCAAGGGGCTGTTTTTCGCGGGGATCCTCGCGACGATCATGTCGACGCTCAACACCACGGCGTTCGTCTCCGGGCAGACGATCGGACGGGACATCGTGATGCGGCTTTCACCCCGCCGGGCGATGGGCGCGTCCGGACGGGACGCGGGCGGGGACGGTCGCGCGGCGTTCTGGACGCGGGTGGGCCTCGCCGCTGCGCTCGCGATGTCGATTCCGATGGCGCTCCTCATGCCGAGCGTCATCGGCCTCTGGTACAGCGTGGGGACGGTCACGATCCCGGGGCTGATCGTACCCGTCCTCGCGGCCTGGTCGGAGCGATGGAGGCTGCCGGCAGGGGACGCGTTCCGGTCGATGGCCGGCGGATGGTTGACGTCGACCGGCTGGTGGATCGCGGGGATCCGGAGCGCCGGCGAGGGCCCCCTCCTCGGGATCGAACCGATCTACACCGGTCTCGCCGTGAGCCTGCTGGCCGCCCTTCCCGGCTTCATACGTAGAGCGCGCTCCCGAACTCCCTCCGGTGGCGCAGCGTGATCTCGTGTTCCTCCCCGAGGATCCGGAAGACCGCCAGGCACGCCTTGCGCGAGCCGTCGTCGTCATACTGCCGGTCGTCGCGGATGATCCCGATGAAGGCGTCGAGCGCGGCGTCCCAGGCGCCGGAGAGCAGGTCGGCCGCCGCGCGGAGGTAGGCCGCGCGCACCGGGGATTCGGGAAGCCCGGCCTTCCCGTCGACCAGGTCGCGGAGCCGGGCGACGGTGGCGATCGTATCGATGTCATCCGAAAGGAGCGGCTCCTCCAGCCCCGCGACGAGCTCCACGGCGCGGCGGGTGTCGGTGAGGAGGAGCGCCCTCGCCAGCACGACCCGGGCTTCAGCGTTCCCGGGCTCGGCCGCGACCACCCCCTCGAGCAGCGCGGCCGCGCCGGCGTCGTTTCGCCCGAGCAGCGCCCTGGCCGCCGCCACCGTTTTGGCGGACGGCGCCGGAATGGCCCTCGCGAGCCACTGGCGGACCGCCCCTTCCGGGAGCGCGCCGGTGAATTCGTCGACCACCGCCCCGTCGACGAACAGCTTCACGTTCGGGATCGACCTGACTCCCCAGTCGGCGGAGACGCGGGGATGCCGTTCCGTGTCGAGCGTCGCCAGGATCCATTTCCCGCCGGCTTCCCCCGCCAGCCGCTCGAGGACCGGGCCGAGTACCTTGCACGGCCCGCACCATTCGGCCCAGAAATCGACCAGGACCGGGACGGTGCCGCTTTTTTCGATCACGTCGCGCTGAAAATCCTCCACCCTGACGATCTTGTCCATTGTCGTTCTCCCGGATAAACCTTTCCCCCCACCCCGTGTCTAAGATAATAAAACAGTCACACACAAGGAGATCACAGTGAAATCGCTCATCATCATCGCGCTGGGAGCCGTCGTCAC
>CAZQSM010000005.1:0-48960 GCA_964596065.1 uncultured Chlorobiaceae bacterium | reverse complement strand
ACAAGGAGATCACAGTGAAATCGCTCATCATCATCGCGCTGGGAGCCGTCGTCACCCTCGGAAACGCGCAACCGTTCGGGGACCGGGGCCGGGGAGAGGGGCGCGGCGGGGAGTTCCGGGAAAGGCTGAACCTGAACGAGGAGACTGCGGCGAAAATCGAAAAAATGGGGGACGAACACCGGAAGGGCCAGATCGCCCTGCGCGCGAAACTCTCGGCGGCCCGGATCGATTTCCGCTCGCTGATGCGATCAGACGCGCCCGACGAGAAACTCGCGTTGGCGAAACAGAAGGAAATCTCCGCCATCCGCGCGGAAATGGAGGAGTCGAGGCTGGCGCACAGGCTGGCGGTGGGGAAACTGCTCACGCCCGAACAGCGGAAACTCATGAAGGAGTACCGTGGGGCCGCTTTCGCGCGGGGCGGGGCCGGTATGGGCGGCTGCTGCGGCGGCGATCGGCCGATGGAGCATCGCGACGGCAAGAAGCGTCACAGGCAAGGGAGGCGGTAAGTCCCCCGGGATCTGCAACCAGGAACAGGGCGAAGGCCGGATCGGATTCGATCCGGCCTTTTTCGTTTCAGCGGCTCCTGTGGAAATATTGTTTAAGGGGGGTCCAGAGCTTTTCGGTCCACCCCTGTTTATACCGCACGGCCTGCGACGCCGGCACCTGTGTCTGGACCAGCTGGACCTCCGTGCCGTTCTCCCTCGGCACGAAGCGCAACTCCAGGAGCGAGGGAGGGGCGTCCGCGGGCCACTCCGTCGTCTTCCATTCCTGGACGATCCGCCTGGAGTTCTGGAGCCGGAGGAATTTTCCGGTGATGTACCCGTCGGCGGAGGAGAAGCGCCCCCCCTCCCTCCGCTCGATGGTCGCGCCGGCGCCGGTGACGGCGGTGTGTGTCCTCGCGTCGACGAAGGCGTGGTAGACGGCCGACGGCGCGGCGGGGATGAACTCGGAGTGCCGGATGGTCACGGTTTCCGGTTCGGGGACCGCCCTCCCCTTCCGCTTCGGGGTGCTCTGTCGTTTCGCGCGCGTTGCCATCACGATCTCCTCAATGAACGAATGAACGAATGATGGGATTCAGGTGTCATGCCCAGGGTCACATCGGTTCAGGGGAGGTCCTCGAGCATCAACCCCGCCATCCTGATGAATTTATCGTCATACACCAGACCCCCCCGGGAAACCTGGCGGTCGGTCCAGAGCACGTTGCCGGTCTCCGAATCGAGAACGAACAGGTGGAGCGAGGCCTGCGTGATCGTCTGGTAACCGATCATCGCCTGGGCGTCCGCCCGCCCGGCCGTGACGCCGTCGCCGCCCGATCCGGCCGCGACCTCGAACCCTCCCCCCAGCAGGAGGAAGACCATCCCGCCGCCGAACACCCTGCCGAGCGGCACCATCTCCGCCATCGGCGGATATCCCGCGTCGCTCTCCTCCAGCAGGGCCAGTTTCCGGTAGAGCGCGCCGATGAGCGACGTGAGCCCCGGCTCGCGGCGGAGCGCCTGGTAGAGGTAGAAGGGGGGATGGATCGCGAGCGCGGCGTCCTCACCCTCGCGGTCGAGCTCGCTCGTGTGGGAGACATTCGCTGTAAACGCCGAATCGAGAAGCAGGCCGACCGACGAGAGGAGCCGGTTTCCGACGTTGTACCCCTTCGCGTCGAGATGCGCCTGGACGAACCGGAGCATGGTGTCGGCCGTGGCCTTGTTCGCGGCGAGGTCGACCGCCGCGGTGTCGCCTCCCGACGCCTTCATCACGATGAAATCGGCGACGATCACGCTCTTCCCCAGCCGGGCCTTGTGCGATGGAAATTCGGGGAACGACGACAGCCGGGAGGCGCCGCAGCCGGCGAGCGACAGGATGGCCATTGCACAGATGCTGAGGGATGTTCGTTCCGGCATGGCTGAATATAGAGAATGACCCCGCGGGAGTCAATACGGAATTTCCTCAATGTTGCCGGGAACTGAAATATTTCGTACGTTTGCGGGACTATTTCCGATGAAAATACTCATGATCGCGCGCGCCCTGCCGGCGCACAGAAAAGGGGGCGTCCCCGACCACACGTGGATGCTGGCGCGCGGTATCGCCGCCCGGGGAAGCGCCGTCCACATCCTCACCACCCGGCTCGAGGGCGGGCCGGCGGTCGACGTGACCGACGGGGTGACCACGCATTACCTCCCCCGCACGACCCCCGATTCGTACGACGGCGGCTGGTGGAAGGAGTCGGCGCGCGCGGCGCTCTCCCTCCACTCCGCCGAACGCTTCGACCTGGTCCATTGCCAGAGCTCCTCCGGGTACGCGATCGTCAACGAGGGGGTCGCCCGCACGATGCGGATCCCGGCCCTGGTCTCGCAGCACGGGACCTATTATGACGAGCTCGTCACGCGATGGAAGAACGGCTTCTCGTCCGACCCGGCCGTGTCGGCGAAAAACGTGGCGGCCATCGGCTCGATTCTCTACGTCTTCTTCCGCCGCGACAAGCCGTACCTCCGCCTGGCCGACGGCGTGATCTCCACCAGCGAGGAACAGCACCGCCTCATCGCCCGCGTCTACGGCGTGCCCGCCGCGAGGCTCTTCAAGGTGTACAACGGGATGGACCTCGCGATGTTCACCCCCGGCCCCGCCGACCCGGCCGTGCGGGCGCGACACGGGATTTCGCCGGGGGCCCCCCTCCTGCTCTGCGTCGCGCGGCTGATCCGGGACAAGGGGATCCAGAACATCATCGGCGCCATGCCCGGCGTCCTTCGGCGCTTCCCCGACTGCAGGCTCCTGGTCGTGGGCGACGGCCCCTACCGTCCGGCCCTCGCGCGCCTCGTCGACCGCGTCGGCGTGGTGGACGCTGTGCGCTTCGCCGGGGAGCGGGACCTGGGGGAGCTGCCCGGCTATTTCCGCGCCTGCGACGTCTTCGTGAATCCGACCAACCAGCAGAACGGGTACGACCTCACGATGGTCGAGGCGATGGCGTGCGAAAAACCCGTCGTCTCCAGCGACATCGGCAGCACCCCCACGCTCATCGGGGACGGCGCGGACGGGCTCCTCGTCCCGACCGGAGACGTCCGCGCGCTCGGGGAGGTCCTCGCCGCGCTCCTGGCGGACGCGCCGCGTCGCGCCCTCCTCGGCGCAAGCGCCCGCGCGAAGGTGACGGGACGGTTCGGGCTCGACAGGATGGTGACCGACACGCTCGGGGTCTATGGCCGGCTGCTGGGGGCGCGATCGTGAGCTCGCCGCGGCGTCCCGACCCCCGGGGGGTCCCCTTCTTCGATTATCTCCGGCAGTACGAGGGCCTCGCCGGGCGTCTCGACGCGGCGATCGCCAGGGTCCTCCACTCCGGCCGGCTGATCCTCGACCGGGAAGTGGCGTCGTTCGAGCGGGCCTTCTCCGGGTATTGCGGGGCGGGCCACGGGGTCGGCGTCAACTCGGGGACGGACGCGATCCAGGTCGCCCTCCGCGCCGCCGGAGTGGGGGCGGGGGACGAGGTGATCACGGTCCCCAACACGTCGGTGGGCACCGTCAGCGCGATCTGTTCGGCGGGCGCGACGCCCGTCTTCGCCGACGTGCTGGACGACTCGCTCCTCATCGACCCGGACCGGGTCCGGGAAAAAATCACGCCCCGGACGAAGGCCGTCATCCCGGTGCACCTGTTCGGACAGGCCGCGGAGATGGACGCCGTGATGGATGCCGCCTCGGGCCGCGGGATCGCGGTGATCGAGGACTGCGCGCAGTCGCACGGGGCGGAATACCGGGGGAGGAAGACGGGGTCGATCGGGCTGGCCGGATGTTTCAGCTTCTATCCCACCAAGAACCTCGGCTCGTTCGCCGACGCCGGGATGATCGTCACCTCGGACCCGGGGCTTGCCGCCCGCGCGCGCGCGATCCGGACCTACGGCTGGGAACGGCGCGACGTCAGCGTTGTCGGGGGGATCAACAGCCGGCTCGACGAAATTCAGGCGGCCGTCCTCCGGGAAAAGCTCCCCTTCCTCGACGACTGGAACCAGCGGCGCTACGAGCACGCCATGCAGTACAAACAGCTCCTCGCGGGCCTCCCGCTGGCCCTCCCCTCGATCCCGTCGGGGATGCTCCACGTCTTCCACCTGTTCGTGGTGCGGACGCCCCGACGCGACGCGCTCGCGGCCCACCTGGCGGCCCGCGGGATCGGCACGCTGGTCCATTACCCCGTTCCGATCCACCTCCAGCCGGCCTACGAGCGGCTCGGCCAGGGCCCGGGGAGCTGTCCGGTCTCCGAAAAGGCCCAGGGGGAGATCCTCTCCCTCCCGCTCTTCCCCGAACTCACGCGGCCGGAACTCGAGGAGGTCTGTTCGGCCATCCACGACTTCTTCCGGAGCGGCGGCTGACCTGATGGCCACGCCGACCGCCGGCACGACCACCGGTCCGCCGCCCGGCGGCCGCCGCGACGGGGCCGGCAACGTCCGGCGCGTGACGTCGGCGGTCTTCTGGAATTTCTTCGGCAAGACCTTCCTCCTCGCCGTCCGCTTCGCCGAGTCGGTGATCCTGGTCCGGCTCCTGGGACGGGAGGAATACGGGCTCTACGGTTCCCTGATCAACCTCGAGGCGATCGCGGTGCTCGTCATCTCCCTCGGACTCGAGAGCACCGCGGGCCGGTTCGTCCCACAGTTCCTCGCGGAGGGGGACACCGGGAAGATCAGGTCGCTGCTCAGGATGATCTTCCGGGTGCGGGCGCTCCTGCTGATCCCGGCCGGCGCCCTGCTCATCCTGGGCGGAGGCTACCTCTCGGCGACGTTCTTCCACGGCCTCCTCCCCGCGGGGCTCCTCAACGCCGTGTTCGTTCTCGTCGTGATCGTTTCCTTCCATTCGATCTTCAGGTCGTTCCTCGACACGCTGTTCCACGTCCGGTACATCAGCGTCGTCGACGCCGCCACGCAGGGGGCCTACCTCGCGCTGACGATCGCCCTGCTCCTCTCCGGCGCGGGCCTCGGCGGGGTCTTCCTCGCGCTTATTCTCGCCCAGGGGACGGCGGCGCTCCTGCTCTGGAGCAGGTTCGGGCGGGCGCTGCGGGACCTTCCGCCGGCGGGGACCGGGAAAAGCGCGGTGGGTAAGGATCGCGTGATCGGATACGGCTGGTCGCTCTACCTCTTCGGGATCCTGCTCTACGTGCTCGGGAAGGGGCTCGACGTCCTCCTGCTCGGCACCCTCCTCGGGGACCTCGTCCAGGTGGCGTGGTACATGATGGCGTTCAACCTCGCCTACTATTCGCTGAGCGTGATGGACATCGCGGTGTCGGCGAACTTCATCGTCTCGCTCATCGTCGACGCGAGCACGGCCGGTAACCGCGGACTGCTGCGGAAGATCTTCACCGGCCTCTTTGAGTTCATCTACGTCTACGCCCTCCCGGTGGCGGCCGGCGGACTGCTGCTGGCGCCGGCGATCGTCCGGCTGGTCTACGGCGAACAGAACGCGGGCGCCGTCCTCCCGATGATCGTCTTCATCGCGGCGATGACGGTGGGGAAACTGAGCAGCATCACCTCCTATTTCCTCGTCGTCCTCGACCGGGAAAAAACGCTGGTCCGGGCCAGGCTGCTCTTCGGCGCGTCGAATCTCGCGCTCGCCCTCTACCTGATTCCGCCGTACGGCGCGCTCGGGGCGGCCGTTGCCACGTCCGTCGTGACCGTGGGGATCACGATCTTCGAGGCGCTCCTCATCGGGAGGATCCTCGCGCCCCGGTACAGCGTCCGGTTCATCCTGAAAGCTGTCGCCGCGACGGCAATGATGGCCGCCCTGGTGGGGACCGGTTCGTTTCTGTGGGATGGGCCGGCCGAGGTGGCGGTGCCGGTCCTGGTGATCGCGGGGGCGGTGGTCTACGGCTGGGGAATCAGGACCCTGCAGCCCTTCTCCCCTGAAGTCATCGACCTGTTGACGAAGACCGAGTACCCTTTCCGTACCGCGGTCGTCAAACTCCTGGCGTTGAAGGGGTGAGGCCGGGCCGGGACCCGCGCCGGTCCGTGGCCGGTATCGGGGGCTCCGCCTACCCCGCCGCCGCCCGGCGGTAGAGCCGCTCCAGGCAGCGCGCGGTTTCAGCGTTGATGTTCTCCGGCGACCCGGAGGGCGCGGGGCCGGCCGCGCCGACCGCGGCGGTTTTCCGCGCATCGGACGCTGCTGCCGCCGCGGCGTTGAAGGCCGACGTGATCGCGTGGTTGAGCAGCTCCCACGAACTCGGCTCGAACGGATGGAGGCCCGGCGCGGCGGTCGCCAGGTGGACCGATTCCGCCGATACCACGCCGGGGACGCCCTGCTCCGCCAGCGCGGCGACGGCGGCGCCTCCGAGCGCGCGGAGGGAAGGGTCCACGACGACCGTCGCGCGGCGCACAAAACCGGCTATGTCGTCGGAAAGGGAGGGCGGCCGTCCGGCCCCGTACCGGAAGACGCTCACGCGCGGATTGAGCGCGGCGCGCGCCTCGCATTCGCGGGCGAACGCCCCATCGGCCCCTCCGGCCACGACCACCCCGTCGGCGTTGATTTTTTCCATCGCGAAGAGGAAGCGCATGACGTTCCATTCCGGCGTCATCGCGTCGCAGAACGCGAGCGCGAGGTTGCCGGAGCCGGACGCCCTCCCCGACAGGAGCCCCTCCCCGACCGCCGGCGGACGAAGCGTTTCGATCCGCTCCTCCGGGATACCGCCCCTCGCGCGCAGGAATCCGGCCGACCGCGCCTCGCCGATGATGACGTTCGCGGCGCCGGCCCCGATCGCCAGCGCGTGCGCCGCCGTCGCGGCCCCGGGACCGGACCGTCCCAGCAGCGAGGCGAGCCGCGACGGGATCGACGGCAGCATCGGGCTGTGGAGATAGGGAACGGAGCGCGAGCGGAGTTCGTCGGCGACGCCGCGCATCAGGGCCGAACTGCCCGTGAGATGGGCGACCACCGGTCCGGCGACGCCTCCCGCCCCGAGCGCTTCGGCGACGGACCCCCGGCGTTCCGGATCGACGAGCGTGAACGTCATCCGGCCCTCGGGCCCGGAGACGGAAGGGACCGGTGGAGCGCCCGCAGGGTAATGGTGGTGGAGTCCGAGGAATCGGTGGATGTCCGGCAGTGTCGAAATCAGGAGTACGCGCACTCGGGGTCGGGCCTCAGGAGGATGATGTGAGTTGTTCGAGGAGGGCGGTGAGCCCCGCCGTTCGCCGTTCGAGGGAAAAAAGGGCGGAAATCCGCCCGCGCGCTTCCCGCCCTTTTCCCTCCGGCGCGGCGACGGCGAGCCGGATTGCGTCCGCCAGCCCCCCGACATCCCCCGGCCGGGTCACGAACCCGGTCTCCCCCACGGCCAGCGCGCCCGCCCCGGTGTCGGTGACGACGGGAACGCAACCGCAGAGCATCGCCTCGCAGAGGGCGTTCGGCAGCCCCTCCCTCCTCGACGGCTGGCAGTAGACTTTCGCGGCCCGGTAATGCGCGATCAGCGCGTCCCTGGGCACGGGGGGGAGAAACGTGACGCTCGCCGGCGCCTCCAGACCCGGGACGAGGGCGGGATCGACGCCGATGACGGTCACGGGGATCTCCGGGAGGAGGCGGGCGGCGGCCACCAGCAGGTCGATTCCCTTGACGGAGAGCCTCGGGCGCCCGGACACGGCGGCCACGCAGAGGACGCCCGGAGCCCGGGCCCCGGCGGCGTCGCCCGGCGTCCAGCGCTCCGGATCATACCCGGTCGGCAGATACCGGATGTTGCCGCCCGCGTACCCTGCGAGCCGGACCGCGTCATCGCGCAGCGATTCGGCAACCACGAGCACGAGGTCGGCTGAGCGAAGCGCCCGGCGCGCGAGCACCGACTTCCAGGGGCTGAGCCAGAGGCCGTAGCCTGCCGCGGCGTCGCGGGCGACGTCCACCCCGCCGACGACGACGACGCAGCGGCGCCCGAAAATCTTCCCGAGGAGCAGCGCCGCCGCGCCGTACACCGAGAGGAACCAGCAATAGACCAGGTCGGTCGTCGCGACGCCTGCCGCCGCGCGAAGCAGGGCCGCCGGGCCGGTCCCCGTCGCGCGGCGTACGTTGAACCGCGCCCCGAGGATCGCGGCGTCCTCGTCGATGTACGGGGCGTCGAAGGCCGAGACGAGGAGCGCCCGCGGGGCCGGCCGGTCAGTCACGGACCCCGGTCTCCTTGACGCGCTTCTCCAGGAGCCGCAGCGTTTCCCGCGCGGCCTCGTCCCAGTCGAACGTCGAGGCCCAGCGGTGGGCCTCCGCCTCGAGGCGCCCGCGGAGGGCGGGGTCGGCCAGGAGCCTCGCCATCCTGCCGGCGAGGTCGGCGATGTTGCCGTATTCGTAGAGGACGCCGGTCACGCCGTCCCTGACCGCGTCCCGGAGTCCCGGCACGTCGGCGGCGAGCACCAGCGTTCCGCACGCGTTCGCCTCGATGACCGTGAGCCCCCATCCCTCCTTCGACGACGTGTTAACGGCGAACCAGACCTCCTGGAGCAGCTCCACCTTCCGTCGTTCGTCCACGAAGCCCGGGAACCGGACGCTGTCGCCCAGGCCGAGGGCCGCGGCGTGCCGTTCGAGCGCCGGCCGGTGGTCGCCCTCCCCGACCACGACGGCCCGGAGGTCCGGATGGTCCGCCCTGAGGCGGGCGATCGCCTCCAGGAAATGTTCCACCGATTTATATTTTTTCAGCCGTCCGAAATAGCCGACGAGCGGGGCGGCGCTCCTGGCGACCCCGGTCTTCCTGTGGACGTCGCGGTCCACGCAGTAATTGATGACGTCGATGAGCCGGGGCGCGAACCCCTTCCCGACGAGCTCCGCCCGCGTGCTGGGCGAGCCGACGATGATGGGGATGTTCCTCCTCCGGCAGACGCCGAACCCGAGCTTTTCCATCAGGTAGACGTACATCGCGATCGGCCACGGGGCCTCCAGGAAGATGCTCCGGTCGAAGAGGTGGTGCGTGACGATATAGAGCGGCCGGTCGACGTAGAGCGGCGTGAGGAAGGGTAGCTTGTTCATGTCGTCGACGACGAGGTCGAAGCGCTCCCGCCGGAAGCGCGCGTACCAGGCGGCCGGGACCCGGAAATTGAAGAGGTGGCGTCCGCCGCGCCGGATGACCCGGATCCCGCCGACGTCCTCCTCCGGCGCCGAGCCGGGAAACGCCGAGCAGTAGAGGGTCACCCCGTGGCCCATCCGCGCGATCCGCGAAAATATTTCGTGCAGATGCACTTCCGCCCCGCCGGCGAGCGGGTTCCGGATGTCCTGCCAGTTAACGACCAGGATGCGCATCGGCGTGCAGGATGGTCAGGGTCAGCCCGGTTTGTTGGTGTCCCTCCCCGCGGAGTTCAGGAGTTCACGGTAGGCGTTGATCCGGCGGTTGATTTCAGGGTCGTCCGGGTACTCCTTCAGGAGCGTCTGGAGAAGTTCGAGCGCCGGCGCGTACCGTTTCTGGGCGTCGTAGATCTCGAGCAGCAGCTGGTACGCCTCCGATTTCGCCCGGCCGTCGGTCGGGTTGAGCGCGAGGATCTCCCCGCACTTCTCCTCCACGCGCGCGGCGTAGAAGCTGACCTTGGCGGTGTCGTCGATGCTCTCGTGCAGCCGCATCATGTAGACCATGTAGCGCCAGTCGAGCACCGGGATGACGTCGATCGGCAGCGTCTCGTCCATCTGCGCCATGATCGAGCGCGCCTTCGCCTTGTCGTTCTCGGTGCGCGCGGCGTGGTCGGCGAGCTGCATGAAACCGGCCCGGTAGTTGAGCGCCATCCGCTGGTGGTTCTCGTTGTAGAAGACGTCCGGGTTGTTCAGGCCCCGGTAGAGGAACCCGTTCTGCGGCTCCGTCGAGGGGACCACGTCCTTCGCCAGGACGTTTTCCGACATCGTCCTGATGTCGATGTTCATCCCGGAGGCGTCGTTCCGGATCGGCTTCAGCTCGTAGGCCTGGCCGGTCATCCAGAGGTAGTTGTCCAGACCGATCTTCGAGTCGGGGGAGCAGGTGACGGCGAAGAAGATCGGCCGCTCCCACCGGTTCGTGGTGATGATGTCGCGGACCATGATGTCCTGGACGCGCAGCACTTTGAGGTCGCTCCGGAAGTCGATGCCGTTCAGGGTGTACCGGATCCGCCCCTCCTTGAGGATCGTGGAGTCGAGCCGGACGGGCACCGGCATCTGCGCGTACGTTTCGGCGAGGAAGCGCGAGGTCACCTCCGGCGGCACCGGGAGGTCGATCTGCCTCGGTTTCCACTGCATCGGCATGATGCCGGCGATCTGTTCGTTCGTGAGCGAGATCGGTACCTTCTTCGCCCCGTGCGGTTCGCCGTTCTTCATCTCGTGGATGTACCAGTCGGTGTTGACGAGGCTCAGGTTGACGACCCTGACGTCCCTCCGGACCCCCTCCACGTCCTGGAGGTACCAGACGGGGAAGGTGTCGTTGTCGCCGTTCGTGAAGAGGATGGCGTCCTTCTTGCACGACTGGAGCAGGTTGTAGGAGTAGTCCCACGCGACGTGGTTCTGGCTCCGGTCGTGTTCGAACCAGTTGATGCGGACGAGGTTCACCGGGACGGCGAGCGCCATGACGGCGAGCATGCCGCCCGAGGCGATGCGCGAGGCCGGGGATTCCTTCAACGCTTCCCGGATCATCTCGATGATCCCGAGGACGCCCAGGCCGATCCAGAGCGCGAAGACGTAGTAGGCCCCGCCGTAGAAATAGTCCCTCTCCCTCGGCTGGGGTTCCTGCTGGTTCTGGTACAGCGCCAGCACCACCCCCATGATCAGGAACATCACGAAAAACGTGAACGCGAGCTTCCAGTCCTTCCTGAAATGGTAGTAGAGGCCGAACAGGCCGAGGAAGAGGGGGATGCCGTAGGTCCGGGACCAGTCGACACCGGCGTCCTGGAAACTCCCCTCCTGCCCGACGAAATTCCAGAGCATGTAGCGGGTGAACATGTGGTTGATCTGCCACCGCCACATGAAATCGTTGTCGCTCGTGTAGTCGCGCCTCGTCGCCTCGTGCATCCCTTCTCGGGAGTAGCGGCGCGGGAAGAGTTTTTCGCGGTACTCCTGCCGGGCGTTGTCCCAGCTCTCGCCCTTGAGCAGCGGCGTGTCGCCGTACTGCTCGCGCCCGAGGTACGCCGTGAGCCCGGCCATGTCGACCGGCCGGTTTTCGTTCATCGGGAGGTTCGGGACGTTGGCCCGGATCAGCACGACGGTGTAGGTGGTGTACCCGAGGACGATCAGCAGGAACGAGAGGCAGGCGATGTGGAGCGTCCTCTGCCTGCGCCCGACCGATTTCCACGCGAACCATGACGCCGCCGCGATCATCGCGATCGGGACGAGCGGCAGCAGGCCGCTCTCGATGTTGCCGAGGACGGGGAGCTTCGCGTCTCCGTCGAGCATCGACGGAAGGATCTGCACGACGCCGGGATAGACGAGGAAAAAGATCCCCAGCGCCACCGCGCCGAATCGGACCGCGCTCTGGCGGGAAACCTCAAAGTTGCGGAAGTAATAGAGCATCAGCACCGAGAAGAGCGCGAGGACCCCGAGGAGGTGGACGCCGACCGAGAGACCGGTCAGGTAGGCGATCATCACGAGGTAGCGCTCGCTCCGCGGCTCGTCCGCCCGTTCCCACCAGCGCATGGCGAGCCAGATGATGATGGCGACGAAGAACATCCCGAGGCTGTAGACCTCCGCCTCGATCGAATTGTCCCAGGTGGACGTGCTGAAACTCATCGCGAACGCGCCGAGGGCCGCCGATCCGTAGACCATGAAGCGGTCGAACGTCCCGCTGATCCCGCCGCGCATCCTGGCGATCAGCTTCACCGCGACGAGGTAGAGGAACATGCTGCTGAGGGCGCCGGCGACCGCGGAGATCGCGTGGATGCGGGCCGCGAAATCGTCGTAGAAGGGGACCATCGACACGACCTTCCCGACCAGGAGGAAGAGCGGGGCGCCGGGGGGATGGGGCACCTGGAGGAGTTTCGCCGCGGCGAGAAATTCCCCGACGTCCCAGAAGACGACGGTGACCGAGAGGGTCCTGAGATAGACGGCGAGGGTCACGATGAAAACACCCGCGGCCGTCAGCCTGTTGATCATCTTTTCGGTCATGTTTCCCTTTTCCGCCTGAAATGAGGAATAAATATAGAAGAATTGGATGCCAAATCCAAGGTATTCAACCCGGATGAGCGTCGGCGATGAGGCGCGCGCTGACCTCGTCGCAGACCATGAATCCGGCCCGCGTGAGCCGGAGCGCCCCCGAATCCACCGTCGCGAGACGCCGGGCCGCGAGCTCCCCGATGAACGCCCCGGAGGCCCCGAGGATGTCGTTTCCCGTCTCCCGGCGTATCCCCTCGAGGTCGAGCCTTCCCATCCTCATCCCGAGCATCACCCTTTCCTCGAACAACTCCCGGTCGCTCAGGAGTTCCTCCCCCGCGACGGGGAGCTCGCCCTTCGCGAGCCTCGCCAGGTATGCGCTGATGTTTGCCACGTTCCACCAGCGCCGCGGCGAGCGGAAGGAATGCGCCGACGGCCCGAAACTGAGATACTCCCGGTGTTCCCAGTAGGTCAAATTGTGGCGGCAGCGGAAGCCCGGTCGCGCGTAATTCGAGATCTCATACTGTTCATAACCCGCGTCGGCCAGCCGCCGCATCGTGAATTCGTAGAGACCGGCCTCGTCGTCGCCCGGTACCGGCGTGATCTGCTTCGAGCGGAGCAGCCGGATGAGCGGGGTCCCCTCCTCGTAGATGAGACAGTAGGCCGAGATGTGCTGGGGCCGGAGCGCCGCCGCTTCGGCGATGGTCCAGTCCCATTTTTCCGTCGTCTGCCCGGGAAGGGCGAAGATCAGATCGACGTTCACGTTGGTGAAGCCCGCGTCGAACGCGTCGCGCACGCAGCGGCGGGCGGTTTCGGCGTCGTGGATGCGCGTAAGGAACTTCAGCTCGTCGGCGTGGAACGACTGGATCCCGATGCTCAGCCGGTTCACCCCCGCCCCGAGCATCCCGCGGAGCTTCGCCCGGTCGACCGTGCCCGGGTTGGTCTCGAGCGTGATTTCGGCGTCGTCCGCCACCGAAAAATTCCCTCGGAGCGTTCCGATCAGCCCGGCGACGACCGCCGGGTCGAGGAGCGAGGGCGTCCCCCCGCCGAAGAAGATCGAGTCGAACCGGGTGGTAGAGGGCGGGTCGGCGGCCGTTCCGAGCGCCGAGCCCACGATCGCGATTTCACGGCGCAGCGCCGGGAGGAATTCGTCCATCGTCGAAAGCGATTCGATCGAATAGAAGTCGCAGTAGAGGCACTTGTGGTCGCAGTAGGGGATATGGAGGTAGAGGCCGGGCATCGTCATTCGGGGAGGGTGAGGATCCGGTTCCACCGTACGCCGCCTGTGTCGTCGCGCGACCAGTAGATCATCACGGCCTTGCCGACGACGCGATCGGCGGGGATGAATCCCCAGGTCCTGGAATCGAGGCTCACCGCGTGGTTGTCTCCCATGGCGAAGAAATAATCGTCTGTGACGTAAAAAGTGTCCGAAGGCGCCCCGTTGAGGGCCATTCCTCCGCCGGGCGAGTACGAGAGCGCGTGGCCTTCCGCTTCGATGAAATCCCTCCAGAGCGCGCAGCGGGCCGAGTCGAGCGGGATCGCGTCCCCGCGGCGGGGGACGCGCCGGACGTCGCCCTCCCGGAGGAACGGGCCGCCGTCGGCCACGCCCGTCACGGCGGCGGACCCGTTCACGGTGATCGTGCCCGCGCTGAATCCGATCAGATCCCCCGGCGCCGCCACGCATCGCTTCAGGATCAGGGCCCCGGGAGGGCGGCCCGCGTCCGCGCCGCCGGTCCCCTCGCGCCCTTCCGGGAGCGTGAACGCGACGATCTCACCCCGGGATGGCGTCCGGAATGCCAGCGCCGGGGGCGAGTAACCGGTTTTATCGAGCAGGAGGGCGTCGCCCGGGAGGATCGTCTCCGACATCGAGCGGCCCGGGACCACGACGGCGTCGAGCACGAAGAGTTTGAGCGTGAGGCCGAGCAGGGCGGCGACGAGGAGGATCCTGAAATACCGGAACGGACCCGTCGACGTGGTCATGGCCGTGCCGGGCGGCCTACCTCACCAGCGACCCGAAGCGGCCGAACCGCGTCGAGGAGAGCTTCGCCGAAATATCGGAGAGCGGGATGTCGGGGTTCCACGACCAGTAGACGATCAGCGGGGTCCCGATCACGTCATCCTTCGGGATGAAACCCCAGAACCGGCTGTCGAGGCTGTTGTCGCGGTTGTCGCCCATCCCGAAGAGATAGTCGCGTTCCACCGTGTACGACGCGGCCTTCGCCCCGTCGACGTAGACCTCGCCGTCGACGCGGTCGGCCTGGTGCCCCTCCCGCTCGATGAACACCTCCCACTGGGGAAAATTCCCCCCGTCGAGGGCGATGACGTCCCCCTTCTTCGGTATCCTGATCGGGCCGTAGTTGTCCTCATTCCAGGGGGCCCCGGTCGGAAAGATCCGGGGGTCGTGCCACTCGGGTGGACGGATCGAGGAGTAATTGTACTTGATGTTCCTCGGGTTCACCATCGGCGTCCCGTTGACCGAGACGATCCGGTTCCTGATCTCGAGCGTGTCGCCCGCCACGGCGATCGCGCGCTTGAGGTAATAGGCGAACTCCCTCGCCTGGGCCTCCTCCCGCATGCCCGGGAAAATGAAGACGATGACGTCGCCCCGCTCCGGCTCCCAGAAGGCGGGCAGCTTGAACGCCGGCAGCCGGACGTTCGTGAAGGGGATGGTCCTCGGGGTGGTCCCGCCGAAGACGAACTTGTTCACGAGGAGGAAGTCCCCGGTCATGATCTCGTTTTCCATCGAGCCGGTCGGGACCTCGAAGGAGGCGAGCACGAAACTGTTGAGCACCAGGAACGCGCCGACGACGATCCCCATCTCGCGGAGGAATGCGCGGACCTTCGACTGCGCGTCGCCCTGCGGTGACGCCTGTTGCTGTTGCCGTTCGGGGGTTTTCATCCTTGTCCCTTCCCTGGTTAGTCTTCCATCGCCAGCACGGCGAGGAACGCTTCCTGCGGTATCTCCACCCTTCCCACCTGCTTCATACGCTTCTTCCCCTCCTTTTGTTTCTCGAGGAGCTTCCGCTTCCGGCTGATGTCGCCTCCGTAGCACTTCGCGATCACGTTCTTGCGCATCGCCGAAATGGTATCGCGCGAGATCACCTTGCTCCCGATCGCCGCCTGGATCACGACCTCGAACATCTGCCTGGGGATCAGCTTCCGCAGCTTCGCGCAGAGCTTCTTCCCCCACTCGTACGCCTTGTCCCGGTGCACGATGGTCGAGAGCGCGTCCACCGGGTCTCCGTTGAGCAGGATGTCGAGCTTTACCAGCGCCGATTCGCGGTACTCGAGGAAATCGTAGTCGAGCGAGGCGTAGCCGCGCGAGGTGGATTTGAGCTTGTCGTAAAAATCGAAGATGATCTCCGAGAGCGGGAGCTCGTACTGCAGGTCGGCCCTGGTGGGGTCGATGTAATTGGTGTTCTTGTACACGCCGCGGCGCTCGGTGCAGAGCTTCATGATGTTGCCGATGTACTCGGAGGGGGCGATGATCTGCGCCCTGATGTACGGCTCGTCCACGCGTTCGATGTCGCCCTCGGCCGGCATCAGGCTCGGGTTGTCGACCTCGACCACTTCGCCGTCGAGTTTCGTGATGCGGTATTCCACGTTCGGGACGGTCGTGATCAGCTCCTGCTGGTATTCCCGCTCGAGGCGCTCCTGGATGATTTCCATGTGGAGGAGCCCGAGGAACCCGCAGCGGAAGCCGAACCCGAGCGCCACGGAGGTCTCGGGCTCGAAGATCAGCGACGCGTCGTTCATCCTGAGTTTTTCGAGCGAGTCGCGCAGCTCGGCGAAATTGTCGGCGTTCACCGGGTAGAGCCCGGCGAAGACCATCGGCTTGGCTTCCTTGTACCCGGGCAGGGGCCCGGGCGCGGGGTTGTCGGCCGACGTGATGGTGTCCCCGACTTTCGTGTCGTGCACGTCCTTCGCGCCGGGGATGATGTACCCGACGTCGCCCGCCGAGAGGACGCCGGTGCGCACGCGCTTCATCGAGAGCACGCCCACCTCCTCCGCCTCGAACGTTTTCTGCGTCGCGAAGAAATGGATCCGGTCGCGCTCCTTCACCGTCCCTTCCATCACCCTGACGTAGATCACCGAGCCGCGGTAGCCGTCGAAGATCGAATCGAAGATCAGCGCCCGCATCGGGCCGTCGACGGCCCCCTTCGGGGGCGGGATCTTCGCGACGACCGCCTCGAGGATCTCCTCCACCCCGACCTTCATCTTCGCGCTCGAGAGGATGATCTCCTCCCTCGCGCACCCGATGAGGTCCATGATCTGGTGGCTGACCTGGTCGACCATCGCGCTCGGGAGGTCGACCTTGTTGATCACCGGGATGATTTCGAGCCCCGCGTCGATGGCGAGGTAGAGGTTGCTGATGGTCTGCGCCTCCACCCCCTGCGACGCGTCCACCACCAGGAGCGCCCCCTCGCACGCGGCGAGCGAGCGTGAGACTTCATACGAAAAATCGACGTGGCCGGGAGTGTCGATCAGGTTCAGCGTGAACTGTTTTCCCGATCTGGCCTTGTACTCCATCCGGATCGCGTGGAGCTTGATGGTGATGCCGCGTTCCTGCTCCAGCTCCATGTCGTCGAGGACCTGGTTCGTCTTCATCTCGCGGACGGTGACGGTGCCGGTGTGCTCCAGGAGCCGGTCGGCGATCGTCGACTTTCCGTGGTCGATGTGGGCGATGATGCAGAAATTCCTGATATTTTCCATGGATGCCGGGATATTCGCCGGGTGGTCCGGCGGCAGACTCTATATATAACAATAATCCCGCCGTGCTACGAGCGGGAGAGGGCAACAATATATTAAAAATCCGGTCGATGTTCAATGATGGGGCTTCCCCGGCGCCTTGTTTTTCTCCCCCGCCGGGACTACCTTTCCCTCCCGGTCTTCCCATGATGAAAGGATGTCAATGACCACGCCCACCCCACAACGCGCCATCGACTGCCCGGAATGCGGGGCCAGGATCGACGTCAGCGAGCTCCTCTACCGGCAGGTCGAGGAGGGCCTGAAAAAGGAATTCGAATCCCGATCGAGGGTCCTCGAGGAGGGGCAGAAACGCCTGCAGGCCGACATCGAACGCGGCGTGGCGCAGCGGATCGCCGCCGAGCGCCGGAAACTCGAGGAGGGGATCAGGAAATCCGTCGAGGAGGAATCGTCCTCGCGCGTGAAGTCGATGCAGGAGGAGCTCGACAGGAAGTCGGAACAGGTGAAGGATCTCCACCGGACGAAAACGGAGGTCGAGCGGCTCAGGCGCGAGAAGGCGGAGCTGAAGGATTCGATCGAAGCGGAACTCCAGAAGAAAATGAGCGACCAGCTCGCCGACGAACGGGCCAGGATCCGGAAGACGGCGGAGGACCGGGTGCAGCTGAAGCTGAGCGAGAAGGACAACCTCATCGAACAGATGCGGCAGCAGCTGCAGGAGGCGCAGCGGAAGGCGGAGCAGGGGTCGATGCAGATGCAGGGGGAGGTGCAGGAACTCGCCATCGAGGAATGGCTGCGCGAGTCGTTCCCCCTCGACACCATCGGCGAAATCAGGAAGGGCGCGCGCGGTGCCGACTGCCTCCAGGTCGTCAATACGAGGACGCGGCAGAATTGCGGCTCGATCTATTACGAGAGCAAGCGGACCAAGGAGTTCCAGCCCTCCTGGATCGAGAAGTTCAAGGCCGACATGCGGGCGAAGGGCGCCGCGATCGGCGTCATCGTCACCGAGGCGATGCCGAAGGAGATGGACCGCCTCGGGCAGAGGGAGGGCGTCTGGATCTGCAGCTTCGAGGAATTCAAGGGGCTCAGCGCGGTGCTGCGCGAGTCGGTCATCGGGATCAGCAACGCGATGGTGGCGCAGGAAAACCGGGGCGACAAGATGACGATGCTCTACGACTACCTGACGAGCAGCGAGTTCCGGATGCAGATCGAGGCGATCGTCGAGGGGTTCACGCAGATGCAGGCCGACCTGGCGGCCGAAAAGCGAGCCGCCGAGGGCGCGTGGAAGCGGCGGGAGAAACAGATCGAGAAGGTGATCCTGAATACGACCCACATGCACAGCTCGATCCGGGGGATCGCCGGCGCGGCGGTCCCGGCGGTGCCGTTGCTGGAGTTCCGGAGCGGTGACCCTGAATAACCAATTTGCGTCTCCCGGCCCCAATGCGTATTTTTACGCCGTGAACCGATCCCCCGCGCGCATCCCGCCCGGGGACCCCAGGACAACAACCGGAGATCGTATGCCCAGACCGATCCAGAGCCTCCTCCTTCCCATCCTCCTCATCCTCCTCGCGGTCCCGCCCGCTGCGCCGCCCGCGTTTTCCCAGGAGCACCTCCGGTCCCAGCTCTTCGGCGGCGCCGACTCCCTGCTCGCCCGCGTGAAGGAGCAACAGGCCGACCTGCTCTCGCCGGCCAGCTTCAGGCGGGCGATGGGCTACTACAACGACGCCTCGGAGGATTTCAAGAAGGGCGGGCAGCTCGAGCGGATGACGGAGAAGCTCCGGAACGCGTCGGCGTACTTCGCCAAGGCGCTCGACGTGGCGAAGCTCGGCGCCGTGGCGTTCAGCGGCGGCCTGGCGGCGCGCACCGACGCGCTGAGCGCGGGGGCCCCCACCCACCAGCCCGAGCTCTGGAAGAAGGCCGAGGAGCGGTTCAACCGGGCGGCCTCCGAACTGGAGGACGGCGACGTCGGATCCGGGAACAGATATGGCGCCGAGGCGACGGAGCTCTACCGCACCGCCGAGCTCGAGGCGATCGAATCAAATTACCTCTCCCCCGCGAGGATCCTGATCGCGAGCGCGACGAAGAAGAACGTCGACGACACCGCCCCGAAGACGCTGGCAAGGGCGCGGCAGCTCGCCGCCCAGGCGGAGGCGCTCCTGAAGCAGAACCGCTACGACACCGACGAGGCGCGCGATCTCGCCCAGGAGGCGAAGTACGAGGCGGCGCACGCGATCGCCCTCCACGACGCCATCGTGAAGATGCAGGCCGACGAGAAGCACTTCGAACCCTCGCTCCTGGCAATGGAGGAACAGTTCCAGCGCGTCTCCGTCGCCCTCGGCCTCAAGGCCAGGTTCGACGCCGGATACGAAACGCCCGCGGCCGAGGCGATCGAGGCGGTCAGGGAACGCGACGCGAGGATCGAGAAGAACACCGCGGCGCTCGCGGCGGCGGCCGCGAGCATCCACGACAAGGAAGTGGAGCTGGAGAACCTCCGCCAGCAGATCGGCTCGATGGAGAAGCGCGTCGGCTCGCTCACCGACACCGAGAAGGAGCTGCAGCAGCGGCTCACGACGCACCGCACGCAGGAGGCGATCGTCCGCGAAGTGGAGGGGATGTTCACCACCGAGGAGGGAAGCGTCTTCCGCGAGGGGAGCAAGATCGTCGTCCGCCTCTACGGGCTCAGCTTCCCCGTCGGGCGGAACACCATCGAACCGCAGTATTACAACCTCCTGACCAAGGTCCAGACCGCGATCAAGAAGTTCCCGAAGGCCGACGTCACCATCGAGGGGCACACCGACGCCGCCGGCTCCGACGACGTCAACCAGAAGCTGTCGGAGAGCCGCTCCCTCGCCGTGGCCGAGTACCTGATGGCGAACATGGGTGTCGAGGTGCCGGTGCACTCGCAGGGCTACGGCGAGAGCAGGCCGCTGGCGAACAACGAAACCCCGGAGGGACGGGCGAAGAACCGAAGGATCGACGTCGTCATCACGCCGATCTGGTGAGCGGTCCCGCGGAACCCGGCGGGGCCCCGGCCGATTTCAGCATCTCGATGCTCCGGGCGAACCTGCTCGGGTTGCCGCTTTTTTTGCTCATGATGGGGACGCTCGTCGCTCCGTACCTGCTGTTGGTCGGCATCCCCGCGTTCATCCTGGGCGTCAACAGGTCCCTTGACCTCGGGACCTTCCTGCTCTGGATGGCGGCCGGGACCGCGGCCCACGAGGCGCTCCACGGGGTCGGGTGGGCGGTCGCGGCCGGGAGGTCGTTCCGCTCCATGCGATTCGGGGTCCACTGGAAGACCCTCACGCCCTACGCGCATTTCACCGAACCGATCAGCGCGGCTGCGTACCGGATCGGCATCGTGCTGCCGGGGCTCGTCGTCGGGCTGGGACCGGCGATCGCGGGGTACCTCCTGGACGATCCGGCCGCGCTCCTCTTCGGCGGCATCTTCTTCGGGGCGGCCGCCGGCGACGCCCTCGGCCTCTGGGCCGTCCGCGACATCCCGGCCGGGACGCTCGTGCTGGACCATCCGACCCGTGTGGGATGCAGGATCGTATCGTCTCACGAAGTACGGCAATAATCATCCATCAACAGACAAAGGGTCATGCCATGCTGAAACCGCTCATCGCCGCGATCCTCCTCTGGACGGTCATCGCCGCCCTCCCCGGAAGAGCCGTCGCCCAAAGCGACAGCCTCCGCCCCTCCGACAACCTCGTCGTCGAAGGGATCCCACCGATCCCCCCCGGGATCATCAGCGGGGTCGGGCGGTACACCGAATTCCGCGCGGCGGGCTTCAACAGCTGGCACCCGACGAAGCGGGAGATGCTCGTGTCGACCCGGTTCGGCGAGACGAACCAGATCCACCGCGTCGCCTTCCCGGGAGGGGCGAGAACCCAGCTGACATTCTTCACCGACCGCGTCGGCGGGGCGAGGTTCGGCCCCCGGAACGATTCCTATTTCGTGATGAGCAAGGACGTCGGGGGCGGGGAATGGTACCAGAATTACCGGTACGACCTCGCCACCGGGGAGGTCACGCTCCTGACCGACGGCAAGTCCCGCAATTCGCTCGGCACCTGGTCCACCGCCGGCGACCGGATGGCGTATACGTCGACGAGGCGGACGGGCAAGGACGCCGACATCTACATCGTGAGCCCCCTCGACCCCGCGACCGACAGGCTGCTTGTACGGAACGAGGGGGGCGGATGGTCTCCGTCCGACTGGTCCCCGGATGACAGGACCATCCTCCTGATGGAATACATCTCGGCGAACGAATCGTACATCTGGACCATCGACGTCGCCGCCGGGACGAAGACGATCCTCACCCCGCGGGTGGAGGGAGAACAGGTGAACAGGGGCGGCGCCGTCTTCAGCAGGGACGGGAAGGGGATCTACATCACGAGCGACCGCGGGTCGGAATTCCAGCGCCTCGCGTACGTCGACCTCGCGACGAAGGAACACACGATACTCACCGGCGGGATCGACTGGGACGTCGAGGATTTCGACCTCTCCCCCGACGGCGCCACGATGGCCTTCACGACGAACGAGAACGGGGTCGGCGTGCTCCGCCTGATGGACCTGAAGACGAGGAAGGAATTGCCGGTGCCCGCCCTCCCGAAGGGGATCGTCTCGGGCCTCTCCTGGCACGAGAACGGCACCGACCTCGCCTTCAACATGAGCAGCGCGAAATCGGCGACGGACGTCTTCTCGCTCGACGTCGGGAGCGGCATGGTCGACCGCTGGACCGCGAGCGAGACGGGCGGCCTGAACACGCAGAATTTCTCCGAGCCGGAGCTGATCACCTGGAAATCGTTCGACGGCAGGGAGATCACCGGCTTCCTCTACCGGCCCCCTGCGAAGTTCACCGGGAAGCGCCCGGTGATGGTCAGCATCCACGGCGGCCCGGAGGGCCAGTCGCGCCCGGGGTTCCAGGGGAGGAACAATTATTACCTCAACGAGCTCGGGATCGCGATCGTCTCGCCCAACACCCGCGGATCGTCCGGGTTCGGTAAGACGTTCCTGAAGATGGACAACGGGTTCCTGCGCGAGGACGCGTACCGCGACCTGGAGACGCTCCTCGACTGGATCAAACTCCACCCGGCGCTCGACGGCGACCGGATCCTGGTCACCGGCGGGAGCTACGGCGGGCATTCCACCTTCGCCGTCGCCACACGGTACGCCGACAAGATCGCGTGCGCCCTCCCGGTGGTGGGGATGTCGAACCTGGTGACGTTCCTCGAGAACACCGAGAGCTACCGGCGCGACCTCCGCCGCGTCGAATACGGCGACGAGCGCGACCCGAAGATGCGGACCTACCTCGAATCGATCGCCCCGCTCAACCACGCGAAGAACATCACCAAGCCGATCTTCGTCGTGCAGGGGAAGAACGACCCCAGGGTCCCCTGGAGCGAATCGCAGCAGATGATCTCCACCGTCAAACAGAACAACATCCCCGTCTGGTACATCCTGGCCAACGACGAAGGGCACGGGTTCGCGAAGAAGAAGAACCAGGACTACCAGTTTTACTCGACCGTGATGTTCATGAAGCAGTTCCTCCTCCGGGAACCGGCGCCTTGACCCTGAACACCCGAACCGCGGCGGCGGTCTGCCTCGCGCTGACCGCCGCCGCCCTGTTTCCGACGCTCCAGAACGGTTTCACCACCTGGGACGATCCCCTCTACATCCTGGAGAACCCGCTCGTCAGGAGCGTTTCTCCCGGGAGCGTCTTCACGATATTCACGACCCCGCAGTACGCGGGCAACTACCACCCGGTGACCCTCCTGGCGGTGGCCGCGCAATACGCCGTCTTCGGCGCCTCGCCCTTCGGTTACCACCTGGTGAGCCTCCTCCTCCACCTCGGCGTGACGTTCCTGGTGTTTCGCCTCTCGTTCGCGCTCACGGGGAACGAGCTGGTCGCCGCGGGCGCGGCCCTCCTCTTCGGGCTCCACCCGCTCCACGTCGAACCGGTGGCGTGGATCGCCGACCAGAAGGACCTGCTCTATACCGGGTTTTTCCTCGGTGCGGCCCTCGCGTACCTCCGCTACCGGGAATCCGGCGACGCGCGCACGCTCTACCGGACGGCGCTCCCGCTCTTCCTCCTCTCGCTCCTCTCGAAGGGGGTGGCGGTCACGCTCCCCGCGGCATTGCTCTGCATCGACTGGTACCGCGACGGCCGCCTGCGCCCCGGGGCCGTGAAGGAGAAGCTCCCGTTCTTCGCGTTGTCGCTCCTGTTCGGCATCGCGGCGCTCGCCGCCCAGAGTTCCGCCGGGGCCATCTCGCCGAACGACATCGACGGGCCGGTGGGGCGGCTGCTCATCGCCTCGCGGGGTTACGTCCTCTACATCGCCAAACTCTTCGTCCCCTTCGGCCTCTCGCCCTTCTACCCTTATCCGCGCGAGATTCCGGCGCACTACTGGGCCTTTCCGCTCATCGCGACCGGGATCCTCGGCGCGGCGTTCGGGGCGCGAAAGCGTTACCCGCTGGTGTTCACCGGCGTGGCGTGGTACACCGTGACGGTGGCGCCCGTGCTCCAGCTCCTGCAGGTCGGCAACGCGTCGATGGCCGACCGGTACGCGTACCTCCCCTCCGTCGGCATCCTCCTGATCGCGGCGTCGGCGTTCGCCGCGGCCGTCGGCCGGCCCGGCGCGTCGGCCTCGCGCCGGAGGTTCCTCGTGGCGACCGGCGCCGTCTATGTCCTCGCGCTCGCCGGGCTGAGCGCGACCGCAAGCGCCGTCTGGCGCGACGGGGCGACGCTCTGGTCGAGGGTCGTGGAACAATATCCGGACTCTCCGAAAGGTTGGTTCAACCGCGGGTATGCCCGCCACACGCTCGGTCACTACCGGGCCGCGGTCGCCGACTACGACCGGGCGATCGCGCTCAATCCCGACTACCCGAAGCTCTGGTCGAACCGGGGTTTCACCAGGTTTGCCATGGGGGACCGCGCCGGGGCGCTCGATGATTTTTCGCGGGAACTGCGCTCGAGGCCCGACGACAGCGACGCCCGCTACTGGCGCGGGAACGTCCTCGCTTCGCTCGGCCGCCACGCCGAAGCGGAAACCGATTTTTCCATCGTGATCGACAGGAACCCCTCCGACTTCGAGGCCAGGGTGAGGCGCGGCCTGGTCCGGACCTCGTCGGGCGATTTTCCGGGGGCCGAAGCGGATTTCAGCGCGGCGATCGCCCTCAGGCCGTCGGCGGCCGACACCTATTTCAACCGGGCGAATGTCCGCGCCGCGATGAAGCGATGGGACGACGCGATCACCGATTATTCGACCGTCCTGCAGCTCTCCGCCGACGACCGGGAGACCCTCTACGCCAGGGGAATCGCCAGCCACCTGAAGGGCGATGACGATGCGGCCTGCGCGGACCTCCGGCGCGCCTCGTCCCTGGGCGCCGCCAGGGCCGACAGCGCCCTCGTAAGGATCTGCCCCAGATAGGCCACCCGCTCACGGCGGGTGGATTGGGTGGGAAATACTTGACAATTCCTTCGATTTCAGCTATCTTTCATCGTTCCACCGGCTGAGCGGACTTCGCCCGACCGCGCTCACGGTATCCCACCCCAGAAGGAGTACGACCATGGCCCTTGAAAAGACTTTCCCGACCTGTTATCGATCCCGATTCTTCCGTATCGCGACGCTCGCCGCGCTGGCGACGACGCCGTGGGCTTCACCGACCCTCCACGCGGTTGAGGGAAAATCCGACCAGGGTCGACGGCCGCAGATCTCCCATGTCCAGCGGGCGATGGAAGCCAACGCCCAGATGGCCGAGTTGAAGGACCGGCTGCGCCGGGAAAAGGCGAACGGTACGGAACTTTCATCCCTCCGGCATCGGGTCCGGGTGGGGCTGAATGCCTCCACCCCGACAGCCTCCACGATTTTCTTCTACGACAACATGGAAAGCGGCGTCAACGGATGGACCACCGCCGCGTACACCGGAAGCGACGCCTGGCACCGGACGACCGTGGACGCCAGCTCGGCAACGCATAGCTGGTGGCCCGGGGTCGACCCCGCCGAGAACTACGCCACCGGCGCGCGGATCAACGGCGCCGCCATCACCCCGGACATCAACCTCGGCGCCGCAGTCGGGCCCCTCACCCTCCTGTTCACGGAAAATTTCTACACCGAGCGGGGATGGGACTATTGCATGGTCGACGCCTCCACCGACGGCGGTACCAGCTGGATCCCGCTCCGCGGACAGTTCGGGACCGCCCCGAGCGGCTCCACGGAGGGATGGAAGATCACCACCCTCGACCTCTCGCCCTACGCAGGCTCCACGATCAACATCCGGTTCTACTTCGACACGGGAGATTCACTGTTCAATATGTTCCCCGGCTGGTTCGTGGACGATGTGATGGTTTTCGACCAGAGGGGCCAGATCACCGGGAAGAAATTCTTCGACGTGAACAACAACGGCGTGAAGGAGCCCCACGAACGGGGCCTCGAAGATTGGCTCATCACGGCGACGGGGCCTGTGACCATCACGACGCGGACCAACTACCGCGGACGATACT
Organism: uncultured Chlorobiaceae bacterium; assembly: GCA_964596065.1. Classification (GTDB taxonomy): domain Bacteria; phylum Bacteroidota; class Ignavibacteria; order UBA10030; family SZUA-254; genus SZUA-254. The sequence continues at coordinate 23,744 of CAZQSM010000005.1, read as the reverse complement.
CGCTCCCCCTCCCGCTCGGGAGCTACACCGTGTCGGAGGTGCCGCAGGCCGGCTGGGCACAGACCTACCCGATCGGCGAAACGTGGCCGGTCACCCTCTCGACGCCCGACACCCTCGTCGACAGCATCCACTTCGGCAACTGGCGGCAGGCGAGTTTCATCACCGGCGTGAAGTTCCACGACCTCAATCGGAACGGCTTCAGGGACGGCGGCGACACGCTCCTCGGCGAGTGGAAGATCACCCTTACCGACACCAACGGCGTCCGGATCCGGTTCGACCGTACCGACTCGCTCGGCGTTTACTCGATCCCGGTCTACGAGCCGGGAAGCTACGTGCTGCACGAGCATGACCAGCCGTTCTGGGTCCAGACGTTCCCCCCCACGGAAACCTACGCCGTGACCATCCCCGACGTCGCCACGACCCTCGCGGACAGGGACTTCGGCAATTTTTTTTCCGATTCGGTGAATTCGATCTTCGGGAGGAAATTCAACGACATCAACAGGAACGGCGCCTATGACCTGCACGAACCGGGGGTCCCCGGCTTTTTCGTGAAGATGAGCGGGACAAGGAGCCGGCTTCGTGTGACCGACGACAGCGGATACTACAGGTTCGTGGGGTTGCCACCGGGCACCTACAAGGTGGAGGAATTCAATCAGGATGGCTGGTGGAGGTCGTTTCCCGTCCCGCCTGATTCCGCGCACGACTTCTTCCTGGCGGGCGGGACGTACGTCGATACGATCAACTTCGGTAATTACCAGATCGTCACCGGATCGATCGCGGGCTCAAAATGGAACGACCTCGACGACGACGGCCTCCGGGACCCGGGCGAGCCGGGTGTGGCGAACTGGAAGATCAACCTCAGCGGCAAGTCGACCGCCACGGCGTACACCGACGCGAACGGGGACTATTTCTTCAGCGGCCTCTGGCCCGGCGACTACACCGTGAGCGAGTCGTGGCGGCCGGGATGGCGCCAGACGTGGCCGCCGAACTTCGGCGCCCACGAGGTATACCTCGGCCCCGAACAGGATCTCACGGGCATCCACTTCGGCAACACCGTCGACAGCCTGTTCGCGACGAGCTTCCGGACGTTTTCCCCGGAGAGCCTCGCGCTCGGAAAGGACAACAAGGGGAAGACGAAGCCGATCCGGCCGCTCCCGGACAAGGTCGAATTCACCGCGGTGTTCGTGAACGCGGAATCGGTGGCGGTCAGCTCCCTGAACATACGGTTCAACGTCGCGATCCTCGATTCCCTGACCTTCGACAGGCCGGGCGTCCTCCTCATCGGCGGCAAGAACAAGCTTGCCGAGATCACGCTGACCTCACCGCTCGCCCCGGGCGAGATCCTCACGGTCTCCGGCTTCGGGAGAAAGCCGGTCCCGCAGAGCATCCGGAAGTGGTGGTGGAGGCGGTCCGACCTCACCAACGCCCCGGTCCAGTTCACCTCCACGTTCACGCTGAACGTGCTGCGGTTCCCGATGCCGAATTCGATCAACCTGCTCGAGGCCGTGGGGGGAGGACTTCGGGTAGGCCTGGGCGGTGCCCATTCGGTGGTCCACCCGAATTACAAAGCATTGCTCAATTCGCTGATCGAGCGGGGCGACCGGATGCACCTCGGCGTCCCGCGGTGCCTCGACCGGTTCTCGGGGACGATCCAGCGCCCCATCGCCCGGCAGCAGAAATACCTCAAGCCGAAACGGCACAACAACATGCTCTTCCCGGAGGCGATCGCCCTCAAGGTGAACATTCGCGGCAGCGACAACTTCAACATGCCTCCGGGGTTCGGAGACCTCGTCTATGACGAGGGGACCGGCCCCGCGATGCCGCTGAACAACATGTCGTTGCGCGAAATCGCGGGCTATCTCGACAAGTACATGTCGTCGTTCCCCGAGGGCGTCGTCAATCCATCGTGCGTCATGATCCCGGAGTTCGCGGGGATCGACGCCGACACCCTCTTCGACCGGATCCGAAAGATCAACCGCTCGTTCCAGGGCCCGATGGACACGGTCAGCTTCGCCGGCGGCCTGATGTTCACCGGCGTCCTGCCGATCGATTCGGTGTCGTGCCTCCGGTTCGATACCTCGAGCGCGGCCAGGCCGGGGACCGTCTTCGAGGCGATCGCGGCGGGCGTGGTCGACGAGTTCGAACTTTCTCAGAACTACCCGAACCCGTTCAACCCGGCCACCACGCTCGAGTACTACCTCCCCGATGACAGCCGCGTCTCGATCACGATCTACAACATGCTCGGTCAGGAGATGGAACGGATGGTTGACGGCGAGCTGCAGGAGGGCGGGTACCATGAGGTGGTGTTCAACGCGGAGTCGTACAGTTCGGGGGTCTATTTCTACCGGCTGGCGGCGAGCACCGTGGGGGACGAGGATGGGGACGGGGCGTCGCGGACCGTCTCGACGGTCCGGAAGATGCTCCTGATGCGTTGACCACCGGACGATCGGACATGCGAAGGCCAGGCCCTCCGGGCCTGGCTTTTCTTTTTCAGGAGCCTTTGGTTATCAGCTTTTTCACGCCGGCGCCCCCGTCGGCGGTCAGCGCCTTCATGAACCCCGCCTCGACGGTCGCCACGATGATGTCGCCGATTTCCGTATTCACCTGCGAGTAGGCGCCGATCGCCTTCATCCCCTCGGCCTGCCGCTGGTTGTCGTCGGTCGGCGTGACGTAGTGCACGGAGACCGCGTTGTAGCGGTGGATGAGGAAGAGGTTCGCGAGCGTCATCAGGCGCTTCTGCCGGTACTCCGGCCGGTAGTTGTTCTGGTCCCTGATCGAGAGGAACGTGCGGTTCCTCCGGTCCTGGATGGCGGTGAAGATGACGTCGGTGATCACCCCGCCCGAGGCGTCGAGCACGTTCAGCGAGAGCAGGTCCGAACCCGCCGTGTGGGGCCGCAGCCGGACCTTCAGCCCGCCGGGGATGGCGTTGTGCGCGGACCAGATCTTCAGCCACTCCTCGAGGACCTTCGGCGGGATCTCCGTCTGGACGAGGTGCTGATACTGCGTCGAGCCCTTCCCCATCGCCTTCGTGGTCGCCGTCCGGCCGGTCGAGGCCATCAGCGCGGCGTCCGAACGGGGCCCGCCGACATAGGTCTGCGGCGTCTTGAAGGGCGAGTTGAGCAGCCGGAATTTCCGCTGCAGACGGGCGAGGGCGAGCATCCCGTCCTCCTTGAGGGCCGTGGCAAACTCCTCCCCCGCCAGGCCGTCGATCTGGTGGCCGCCGTAGGTGATGAAATTGAACACGTAGCCGAGTTTGCCGAGCTCGACCGGGAAGTTCTTCATTTCGGCGTCGCTCATTCCGGTGGTGTCCCAGTTGAACGACGGGGAGAGGTTGTACGCCAGCATCGCCTCCGGGAACGCCTCGTGGATCGCCGAGGCGAACGTCCTCGCGTCCGCGAGGTCGGCGGTCTTCGTTTCCATCCAGAGGAGGTCGGCGAAGGGCGCCACGGCGAGCGACTTGGCGACGGCGTAGTCGATCCCGCCCCGGACCTGGTAATACCCCTCGGGCGTGCGCGCCGTCTCGCAGTCCCAGGCGACCCTGACGCCCATCGAGGCCGCCCTCGCCGCCGCTTCCTCGAGCGACGCGCCCCGCGCGAACTCGTTCCATTCCGCGACGGACATTTCCCATTCAGCCCCCTCGTCGATGCCGTGCTTCATCGCGTCGGCCACCGCCTCCCCGTAGGTCTTCAGGCCGGCCTCCATCTGCCACCGGTCGAGGAACCGGTTGATGACCGAATCGAGCGCCTTCCCGGCCGCCCCGCCCTCCTCCCCGCGCGGGCCCTTTTTCGCCGCCAACAGGCTGACCTGTTCCCGGATCTCCGCCGCCAGGCCGGCCTGTTCGAGCCAGGCCGCGGCCGAGGCGTACGCGGCGTCGGAGATCCGGTAGAGGAGGTGCCCGTTGACCTCACTGACGCCGCCGTCGTGGAACGCGCGCATCACCGCGAGGTAGGCGTTCTTGTAGGCGGGCATCGCCCGGTTGGTCGCGCCGAGGATGAACGGATGGTCCCGTTCGTCGCCGCGCGTGTCGAGAAAGGTGGCGGCCTCGGCGTCGGTCCGGGCCACGATGATCCCCCCCACCTTCATCACGTCGAGCTGGAAGCGGGCGGCGTTCAGCCGCTTGATCTGCTCGTCCGAGGCGACCAGGACCTTCCCGGCCTGGTGGCCGCATTTTTTCACCCCCGGCTTCTGGTCCTCGATGTGGTACCCCGGAACGCCCGCTTCCACGAACCTCCGGATCAGGTTCCTGACGTGCGCCTCACCCCCGTGCCCGGTGTCGGCGTCGGCGATGATGAACGGGCGGTAGTCGACGAACGGGGAGGCAGCGAGTTCCTCGGGGCTCATCCTCGAACGGGCGAAGCGCTGGTTCCTGTCGGCCGCCAGGAGCGCCCGGACCAGGGACGACGCCTCGTCGGGCACCTGGCTCAGCGGGTAGGAGGCGAGGTCGGGGCCCGGGTCCTCGGTGATTGATCCCTTCGCCGACGTGGCCCATCCGCCGAGGTAAATTCCCTCGATCCCCATCCGCTTGATCGCCACCGCCTGCCCCGGCGAATAGGGGCCGAAGGTGGTGATCGATTTCCGCGCCGCGAAGAGCTCCCTCAGCCTCCGGTAGAACGCGTCCGCGGCGGCGGCGGCGACGGGGTACTCCGCGTTGATCGACCCGCGCTGTTCGGCGACCTGCCGGGGCGTGTAGAGCCGCGTGACCCCCCTGAACCGGGGATCGTCGAACCACCGCCTGATCCCGGCGGCCTCCTTCGCGAATTCGTCCAGGGCAACCATGGCGGTTTTCATCGTTTCGATCCTTCCGGAATGAAGTCGAGGTTCTCGGTGATGCGCGTCCCGTTGATCCTGAACGCCTCCAGGTAGAGCCGTATCCGCTCCCTCGCGAGCGCGAGGTCGTGGTTGTCGAGGTTGAGGTTCAACAGGTCGATGTACCAGGGGAGCTTGATCGCTTCCCTCACGTACGTCCTGACGATCTCGAGGGCGATCGGGAGCGTGGTGTCCTTCGAATCGTCGTGGACGTCCCTGTTCTTCGCCTCCCGGAGCTTCGCGTATTCCTCCGCGCAGAGGCGTTCAAAGAGTTCGGCGGTGAACGTGGCGCCGGCGGTGAGGCCGGTGCCCGGATCGTCCTCGGTGATCTCGGCTTTTTTATGGAGCCACTCCCAGAGGATGCTCAGGCGGATCTCCCCCGTCGCCATGTCCTCCATCAGGTAGAGGACGGAGTCGTCGCCGAAGAAGTCCGCCGGCTTGAGCGCCGCGGCCTGGAACCCCTGCCCGAATGCGTTGCCGTACTGCAGCGCCACGCTGATCAGGTTTCTCGCCCCGCGGATCGTCCTGGGGGCGGGTTCGAGCAGCGTGAGGCCGTCGGCGTCGGCCGGCGTGTACGTCAGCGGCGGGAATTCCCTGCCCATCTGGTTGTCGGCCCCCTCCTTCTCCCAGACCGGCCGGACGATGTGGACCATCTTCCAGTGGGCCACCCACTTGCCGCTGGCGCCCTCCCGCTGTTCCCGCCCGGCGCCGGCGAGCACCTTCACCATGCTGTCGGCGACGCCCTGCGGCGAACCGACCGGGATGTTCGGCTCCATCCCCCCCTGCCAGAGCGCGAACCTGCCCCCGGCGTCGGGGGTGTTCACGGCGCGCCGCACCCTGTCCTCGTAGGTGCGCATGTATCCGTACGTCATCCCCACCGATTCGATGTTCGGGTTGATGAACGTCGGGTCCCAGGCCGCGGCGTCCGCCACGCTGTTGATGTAGTCCCAGCGGCCGGTGTTGTAGCCGACGAAATGCAGGCCGAGCGCGGCGCGGATTTCCATCAACTGGAACGTCGCCTCGATCTGCTCGATGAGCACATACGCCTTGATCGACCCGGGCTCCATCCCGAGGTGGTGTTCGAGTGCGTCCATCAGGTCGGCCCAGTGCGCCGCCTCTTCGGCCGTCTGGATCTTCGGCAGGTAGAGGACGATCGACGAGCCCGCATTCCGCAATACCCCGTGGTTGTGGACGACATAGAGGACGAGGTCGGTGATCGACGCCGAAAAGGAACGCCCGTCGCGGGTCCGGATGTGGCGGTCGTCGAGGTGGAGGCCGCGCGCCCTGAACAGTTTTGTCGTGAACGATAGCTGCTTTCGCCAGTCGCCGATGATCTCCCTGCCGAAGAACTCCGCCGCCCAGCGGTTCATCTCGGCGGCGACCCCGGCCGCAACGTCGAGGAACCTCGGGTCGCCCGCGAACGCGAGCCGCAGGTTCCGCTGGTTGTCGAGCGACATCGTGCTGATCTGGCCCAGGGCGTCTTCACCGTCGAACATCCAGCCGTCGGCCCCCGAGAGGAGCGCGTACGCGACGTTCCGGATGCTCGACTCGAGCGACGCGTTCGGCTTCGCCCCCGGGCCGGTCCCCTGGATCCATTGCCGGCGGAGGTCGGCGGGTATTTCGGGCCCCGAAAATTTGCCGGCTCGCGCGTCGCGGACCCTGATCGTCGTGCCCGGGATCAGCTGGTCGGCCGGGAGGAACGCGATCCGCTGCCTGTTGAGCGCCCTCGCGCTCCGGCGCGCGATCCTCGCGTCCATCAATTCCCTGCGCCGCGCGTCGAACGGGGCCAGCTGTTCGAGCGCCGAGAGCGCCTCCGGGGTAAAGACGTCCGGATAGGCTGCTTCGACGCCGTTCCTGATCACGAGCGCGCGCTTCGCCGCGGCCGGCTGCCGCGGCCCGCGCTTGACGGCGGCACCGTGTCCCCCGACACTCTTCTTCCCTGCCTGGCGCATGACTCTCCCTTCACGGATTGGATTGATTGCGGCTGGATATGCGTGCCCGGCGAGGATCAGGAGGCCGGGGACCGGATTGAATGTACTAAAAAAAAAGGCCTTGAATCAAGCGAAAGACGGGACAGACGAAGGACCGGGCGGGCACCGGCGGGGCGCCGGCGCGCTTCCCGCACCCCTCATCCCATCCGGCGCCGGAACCGGAGGACGCTCACGGTAAAAATCGTTCCCCCCAGCAGCGCGAGCATCAGCGTCTGGAACCAGAGGTCGGCGAAACCGGCCCCCTTCAGGAACACCCCCCTGAGGATTTCGAGGAAAAAACGGAGCGGGATCAGGTAGGTGAGCCACTGGATCCACTCCGGCATGTTCGCGATCGGGAAGGCGAAGCCCCCGAGGAAGGTAAAGGGCAGGAAGATGAAAAACTGGGCGATCAGCATCGCCTGCTGCTGGCTCCTGGCGACCGTCGAGACGAACAGGCCCAGGCCGAGCGTCGTCAGGATGAAGAGCCCCGACAGGGCGTAGAGCGTCGCGAGTTCGCCGCGGAGCGGGATCCCGAACCACAGCTTCGCGAGGGTCAGGATGACCGACATGCTGAAGAAGCCGAGGACCACGAAGGGGATGAGCTTGCCGAGGATCAGCTGGTAGGGCCTGATCGGGGCAACCATCAGCTGTTCGAGCGTCCCCATCTCCTTCTCCTTCACCACCGCGAGCGACGTGAGCGTCATCGTGATGATCATCAGCACGAGGGCCACGACGCCGGGGACCATGAAATACTGGCTCTTGAGGTCGGGATTGAACCAGACCCTCGGTTCGGGCCTGATGGCGCCCGGCAGGGGCTGGACCCCCGCGATCCTGACCTCGGGCCGGACCGCCGGCGACCAGGAACCGATGATCTGCGTGGCGTACCCGAGCAGGACGTTCGCGGTGTTGGCGTCGGTCCCGTCGAAGATCACCTGCACCGGGGCCGGCGTCCCCGAGAGCAGGTTGTCGCCGAACCGCGGGGGGATCAGGAGCGCCGCCGAGGCGTCGCCGCGCATGAGGTAGGCGTCCACGTCGTCGACGGCGTCAGCCGCATAGGCGTACGAGAAATATTCGGTGCTGGTGAAGCTCCTCACGAAGGCCCTGCTCTCCGCCGTCCGGTCGAGGTCGGCGACGATCAGTCTGCTCCCGCGGATGTCGGTCGTGGCCGCGTAGCCGAGCAGGAGCACCTGCAGGATCGGCGCAACGATGGAGAGCACGAGCATCTTCCGGTCGCGCCGGATGAGGTAGAACTCCTTCCGCACGAGGCTCGCGAGGACGCCGGGGACACCCCCCATCATCATTCCCTCCTCCGGCCCAGCCGGACGGCGCTGATGCCGATGGTCACCGCCGCGAACAGCACCAGGGAGAGGAATTCGGGCCACACCGCGGAGAACCCCGCCCCCTTGAGCATCACCCCCCGGATGATGACGAGGAAGAACTTGGCCACCGCGATGTTCGAGACCACCTGCAGGACCTCCGGCATGCTCGCGATCGGAAAGACGAATCCGGAGAGGATGAACGACGGCAGAAGGGAGCTGAAGATCGCCACCATGAAGGCCACCTGCTGCGAATCGGTCACCGACGAAATCAGGAGTCCCTGGCCGAGCGCGCCGACGATCATCACCGCGATCGCGGCGTAGAGCAGCGGGATGCTCCCCTCGACGGTGATGTCGAAGAGGAGGTAGCCAAGGATCAGGATGGCCGTCGCGGCCACGAGGCTGATCGCAAGGTACGGGATGGTCTTGCCGACGATGAGCTGGAGCGGGTGCAGCGGCGAGACGACGATCTGCTCCATCGTGCCGCGTTCCTTCTCCCGCACGACCGTCAGCGCCGTCGACACGACCGCGGTGAGCACCAGGATGAGTCCGATGAGACCCGGGATCAGGTACTTCGAGGAGACCAGGTTCTCGTTGTACCAGACGCGCGGCCGGAAATCGACGGGCGGCGCGAGCGTGCGTCCGATCCGCGCGGCGGCGGCGAGGCGCACCCTGCCGGAGTAGTCGGTGGTGATCCTGGAGGCGTTCGACATCGCCTGCAGCCCGGTGTTCGCGTCAGAGCCGTCCACGAGGATCTGGACCGCGACGTCCTTGCCCGCTTCCAGGTCGCTCCCGAAGCGGTGCGGCACGACGACGCAGATGTTCGCCTCGTCCCGGAGGAAACGCCGTTCCACCTCCCGGTACGACTCCACCGGCCCGGCGAACCTGAAGTATTCCGTGTGCGCGAATTTCTCCAGGTACTCGCGGCTCCGGGGGGAGTTGTCGCGGTCGAGCGCCACCATCGGCGTGTGCTTCACGTCGAAGTTCAAAGCGTACCCGACGAGGATGATCAGGACCGCCGGGAGGCCGATGAGCAGCCCCAGCGACGTCGGGTCGCGCCGGATCTGGCGGAACTCCTTCACGACCACCGGCCTGATCTCCCTGATCACGGCTTCACCCCGGCGGAGGCCGCGACGTCGTGCAGGACGTGGAGGAAGACGTCCTCGAGCGACGGCCGGACCGTCTCGATCTTCTCGACGGCGATCCCCCGGGCCGCCAGCTCCCCGCGGATGCCGTCGGCCCCCTCCCCCTCGTCCCGCACCATCGCGTGGATGGTCGACCCGAAGAGCGACGCGTCGAGCACGAACGGCCGGGAGCGGATCGCCTCGAAGGCCTCCACGGTCCTCCCGCAGGAGACCTCGAGGATCGGGAAACGGATGGCCTTCCGCTTCAGCTCGTCCGGGCTCCCCGCGGCCACCGCGCGTCCCGCGTGGATCATCAGGAGCCGGTGGCAATATTCGGCCTCGTCGAGGTAGTGCGTCGTGACGAGCACGGTCGTTTTCTCCTCCGAGAGGTTGCCGATGAGCCTCCAGAACTGCCGGCGGGAGACCGGGTCCACGCCGCTGGTCGGCTCGTCGAGGAAGACGATGCGGGGCTTGTGCAGCACCGCGCACCCGAGCGCGAGGCGCTGTTTCCACCCGCCCGAGAGCGTCCCGGTGAGGGCCCGTTCCCTGCCCCGGAGGCCGGCCATCTCCACCACCCAGTCGAGCCTCGTCCGCAGGAGGTCGGCGGGAAGGCGGTAGACGCCGCCGAAGAACCTGATGTTCTGCTCCACGGTGAGGTCGTCGTAGAGGGAAAACTTCTGGGACATGTAACCGATGCCCGCCTTCAGGAGGTCGGTCTGCTTCATCACGTCGAACCCGCCGACCACGGCCCGCCCGGCGGTGGGCTCGAGCAGGCCCACGAGCATGCGGATCGTCGTGGATTTTCCCGCGCCGTTCGCCCCCAGGAAGCCGAAGATCTCCCCCTCCTTCACGTCGAAGGAGAGATCGTCGACGGCATGGAAGGCCCCGAAGGTCTTCGTGAGCCCCTCGACGGCGATCGCGTTCCCGTTGCGTGCGGGGTCCGTCACGCCGGGGCGTCCTCCATCAGGTGGATGAAGACGTCCTCGAGCGCCGGCCGGACGAACCGGGAGGACGCGACGCCGATGCCCCCGCCCGCGAGGACCCGTTCGATCCCGGTGAGGGGGTCGCCGCCCTCCCCGCCGGCGCTCACCCTGATCCTGTCCCCGTAGACCTGGGGACTCCGGTAACCCCCGCGCGCCTTGAGGACGTCCACGGCCCTCCGGGGCTCCGAACAGACCACTTCGATCATCCTCCCGGGGATGATCCGCCTCAGGTTGTCGGGGGTGTCGGACCGGAGGAGTCCGCCCCGGTGGATGAACGCGACGCGGGCGCAGCGCTCCGCCTCGTCCAGGTAGGGGGTGCAGAGGACGATCGTCATACCGTCGGCGTTCAGTTTCTGGAGCAGCCCCCAGAGCTCCCGCCGCGAGACCGGATCGACGCCGGTGGTCGGTTCGTCGAGGAAGATGACCTTCGGCGTGTGGATCAGGGTGCAGATGAGCGCGAGTTTCTGCTTCATCCCGCCGGAGAGCCGCTCGGCGAGCCGGTCCCGGAACGGCGTGAGCTGCGTGAAGTCGAGGAGTTGCTCCCGGAGGCCGCGGTACTCGTAGACGCGGTGGAGCTCGGCGAAGAACTCGATGTTCTCGTCGACGGAGAGGTCGCCGTAGAGGGTGAACTTCTGCGAGAGGTAGCCGATCTCCCGCTTCAGCGCGGGGCGATCGCGGACGACGTCCTTCCCGAGGACGCTCCCCGTCCCGGCGTCGGGGGTGAGGATGCCGCAGAGGATCCGGATGAACGTGGATTTTCCCGACCCGTCGGGGCCGACGAGGCCGAACATTTCGCCGCGGCTGACTTCGAGGTCCACGCCGCGGAGCGCGACCACCCCGCCGAACGACCGGGAGATCCCGGAGGCGGCGATCGCCGGACCGGGAGGCTCGTCAGCGGGCGGCATTCCCGAGGAGCGCGTCGGCCGGCATGCCGGGCTTCAGCTCGCCGCCCGGGTTTTCGACTTCGATCTTGACCGCGAAGGAGAGTTTCACGCGCTCCTCCTTCGTCTGGACGTTCTTCGGCGTGAATTCCGCGGTCGGGGCGATGTAAATGACGCGCCCCTCGAAGGTGCGGCCGGGATAACTGTCGATGCTCACGGCCGCCCTGTCGCCGATCCGGATCTTCCCGAGGTCGACCTCCCGGACGTAGATCACCAGGCGGACGTTTTCCAGGACGCTGACCCTCACGACGGCGGACCCGGCCTGGACCATTTCCCCCACCTCGACGGCGCGGAGCGTCACCACCCCGGCCACCGGCGAGATGACGTATGAATCGGTGAGCTTCTGGTTGACGAGCGCGGCCTGGGCGAGGGCCTGTTCGTAGGCGGCGCGCGCGCGTTCGAGCTCCTCGGGAAGCGGCCCGTTCACGAGTTTTTCGTGCGTCTCCTTCGCGACGGTGAAGCGGGTCTTCACATCGTCGAGTTCCCTGACGGAGATGAGCGTGTCGCGGGAGAGTTCCTCGGCGCGTCGCAGGTCCGCCGCGAGGTTGTCCATCGTGGCCTTCGCCTGGCGGATGTCTTCTTCCCGCGATCCGCGTTTGAGCAGGTCGTAGGCCGATTTCGCGGCCGACACCGACGCTTCGGCCTGCCGGAGTTCGATGGGCGCGGTGAGGTGCCTGATGAGGGCCAGCGTGTCGCCGGCGCGCACCACCGACCCCTCGTCGACGTTCCGCCGCGCGATCTCGCCCGGGACCTTCGCGCTCACCGTGACGTCGACGACCTCGATGGTCCCCGACGCGGAGATGCCCCCGGGATCGGGGTTGTCGCAGGCGGGGAAGGTCAGGGCGCAGAGGACGGTGACGGTGGCGAGCGCGGCGGCCGCGACGGTCGATGCGACGGCGGCCGTAGGGGGGGCCGCGGCCCCGCGCGGGTCCGGGAGGCGTTTCATGTTCGGGAGATCCGTTATTTCAGTATGGCGACGAGTTCCTGCTGGCGCGGTTCGCCCGGAACGACGACCTTTCGATCCTTCGTGATGTAGACGTTGATTTCGCTCCTGATCCCGAAGTCGCCCATGAAATAGATCCCCGGTTCGATCGAGAAGCTGGTCTCCGGGATGATCGTCCGTTCGTCCTTCGTTTCCAGGTTGTCCATGTTCGCGCCGCTGCCGTGCAGGTCCTCGGTGATCGAGTGCCCGGTCCGGTGGATGAAATTTTCCCCGTACCCGGCGTCGACGATCACCTTGCGGGCCGCGTCATCCACGTCGCAGCCGCGCACCGTCTTCCCGGCCGCGAACGAGCTCTCCAGGAGCCTGACCGCGGCGTCGCGCGCGTCGCGGACGATCGTGAATATTTTCGAGTACTTCTCGGGCACCTCCTTCGCGAGCACCCCGGTCCAGGTGATGTCGTTATAGGTCGAGCCGGGAGTGTTCTTCTTCGCCCAGAGGTCGATCAGGACGAAATCGCCGGCGCGGAGCTCCGCGTGGACCTCTTTCGTCGGCTCGTAGTGGGGATTGCCGCTGTTCGCGTTGACCGAACAATTGGGGGCCTCGTTGGTCATCAGCCCGTTCGCGGTGAAGCGGCCGGCCATGAACTGCTGCACGTCGTATTCGGTGATCCGTTTCCCCGACGCGATGTTCGTTTTCATGAAACCGAACGCTTCATCGACGATGCCGCGCATCACCTTCGCGGTGACGAGGTTGTCGCGGTACGCCTCTTCCGTCCATCGCGACTCGAAATACTGCGTCAGGTTCATCGACGAGACGATACTGACCCCGGTCTTCCTGACCGCTTCGATGGTGCCGGCGTCGACCTTGGAGATGTACGGGATGGCGTTCTCCGGGGAGTACTCCATCGCGATCGTCTTCTGCCCCGCGAGGATCGTTTTCAGGCCCTCCTGCAGCGACTGCCAGCTGAGGTAGATGGTCTTCTCCCCCGGGAGGTTGTCGAGGTTCCACCGCTCGATGCTGTGCACGAGCTTCCGGGGCCCGCCCCGGGCCGGGATGTAGTAAAAAAACCTCCGGGTGTTCAGGACGTGTTTCGGAAATTCGAGGATCCGCTGTGCGAATTCGTTCCGCTTCCAGAAGTCGTAGAAGAGCCAGCCGTCGATATTCTCGGCGGCGAGGGTTTTCTGGATCGACTGAATTTTGGCGAGCGTGGCAGGGGAGACGGTCTGGGAGGTCATATCCGCTGTTTTTTTGAAAGATACGGATATCGCCCGGGAAAATCAACGCCGCCGGCTCCGGATCCCGGCGGGTGTCGCCGCCCGTCGTCGCACATCGCCGTCCCCACCCGGGCCGCCGCCTCCCGGCGGCCCGCGACCCTCAAACCGACATCAGGCCCACCGCCTCGTCGAGGGCGCCGCGGAATTCCGCGAGATGCTCGTTGAACACCACCACTTTCGAACGGGTGAATTTTTTCTCCCCGTTCCCCGACGGCCGTGTTTCGGAGATCGCGAGGTATTTCGACTTGTTCCTCGCTTCCCTCACGTCGACGAAATAGGTGCGCTCCCCCGCCTTGATGACCTTTGAATAGACTCCTTCCATGCCGCCTCCGCGATTATGTGTGATTGATTGGACCGGGAGGAACTGGTTCGCGATGTTTCCGTGGGAAAGATCGGAAGATCCGGGGGCGGTTTCAATCCGGCACGGACCCCATAAATGGCGTGCGGGCGCCGCCACGCGGAGGACCGGGGCTGCCGTGCTGCCGACCGGCGCCGCCTCCTACCGGACGGGCGTCAGCCGGAGGTCCTGGAAGTCGAAGCTGAAATCGGTCGATGGCGACACGGCCTTCATCGAGGCGCGTTCGATCGTCCCCTCCGGCGTCAGGGCGAACGTGACGTAGGCATCGGCGCGGAGTTCCCGGTCGCGCCACCGGGCGATGAACGTGTCGAACTGCCAGTGCTCGAGGTCACCCACGAGCGAGGGGGTCGCGGAAAACCTGATCACCGGCTTTCCCTCCTCCATCGCGATGGAGACATCGCCGTACCACGGATCGGTGTACCTGCCCGCGTAGCGTTCGAGCGGCAGGGAGGGTTTCGATTGTCCGGCGCGGGCCGAGTGCCGCGCGCGGTCCGCCGCCGCCGCCGTGGAATCCTGCCGGCGGCTCAGCGTCGCGTAGGCGGTCGTCCAGTCCCACGGCGGAGCGTCGAGCAGGATGTCGAGCACGGAATTCACGATGGCGTTGAAGGCCGCGCCCGATTCCTGGTTGGTGAGGACGCAGACCCCCGCCCTCAGCGCCGGGACCATCGCCACTCGCGACACGTACCCGGGGAGGCCCCCGGTGTGGGTCAGGATTTTCATTCCCCGGTAATCGCGCGCGTTGAAGCCGAGCGCGTACCCGTTGAAATTCGGCTGGGCGGGGGCAAGTTCCGGGGGCGCGTCGCCGAACGGCATCGGCGTGACGACCCTCCAGAGCTGGCGCGCCGTCGCCCCCGAAAAGAGCCGCTCGTCACCGGGGCCGAGGCGGCCGGAGTCGAGCTGGACGATCATCCATTTCGCCATGTCGCGCGCGTTGGAGTTGATGCCCCCCGCGGGATTGGTGTTGTCACTCGCCATCGGACTGATGACCCGCAACGCGCCCTCGACGACGGCGTGCGTCGAGGCGACGTTGCCCGGTTTTTCGGATAAGGTCTGCCGGACGTTGCTGGTCGACATCCCGACCGGGACCAGGATCCGCTCCGCGACGAAGTCCTCCCACGACATCCCCGAGACCGCCTCGATCACTTCCCCGGCCACGACGTAGAGCACATTGTCGTAGGCGTAAGCCGAGCGGAAACTGGTCGAGAGGGGGATGTTGCGGAGCCGCCGGGCGATCTCCCTCCGGTCGTACGAGGAGGGGGGCCACCAGAGGAGGTCGCCCGCGCCGAGGCCGAGGCCGCTCCGGTGGACGAGGAGGTCGCGCACCGTCATCTCGCGGGTGACGTACGGGTCGGAGAGCCGGAACCAGGGAAGGTAGTCGATGACCCTCGCGTCCCACGAGAGCTTTCCCTCCTCGACGAGGAGCCCGAGGGCCGTCGCGGTGAACGCCTTGGTGTTGGAGGCGATCCCGAACAGGGTCAGGTCGTCGACGCGGGCCGAATCCCCAAGCCGCCTGACTCCGTACCCCTTCGTGAGGATCGCGGCTCCCTCCTTCACGATTGCCACGCTCACGCCCGGGACGCGGAACTCGCGCATCACCCGCTCGACGACGGAATCGATCCGCGCGGGGGAGAAGCCCCCCTCCCGGGCGGGGGCGCCGGAAGCGAGGACGAGGGAAAGAACGAGGGAAAGAACGATGGCCGCCTGGCGGATCATACCACCGCGAAGAGGTCGCTTTCCCGCATGATGAGATATTCCTTCCCGTCGAGGGTGACCTCGGTGCCGGAATACTTCCCGTAGAGGACCTTGTCCCCCTTCTTCACTTCCATCGGGATGACCTTGCCGTCATCGCCGCGCCTGCCCGGGCCGACGGCAACGACTTCTCCGAGGACCGGCTTTTCCTTGGCGGTATCGGGGACGATGATCCCTCCCCTGGTTTTTTCCTCAACGGCGGACGCCTTGATCACGAGGCGGTCGGCGAGCGGCCTGATTTTCATGACGGGACTCCTGTGGTGAATGATGGTGACATTGAATGGGGTCAGAATATAACGATGGCGCCGGCGAAAAGCAAAGCGGATCAGCGCCCGCGGCGCCCCCTGCCGGCGACGACAAGCACGAATTCCCCCCGGACCTTGTGCCGGGTAAAATGGTCGATCGCCTCCGTGATCGAGCCGCGGACCACCTCTTCGAATTTCTTCGTGATTTCCCTCGCGACCGAGATCCTCCGGTCGCCGAACGACGCCTTCAGGTCGCCGAGGGTGCGGAGGAGCCGGTGTGGTGATTCGTACAGGACGATCGTCTGCTCCTCCTTCGAGAGCGCGGCCAGGGCCGTCGAGCGGCCCTTCTTCACCGGCAGGAAGCCCTCGAAGACGAACGAGTCGATCGGGAGCCCGCTCACGATCAGCGCGGGAAGGATGGCGCTCGCCCCCGGGACGGCCACGATGGGGATGCCGGCGGCGATCGAGGCGGAGATCAGCCTGGCGGCGGGATCGGAGATGCCCGGCGTCCCGGCGTCGGAAACGACGGCGATCGACGACCCATCCGTCAGCTTCGCCACGAGCTCCGGCACCCGGCGCTGCTCGTTGCGGCTGAAGTAGCTCACCATCGGTTTCCTGACGCCGAAATGCCGGAGCAGGTTGCCCGTGGTCCGCGTGTCCTCGGCGGCGATCAGGTCGACCTCCCGCAGGACGCGGAGCGCCCGGTCGGAGATATCCTCGAGGTTGCCGATCGGGGTGCTCACGACATAGAGGGTGCGGGGGCGGACGGCGGGCGTCGGACCGGGGGTGATCGTCCCGGCCCGCGGCGGGTCGGCGCTCACCGTCAGACCTTCCCCTGGCGTCTCGGTGCGGCGGCGTCCGGCCGGGAGACGGAGGCGATCAGGGGCGGGCGCCGTTTGAATTCGTTGCTGCGGATCCGCTCCCTGACCTTCGCGACGAACTGCGGGTCGAAGCCGAGACGGGCGAGATCCTCGTCGCCGCGGCCCTCGTCGACCATCCGGACCAGGAGCCTGTCCACCCGCGCGTAGCTGAAACCGAGTTCCTCCTCGTCGGTCTGCCCCTCCCAGAGGTCCGCAGACGGCTGCTTGTCGATGATCGCGCGCGGCACGCCGAGCGCCGCGGCGAGGCCCCAGACCTGCGTCTTATAGAGTTCCCCGACCGGGTTGAGGCCGCAGGCGGTATCGCCGAAGAGCGTCCCGTAGCCGAGGAGGATCTCGGTCCGGTTGCTGGTGCCCACGACGATCGACCGGTCCCGCGCCGAGATGTCGTAGAGGACGATCATCCTCGCCCGCGCCATCAGGTTCCCCTTCCGGATGCGGTCGGTCGCGGGCCGGCCGGCGAGGAAGGCTTCCACCATCGGGGCGATGCTCACGGTTTCGCTCCTCACCCCGAGGCCGCGCAGCAGGTCAGCCGCGTCCTTCTGGCTCGACGGACTGCTCGACGCGGAGGGCATCATCACGCCGAGGACGTTCCCGCTCCCGAGGGCGGCGGCCGCGAGCGTCACGGCGACGGCGGAATCGACTCCGCCTGACACGCCCACGACGATGCGTTCGAACCCGGCCCTGCGGCTTTCCTCTCGGAGGAACCGGACCAGCGTCTCCCGGACGCCCGGATAATCGAGCGCGAGGTTCGTTCCGGATGGATCGGCGGAAGTGGTTTCCATGGGGGCGGACATTGTTGCGAAAAGATAAGAAAAAAGTCCGCCCATATCCAGCCGCACCGGGCGATATTTTGCAATTCAGCTCGATTGTTCATACTTTGTATTTCAGAGTGTTTACTCCCATATCCGTCCGGGAACCCCTGATGCGTGCGCCGTCCATACCCCTCCTCCTCCTGGTTCTCATCACGTTGTCGCCCTCCCCGCACGGCCGGGCCGGATCCCCCGCTCCCCTCGGGAGACTGCTCGCGAATTATTACCCCGGGATGGGCGCGGCGGACACGGCGATCATCATCATCTACCTGAAGGACAAGGGGGACAACGGGCGGGCGGCGCTCCTCGCCGCCGCCGACCTCATCTCCCCGAAGGCGATCGCCCGGCGGTCGAAGGTGAGGGCTCCCGGCAGGATCGTCGACGAGAGCGATTACCCCGTGGAGCCGTCGTACATCGGCGCGATCTCCGGACGGGTCTCGCGCGCGCGGCACGCGCTCAAATGGTTCAACGCGGTGAGCGCGGAGGCCACGAAGGAGCAGATCGACGGCCTCCGCCTTCTCCCGTTCGTCAGGGAGATCGACCTCGTGGGCCGGTGGAGGAAGCGGCCCGGACCGGAGGAGGCGGCACCGAAAGTCGCGGACGAGTCCGATCGCGTGTCCGGCACCGCGGCGCACCTGCTCGACTACGGGGCCTCGCTCACGCAGAACCAGCTCATCGACGTCCCCGAGGTGCACGACCTCGGGATCTTCGGCGCGGGAGTGACGGTCGGCGTCTTCGACAACGGCTTCCGGCTCCTCACCCACCAGTCGTTCGATTCGATGAACATCGTCGCGCAGTACGACTTCGTGGACCACAAGGTCAGCGTCGTTCCGTTGAACCCCTCCCCGGTCTTCGGTTCCCACGGCGTCAACACCCTGTCGACCGTCGGGGGCTACAGGCCGGGCCAGCTGATCGGCCCGGCGTTCCGGGCGGACTACATCCTCGCGCGCACGGAAAATGATTCGAGCGAAACCCCGGTGGAGGAGGACAACTGGGCCGCTGCGATCGAATGGGCCGACAGCGTGGGAGTGGACGTCACGACCACGTCGCTCACCTATCTCGACTACCAGGTCGGATACACGAGCTGGACCCCGCTCGACATGGACGGCAACACGACGCTGATCACCCGGGCGGCCGACCACGCCGTGAGCCTCGGGATCGTCGTGCTCAATTCGGCGGGCAACGGCGGCGCCGGGAGCGGGATGAACACCCTCGGCGCGCCGGCCGACGGCGACAGCGTCATCGCGGTGGGCGCGGTCGGCTCGAACGGCGTGCGGGCGTCGTTCAGTTCCGTCGGCCCGACGACCGACGTGCCGCCGAGGATCAAGCCCGACGTGATGGCGATGGGCGTGAGCGTGCGCGTCGCGAGCTCGACCAACCCGGCCGCCTACACGACATCCAGCGGGACCTCGTTCGCCTGCCCGCTCACGGCGGGCGTCGCGGCGCTGATCCTGTCCGCGAACCCGACGCTCGGCCCGATGCAGGTGAGGGACGCGCTGCGCAACACCGCCGACAACGCCTCCTCCCCCGACAACCAGTACGGATGGGGGATCGTGGACGCCGACAGCGCCGTCCGGCACTGGGGAATCCTCCCGCTCGCCGGACTCTCCGGCACGATCTTCCACGACGTCGACGGGAACGGGACGAAGAATGCGGGCGAGGCCGGGATGGAGGGAGAAACGGTCTTGCTTTCCGGCCCGACACCTGACACGGCGCTTTCAGGCCCCGGCGGCGCGTTCGGGTTCGACAGCCTCGCCATCGGGGCGTATGCGCTTTCGACCTCCCTGGCCCCCGGCTGGATCGTCACCACCCCGCCCGGGTCGCTCACCGCTTCGCTCCTTCACCGGTCCTCGGCGAACGGCTACTCCGTGGGGCTCTTCGAGACCGGCTCGATATCCGGAATCATCTTCCACGACGCCGACTCGAACGGCGTGTTGAACGGCGGCGAGGCCGGCCTCCAGGGTTGGAGTGTGCGGTTGAACGGACCGCTGTCGGACACCGTGGCGACGGACAGCACCGGTGCCTGGCATTTTTCAGGACTTCCGGGAGGAGCGTACACGATCACGCAGGACCAGCAGCCCGGCTGGCTCCAGTCGTTTCCCCCGGCCTACGCGGCTCACTCCGTCACCGTCACGAGCGGACTCGACACGTCGGGGCTGGCGTTCGGCGATTTTTATGCTGCCGGCGCGGCGTTTCCGGTGAGCGCCGGGTGGAACCTGCTCTCCCTGCCGGTCGAGATGATGAGCGCTGTCCCGGATTCGATTTATCCCAACGCGCTCTCGCCCGTATCGCTCTACGACAACGGTTATTATTCCGCCGACACGATCCCGAACGGAAAAGGGTACTGGGTGAAGTTTCCGTTCGCGCAGAACATTTTCCTGCAGGGGCTCGACCGGGCACTCGACACGCTGCCGGTCGCCGCCGGATGGAACATCATCGGCACGCTCTCGGTGCCGGTCGAGGCCGGCAGCGTGTCGCAGGTGCCGGACAGCCTCATCGTTTCGAAATTCTACGGGTTCTCCAACAACGCCTATCACGCCGTCGCGCCCGACTCCCTGCTCCGGCCCCACACCGGGTATTGGGTGAAATGTTCCCAACCGGGATCGCTCATCCTCAGGGGAATCACGACCGGGCGGTGAATCCGGCTGTAAATTCCCGTTTTATCAGCCCATGCCGCCGGTGGTACCCGCCCGGGCGCCTTCCCCGCCGGGTGATTTCAATTTAGCCCGCAAATTGGTACATTTCCCGACGATTGGCGGCGATCGGCCGCGGCACACGTCAACCACAATCAGGAGAGGATCCGACCATGGAGCAACAGAAAGTCGACATGTTCATCATGAACTACTCGAAATATTTCGAGGGGCACCAGATCGCTTCGATCCGGGACCGGCTCCTCACCCTCGACGATTCAAAGTTCATCATGCTGCAGGCCGCCAACCTGAAGGATCCGACCATCACGCTGATCATCTCGATCGTGGGAGGCAGCCTGGGCGTGGACCGCTTCTTCATCGGCGATACCGGGCTCGGCATCGCGAAGCTCCTCACCTGCGGAGGCCTCGGGATCTGGACGATCGTCGACTGGTTCCTGATCATGGGCCGCACCCGCGAGGTGAACACGCAGCGGCTGCAACAGGTGTTCTTCTGACCCGCGCCGCACGACGTCCGGTACGGTGAAAACGCGATGAGCCGAACGCGCCTGCATATCCTCGTTTTGGCGTTGTCCCTCGCGGGCTACGGGTGGATCGCGTGGAACACGCTCCACCCGTACGACGCGGCCCGCGCAGGCATTCACGGAATCGCCGGGGCCGGCAACCGGGCCGACGCGACGCCCTGTCCGGTCAAACTCTCGACCGGGCTCCCCTGCCCCTCCTGCGGAACGACCCGCGCGGTGGTGGCGCTCGCCGGCGGCGACGTCGCCGGTTCGCTCGCGACGAACCCCCTCGGCCTCCTCGCGGCGCTCGCGCTGGTGGTGTTCCCCCCCTGGGTGCTCCACGACCAGTTCCGCGGACGGGACGGGTTCCATCGCTTCTACGCGGCGGCGGAAGGAATGCTCCAACGGAACGCCGGAGTGGCCGCCGCCGGCATCCTGCTGGTGCTCGCGAACTGGGGCTGGAACGTCCTCAAGGGTCTCTAGGATGTGGAGCACCCCGCCGTTCGCGTACCGCCCCGATGAATACGAATCCGAAAAGGCGTCGAACAGCTACCTGATGTCGGTCATCGCGGTGATGGCGGGCCTCCCCTTTCCGGTGATCAACCTCGTGGCCACCGGATTTTTCTTCTTCGCGAACCGGCGCGGCCGGTTCTTCGTGCGCTGGCACTGCACCCAGGCCCTCGTCTCGCAGGCGGCGATGCTCTCGATGAACGCGCCCGGCGTCTACTGGACGCTCGACATCGTGTTCGGCTCCGCGATGGTGTCGAACCTCTACATTTCCTACGTCATCACCATCGTTCTCTTCAACCTTCTCGAGTTCATCGCCACGATTTACGCGGCCATCGAAACGCGCAAGGGGCGCCACGTGGAATGGTGGGTGTTCGGCCCGATCACCAACGCGCTGGTGCGCCGATGAAGGCCGTCCCGCAGTTCGCGCTCTTCGTGGGCGTCTTTTTCTCCGCGTGGTTTCTTCTCAGCCGGGTCGATTTCATGGGGGCCTTCAACATCGGGGAATTTTCGCGGGACAACGAGCGGAAGCTCGGCGAACTGATCGTCGAAACGGTCACCGTCGGCCACCCGGAGCTGACGTCCGACCCGGCGCGGGGGATGACCGGGCGGATCCTGGCGACCCTGTGCGCGGCGAACGGCATCCCGGACACCTCGATCCGGCTCCACGTGATCAGCAACGGGCAGGTCAACGCGTTCGCGCTCCCCGACCGGCGCCTCGTCATCCACTCCGGGCTCATTACCTACTGCCGGACGCCGGAGGAACTCGCCGGCGTGATCGGTCACGAACTGGCCCACATCGAACACCGGGACGTGATGCAGAAGCTGGTCAAGGAGGTCGGACTCTCGATGATGATGGCGATCGCGGGGGGCGGCACGGGGGGGGAAATCCTGAAGCAGACGGCGAAGACCCTCTCCTCCACCGCGTTCGACAGGGAGCAGGAGCGCCAGGCCGACACGGCGGCCGTGCGCTACCTCTCCGCGGCCGGCATCGATCCCGAACACCTCGCCAACTTCCTCTACCGGCTCTCGCAGGAAAAAAATGACGTGCCGAAATCGCTCGAGTGGCTCAGCACGCATCCCAACTCGGCCGACAGGGCCGCGGAGATATTGAAGCTCCGGGACCCGGCGGATCTCTTCGTCACCCCCATCGCCGATTCACTCGGGTGGGCGGCGTACCAGCGAAGCGTCAGGAGCGCGTCGAACGAATGAAACAGCGCGCGAGAGACCTCGGGGTCCCGTTCCGCGGCGCGCCCGGAAAGCAGAATGCCATCACCGACGTCGCGGGCGTGGAAGTCGGGTACGCCACCATCGTGAGGGGTGAGGGCCCGCTCGTCATCGGTGAGGGGCCCGTGCGCACCGGGGTGAGCGCCATCCTCCCCCGCGGACGGAAGTTCGACCCGGTCTTCGGGGCGTGGCACGCCTTCAACGGCAACGGCGAGATGACCGGTACCGCCTGGCTCGACGAGTCGGGGTTCCTCGAAACCCCCATCCTTCTGACCAACACGTTCAGCGTCGGCGTGGTGCGCGACTCGGTCGTGGCCTGGATGGCGGAACACGATTTCAAGAGCGACCTGATCGGAGACCTCTGGTACGCCTACCCCCTCGTCTCGGAAACGTACGACGGCCAGCTCAACGACATCGTGGGGCAGCACGTTACGCGGAAGGACGTCTTCCTGGCCCTCGATGCGGCAAACGGCGGGCCGGTGGCGGAGGGAAACGTCGGGAGCGGCACGGGGATGATCTCGCACGGGTTCAAGGGCGGGATGGGGACATCGTCGAGGAAGACGGACGCCGGCCACACGGTGGGAGTCCTGGTCCAGGCGAACCACGGCACCAGGAAGCTCCTCACGGTGGCGGGCGTTCCAATCGGTTCAGAGATCACCGACCTGATGCCTGAAATACATTTCAACAAACCGGACGCCGACGCCGGCTCGATCGTGGTCATCGTGGCCACCGACGCCCCGCTCCTCCCCCACCAGCTCCGGCGCCTCGCGCGGCGGGTCCCGATCGGCATCGGCCTCATCGGGGGGCGCGGGGGGAACGAATCGGGCGACATCTTCCTGGCGTTCTCCACCGCGAACCCCCGCGCGTTCAGCAGGACCAGAACCACGAAACCCTCGATGCTGCCGAACGACGAGATCACGCCGCTCTTCGAGGCGGTCGTGGACGCGACGGAGGAGGCAATCGTCAACGCCCTCGTGGCCGCCGAGACGATGACCGGCATCAACGGCAACCGGGCCTACGCCCTCCCCCACGACCGGCTCGTCTCGGCGCTGAAAAAGTATCGGCGGCTGGGTTGAATACCGGCCCGCCCCGCGGCCCGTCCCGGCCGTAGGGCAGGATCCGGCCCGGCAGTACGCAGCACCATTCTCGATTTTGAGAACCGCCACGCCTACCGGGGCATTTTTTGGCGATTTGTCCGTGGCACGGACATTGCAGTCATATCATCCGGATACTCACGTCCCTCCGGGTCGTTACCTCTCATCGTTCGCCTGCATTCCCCCGGAAGGACCACCCGGACAGCCCATACCACATTCGCAGAATGGAGGACACCATGGCCGAGAATCTCAAAAACTCCGACAGCGTCTCCGGCAAGCCGGCCGGCGCCGTCAGGGAACTTGGCGTACCCGACAACATCACCGTCATCGACAGCAGGACGAAAAAAGAATATTTTTTCCCGATCA
>CAZQSM010000004.1:75651-80438 GCA_964596065.1 uncultured Chlorobiaceae bacterium | reverse complement strand
GACATGCTCAAGGGCAAGCAGGGGCGCTTCCGCCAGAACCTGCTCGGCAAGCGCGTCGATTACTCCGGCCGTTCGGTCATCGTGGTCGGGCCGGAACTCCGCCTGCACGAATGCGGCCTCCCGAAGGACATGGCCGTCGAGCTGTTCAAGCCGTTCATCATCCGGAAGCTGATCGAGCGCGGGCTGGTGAAGACCGTCAAGAGCGCCAAGAAGATGGTCGACAAGAAGGGGCAGGAAGTGTGGGAAATCCTGGAGGGGATCATCGACGGGCACCCCGTGCTGCTCAACCGCGCCCCCACGCTGCACCGCCTCGGCATCCAGGCGTTCCAGCCGGTGCTGGTGGAGGGGAAGGCGATCCGCGTCCACCCGATGGTCTGCACGGCCTTCAACGCGGACTTCGACGGCGACCAGATGGCGGTCCACGTGCCGCTGTCGTACGACGCCCAGCTCGAAGCGCGGATCCTGATGCTCTCGAGCCACAACATCCTTTCCCCCTCCAACGGGGCCCCGATCGTCCATCCCACGCAGGACCAGGTGCTCGGTTGCTACTACCTCACCAAATCGCGCGCCGGCGACAAGGGGGACGGCATGCTCTTCTCCTCGCCGGCGGAGGTCGTCATTGCGTTCGACTGCGGCCGGGTCGCGCTGCACGCGAGGATCAAGGTGCGCGTCAAGGGCAAGCTGATTGAAACCACCGTCGGCCGGATCCTCTTCAACCAGATCGTCCCGGACGAGATCGGGTTCATCAACGAACTGCTCAACAAGAAGCGGCTCACGCAGATCGTCCACCTGGTGTTCAGGACCTGCGGCAACCTCAAGACGGCGGAATTCCTCGACAAGCTGAAGGACCTGGGGTTCACCTACGCCACCCAGGGCGGGCTCTCGGTCGGCGTCGACGACGTCGTCATCCCGAGGGAGAAGGAAGAGGTCATCACCAAGGCGCTGAAGGACGTCGACAACGTCGAAAGCCAGTATTTCCGCGGCTTCATCACGAACGGCGAACGGTACAACAAGGTCATCGACATCTGGACGAGGGCGACCAACCGCGTCGCCGAGCGCCTCTTCGACGCGCTGCAGCACGCCGAAGACGGGTTCAATTCGCTCTACATGATGGTGGATTCGGGCGCCAGGGGCTCCAAGGAGCAGGTCCGGCAGCTCGCCGGGATGCGCGGGCTGATGGCCAAGCCGCAGAAGAGCATGTCGGGCGCGACCGGGGAACTGATCGAAACACCGATCATCGCCAATTTCCGGGAGGGCCTCTCGATCCTCGAATACTTCATCTCGACGCACGGCGCGAGGAAGGGTCTCGCCGACACGGCCCTCAAAACCGCCGACGCCGGCTACCTGACGAGGCGGCTGGTCGACGTGGCGCAGGACGTGATCATCTCCCAGGTCGACTGCGGCACCATCCGCGGCGTGCTGACCGGGGCGCTCAAGGAGGGTGAGGACGTGAAGGAGCCGCTGGCCGAGCGCATCCTCGGCCGCGTCGCGGTCCACGACGTCGTGGACCCGATCTCCCGGAAGGTCCTGGTGAAGGCCGCGGAAGAGATCGACGACGTCCGCGCGAACGCCATCGCGGCGACCTCCATCGAGGCGGTCGAAATCCGGTCGGTGCTCACGTGCGAGGCGCCCCGCGGCGTCTGCGCGAAATGCTACGGCCGCAACCTGACGACGTCGGCGCTCGTGGAGATCGGGGAGCCGGTCGGCATCCTGGGGGCGCAGTCGATCGGCGAGCCGGGCACGCAGCTGACCCTCCGGACGTTCCACACCGGCGGCACCGCGAGCCTGATCGCGACGCAGTCCCAGATCGTCTCGAAATTCGACGGCCGGATCCGCTACGAGGGCGTCAAGTTCCTGAAGCAGGCCGACGCCGAGGGGAAGTCGATCGTGCTGGGCCGGAGCGGCGTCGCGCACGTCATCGATCCCGACAACCGGGTCCTGACGAAATACGACGTGCCCTACGGCGCGACGCTCCTGCTCGCCGACGGGGCGCACGTGCGCCGCGGCGAGATCATCTACGAATGGGACCCGTACAACGCGGTCATCATTTCCGAGCATCCCGGCACGGTCCGCTACCACGACCTGCGGGAGAACGCCACCTACCGCGAGGAGCCGGACGAACAGACCGGGCACATCCAGAAGGTCGTCATCGACTCGCGCGACCGGACGCTCAGCCCGATGATCATCATCGAGGACGCGAAGGGGCAAAAAATGGGGAACTACATCATTCCGACGCGGGCGCACCTCGGGGTCAACGACGGCGACCAGGTCGCCGCCGGCACGATTCTCGTCAAAATCCCCCGGGACAGCGGGAAAACGCGCGACATCACGGGAG
This sequence comes from uncultured Chlorobiaceae bacterium, assembly GCA_964596065.1. Lineage (GTDB taxonomy): Bacteria > Bacteroidota > Ignavibacteria > UBA10030 > SZUA-254 > SZUA-254. The sequence continues at coordinate 78,103 of CAZQSM010000004.1, read as the reverse complement.
GCCTGCCGAGGGTCACCGAGCTGTTCGAGGCGCGGAGTCCGGCCGATCCGGCGATCGTTTCCGAGATTGACGGGACCGTCCGCTTCGGCCCCCAGAAGCGCGGTTCGCGGGAGATCCTGGTGAAGAGCCACGACGGGCAGGACGAACGGAAGTACATGGTGCCCCTCGGCAAGCACGTGCTGGTGCAGGAGAACGACGTCATACGCGCGGGCGAGCGCCTCTCCGACGGCGCCATCGACCCGCACGACATCCTCCGGATCAAGGGCGTGGGCGCCGTCCAGGAATACCTGGTCAACGAAATCCAGGAAGTCTACCGGATGCAGGGCGTGAAGATCAACGACAAGCACGTCGAGGTCATCGTCCGCCAGATGATGCAAAAAGTGAGGATCATCGACGCGGGCGACACCAGGTTCCTCGAGGACGACCACGTCGATTCGATCGCGGTCAACATCGAAAACGAAACGCTGAAGGACCACGTGCTCATCACGAACAAGGGCGACGCGAAGCTGAGGAACGGCCAGATCCTGCAGAAGAAGAAGGTCCGCGAACTGAACACCGACCTGCGGAAGAAGACGAAGAAGATCGCCGAGTCGCGCGACGCCGAGGCGGCCACCGCGGAGCCGGTGCTGCTCGGCATCACCCAGGCGGCGCTGTCGACCGACAGCTTCATCTCCGCGGCGTCCTTCCAGGAGACCACGAAGGTGCTCACCGACGCCGCGATCGCGAGCAAGGTGGACCATCTGCTCGGTCTGAAGGAAAACGTGATCATGGGCCACCTCATCCCGGCCGGGACCGGATTGAAGAAATTCAAGAACATCATCGTCTCCCCGCGCGAGGAGGAGGTGCCCGTGACCCTCGAAGCGCTGGCGGAACAGGAGATATTGTCCCGGAAAAGGGTTAAAAAGAGCGAAAAAACGGCGGTAGAGTGAGGCGGTTGCCCCGGGGGTGAAATATCCGGGGTAAATAATTGACATTTTGCATTTTTTTTATTAAATTTTTAAGCTTTTTCATATTTTGGAGTCCCACAGTTGCCTACGATCAACCAATTAATCCGTTCCAGCAGGGAAAAAGTCACGTGGAAAAGTAAGTCGCCTGCCCTGGAGCGGTCGCCGCAGAAGCGCGGCGTCTGCACGCGCGTCTACACGACGACGCCGAAAAAACCGAATTCCGCGCTGCGGAAGGTCGCCCGCGTACGCCTCACGAACAGCCTCGAGGTGACAGCGTACATCCCGGGCGAGGGGCATAACCTGCAGGAGCACTCCATCGTGTTGATCCGCGGCGGCAGGGTGAAGGACCTCCCGGGCGTGCGGTACCACATCATCCGGGGTTCGCTCGATACCGCCGGCGTGTCGGACAGGAAACAGGGGCGCTCGAAATACGGCGCGAAGAGGGCGAAGTAAGGGACTATGAGAAAGAAAACAGCATCCAAGAGAATCAAGGTCCCGGACCCGAAGTATGGCGACCTGACCGTTTCGAAGTTCATCAACTCCGTCCTGAAGGAGGGGAAGAAGCACCTGGCGCGATCGATCGTCTACGGCGCGTTCGACATCGTCGAACAGCGGACCAAGCAGCCCGGGGTCGACGTCTTCAAGAAGGCGATCAACAACGTGAAGCCGATGCTCGAGATCAGGGCGCGTCGCGTCGGCGGCGCGACATACCAGATCCCGACCGAAGTCCGGCCCGAGCGCAGCACCGCGCTGGCCTTCCGCTGGATCATCGCCTACGCGTCGGAGCGGAAGGACAAATCAATGGCCCTCAAGCTGGCCGCAGAGTTCATGGCCGCCGCGAACAACGAGGGCAGCGCCGTGAAGAAGAAAGAGGACACCCACAAGATGGCGGAAGCGAACAAGGCGTTCGCCCACTTCAAGTGGTGAGGACAGGATTTCCAGAGAAGACCCTTTAGTATGCCCAGAGCCGTATCACTCGAAAAGACCCGGAACATCGGCATCATGGCCCACATCGACGCCGGCAAGACCACCACGACGGAGCGAATCCTGTTTTACACCGGGATCCTGCACCGGATGGGGGAGGTCCACGACGGCGCCGCCACCATGGACTGGATGGAGCAGGAGAAGGAGCGGGGGATCACGATCACCAGCGCGGCGACCACCTGTTCATGGGACAGCCACCGGATCAACATCATCGATACGCCGGGCCACGTCGATTTCACCGTGGAGGTGGAGCGATCGCTCCGCATCCTCGACGGCGCCGTCGCGCTCTTCTGCGCGGTCGGGGGCGTCGAACCGCAGTCCGAGACGGTCTGGCGGCAGGCCGACAAGTACGGGGTCCCGCGCCTGGCGTTCGTCAACAAGATGGACAGGGTCGGGGCGGATTTCTTCAATTGCGTGTCGATGATGCAGACCCGGCTCGGCGCCAACGCCGTGCCGATCCAGATCCCCCTCGGCGAGGGCGACATGTTCACCGGGATCATCGACCTGATCAGGATGAAGGC
>CAZQSM010000004.1:0-75551 GCA_964596065.1 uncultured Chlorobiaceae bacterium | reverse complement strand
CCCTCGGCGAGGGCGACATGTTCACCGGGATCATCGACCTGATCAGGATGAAGGCGCGCGTATTTTCCGAGGGTAGCAAGGGGACCCAGTTCGAGGACATCGACATCCCCGACGCGATGATGCCGAAGGTGCAGGAGTACCGGACGAAGATGCTCGAAGCGGTCTCCGACGAGGACGATTCGCTCCTCGAAAAGTATCTCGAGGGGAGGGACATCTCCCCCAACGAAGTCCGCGCCGTCCTCCGTCGCGCCTGCGTGAAAAACACCATCGTGCCGGTCCTCTGCGGCTCGTCCTTCAAGAACAAGGGCGTCCAGAGCCTGCTCGACGCGGTCGTATCGTTCCTCCCGTCGCCGCTCGACGTGAGCGGGGGCGAGATCGAAGGCCACCACGTCAACATGAAGGACCAGATCATCCGGAAGGTCGCCGACAACGAGAAGATCACCGGGCTCGCGTTCAAGATCATGACCGATCCGTTCGTCGGACGGCTGACCTTCGCCCGCATCTACACCGGGACGCTCAAGAGCGGCTCGTACATCTATAACCCGATCTCCGACAAACGGGAGCGGGTCGGGCGGCTCCTCCGGATGCACGCCAACCACCGCGAGGACATCGACGAGGCCTACGCGGGCGACATCATCGCGGTCGTCGGCCTCAAGGCCACGAAGACCGGCGAAACGCTCTGCGACGAATCGGACCCGATCATCCTCGAGAAGATGGAATTCCCGCAGCCGGTCATCGCCGTGGCGATCGAACCGAAGACCAAGGTCGACCAGGAGAAGATGGGCGAAGCCCTCGTGAAACTCTCCGAGGAGGACCCCACGTTCCGCGTTTCCACGAACGAGGAGACCGGCCAGACGATCATCAGCGGGATGGGCGAATTGCACCTCGAGATCATCGTCGACCGGATGAAACGGGAATTCCGCGTCGAGGCGAACGTCGGGAAGCCGCAGGTCGCCTACAAGGAAACGATCCGGAAGAAGGTGCAGATGGAGGGCAAGTTCGTCCGCCAGTCGGGCGGCCGCGGTCAGTTCGGCCACGTCTGGATCGAGGTCGAACCGAACGAGAAGGGGAAGGGGTACGAGTTCGAGAACGCCATCGTCGGCGGATCGATCCCGAAGGAATACATCAACCCGGTCTCCGAGGGTATCGTCGAGGCGATGCGCAACGGCGTCCTCGCCGGGTACCCCGTGGAAGACATCAAGATCAGGCTGTTCGACGGCTCGTACCACGAGGTCGATTCGTCCGAAATGGCGTTCAAGATCGCCGGTTCGATGGCATTCAAGGACGCGGCGCGCAAGGCGTCCCCCGTGCTGCTCGAACCGATCATGGAGGTGGAGGTCGTCACCCCCGAGGAGTACATGGGCGACGTGATGGGAGACATCAGCTCGCGGCGCGGCAAGATCGAGGGCCTCTCCTCGAGGAAGGACGCCCAGATCATCAAGGCGAAGGTCCCGCTCTCCGACATGTTCGGATACTCGACCATCCTCCGCTCGATGACCCAGGGGCGCGCGATCTACTCCATGCAGTTCGCCTATTACGAGGAAGTGCCGAGGAACATCGCCGACCAGATCATCGAAAAAGTCAAGGGCAAGGAAAGCGTGCCCGCGTAACCCCACTACTGATCATTCTATCGTCAACTATCGCAGGACCAAAGGAGAGAAGGTATGGCAAAAGAAAAATTTTCACGAGATAAACCGCACATCAACGTCGGCACGATCGGCCACATCGATCACGGCAAGACGACCCTCACAGCGGCCATCACGATGGTCCTCGGAAAGAAGGGCCTCGCCGCCATCCGGACGTTCGACAGCATCGACAACGCCCCCGAGGAGCGCGAGCGCGGCATCACCATCGCCGTCGCCCACGTGGAATACCAGACCGAAAAACGCCACTACGCGCACGTCGACTGTCCGGGCCACGCCGACTACATCAAGAACATGATCACCGGCGCCGCGCAGATGGACGGAGCGATCCTGGTGGTCGCCGCCAACGACGGCCCGATGCCGCAGACGCGCGAGCACATCCTGCTCGCCCGCCAGGTCGGCGTCCCCAAGATCGTGGTCTTCATGAACAAAGTCGACATGGTCGACGATCCCGAGCTCATCGAGCTCGTCGAGATGGAGATGCGCGACCTGCTGAAGAAGTACGAGTTTCCCGGCGACGAGATCCCCATCGTCCGCGGCAGCGCCCTCAAGGCGCTGGAACGGGCATCGAGCGCCGATTCCAAGGCGGACGACGCGGCTTTCAAGCCGATCTTCGAGCTGATGGACGCCGTCGACAGCTACATCCCGATGCCGAAGCGCGACGTCGACAAGCCGTTCCTGATGCCGATCGAGGACGTCTTCTCGATCACGGGGCGCGGCACCGTCGGCACCGGCAGGGTCGAACGCGGCCAGGCGAAGGTCGGCGACGAAGTCGAGCTGATCGGCCTCGGCGCGCACAAGAAGACGGTCATCACCGGCGCGGAGATGTTCCGGAAGGAACTCGATTTCATCCAGGCCGGCGACAACGCGGGGCTCCTGCTGCGCGGCGTCGAAAAGACCGAGCTGGAGCGCGGCATGGTCGTGGCCAAACCGGGCTCGATCACGCCCCACAAAAAGTTCACCTGCCAGGTCTACATCCTCAAGAAGGAGGAGGGCGGACGCCATACGCCGTTCTTCAACGGGTACCGGCCGCAGTTCTACTTCAGGACGACGGACGTGACCGGCGTCGCGACGCTCCCGGGCGGGACAGAGATGGTTATGCCCGGCGACAACGTCGACAACATGAGCGTTGAGCTCATCGGCGAGATCGCGATGGAAGAGGGCCTCCGGTTCGCCATCCGCGAAGGCGGACGGACCGTCGGCGCCGGCGTCGTCACGAAAATCGTCGAATAAACAGACTCATTACGACAGGGGACAACAGCCGTGGCAACGCAGAAGATCCGGATCAAGCTCAAGTCATACGACCATACTCTGATCGACAAGTCGGCGGAGAAGATCATCAAGACCGTCAAGTCGACAGGTGCGGTGGTGTCGGGGCCGATCCCGTTGCCGACCAAGCGCACGCTCTACACCGTGCTGCGGTCCCCGAACGTGGACAAAAAATCACGAGAGCAGTTCGAGATGCGGTCCCACAAGCGCCTCATCGACATTCTCAATTCGTCCAACCGGACGGTTGATTCGTTGATGAAACTGGAGCTCCCCGCTGGCGTCGATGTGGAGATAAAAGTCTAGCACTCTTTTTCGTATCCGTTCTTCACCCATCCAACCGTCGGGGAGGCCCGTGCCGCCCCGACGGAAGGGTACTATTTCCATAGAAAGACCATGACCGGAATTCTCGGCAAAAAAATAGGCATGACCAGCATCTTCGACGACAGGGGGCAATCAATCCCCTGCACCGTCATCGAGGCCGGCCCGTGCACCATCACGCAGATCAAGACCATTGAACGCGACGGCTACACGGCCCTCCAGCTCGGTTTTGACGACAAGCCGGAACGCTCCGTCAACAAGCCGGAGGCCGGACACCTGAAAAAATCGGGATCGTCCCCCAAGCGCCTGTCGAGGGAATTCCGGGGCTTCGACACTTCCAAGTTCGAGCTCGGCGCCGAACTCAGGGTCGACTCGATCTTCGCCGTCGGCGACAAGGTTTCCGTCGCCGCCAAATCGAAGGGGCGCGGCTTCCAGGGGGTCGTGAAACGCCACCACTTCGGCGGCGGCTTCCGGACCCACGGCCAGAGCGACAGGGAACGAGCGCCCGGTTCGATCGGCGGCAGCTCCTACCCCTCGAGGGTCTTCAAGGGGATGCGGATGGCCGGCCGGATGGGCAACGACCGGATCACCGTGAAAAATTTACGGGTGTTGAACATCATCCCGGAATCGAACATCATCCTGATCAGGGGATCGGTGCCGGGCCACAACAACGCCTACGTGGAAATCATCAAGGAAATGAGATAGGAAGCGCGGGATTATGGAAGTCGACATCTACACCAGGGCGGGCAAGCCGAGCGGGAAGAAAATCAACCTTCCCGACGCCGTTTTCGGCATCGAACCGAACCAGCACGCGATGTACGAGGCCGTGACGACCTACCGCTCGAACCAGCGCCAGGGCACCCACAAGACCAAGACGTACGGGGAAGTGTCCGGAAGCGGGAAAAAACTCTGGAAGCAGAAGCACACCGGCCGCGCCCGCATCGGCGCCCTCCGGTCGCCGCTCTGGAAGGGCGGCGGCACGATCTTCGGGCCGGTGCCGCGCGATTATTCCGCGAAGCTTCCGAAGAAGGTCCGCCAGCTCGCCCGGCGCTCCGCGCTGAGCCACAAGATGCTGGAAGCGTCGATCAGGGTGGTCGAGGACTTCACGCTCGACGCCCCCCGGACGAGGGAAATGGCCACCGTTCTCGCAGCGTTCGAGCTGAAGGGGAAGAAGACCCTCCTGCTGACGCCGAAGAACGATCCGGTGGTCTGGAAGGCGGGACGCAACATCCCGAAGCTGAACGTGCTCGAGGCCGCCAAGGCGAGCACCTACGACATCCTCGACAACCAGGTGTTGCTGCTTCAGCAGAGCGCGGTCGCTGAAATCGAAAAATCGCTAGTTTGACAGGACTCCGATGACCAACATCATATTCCGACCGATCGTCACCGAGAAGATGACGAGCGTCCAGGACAAGGGGCGGTACGCCTTCGAGGTCGACCTCGGCGCCAACAAAATCGAAATCGCCCGCGCGATCACCAAAAAATTCAACGTCACGGTCGTCAACGTCCGGACGATGAATTACAAGGGGAAGACGAAGACCCAGATGACGAAGCGCGGCCGCTTCTCGGGCAAGACCTCCCACTATAAGAAGGCCATCGTCACCCTGAAGGACGGGGATGCGATCAACCTTTTTGAAAACGTTTAACCGGAACAGGGGATAGGGTACACGCATGCCCGTACGCAAATTACGACCGAATACGCCCGGCACCCGATGGATGTCGGTGGCCGTCTTCGACGACATCACGAAGACGAAGCCGGAAAAAGGCCTCATCGAACCGCTCAGGAGGACCGGCGGGCGGAATACCAACGGACACATCACCTCCCGCCACCGGGGCGGTGGGCACAAGCGCTTCTACCGGATCATCGATTTCAAGCGGGACAAGCGCAACATCCCGGCGAAGGTCACGGCGATCGAGTACGATCCGAACCGCTCGGCCCGGATCGCCCTGCTCTGCTACGCCGACGGGGAGAAGCGGTACATCCTCGCCGCCGACGGGATCAAGGTCGGCGACGTCCTGATGTCGGGCGACAAGTCCGAGATCAAGGTCGGCAACGCGATGCCGCTCGCGAACATCCCCGTGGGCACGACGGTGCACGCCATCGAGATGCGTCCCGGGCGCGGCGCGCAGATCGCCCGGAGCGCGGGCACCGGCATCCAGCTGATGGCGAAGGAGGGTAGGTTCGCACAGTTGAAGCTCCCCTCGGGCGAGATCAGGAACTTCCCCGTGACGTCGTACGCCACGATCGGCATCGTCAGCAACCGCGACCACGAGAACATCAGCCTGGGCAAGGCGGGACGCTCCCGGTGGCTCGGCATCAGGCCGCAGTCCAGGGGCGTGGTCCAGAACCCAGTCGACCATCCGCACGGCGGCGGTGAGGGCAAATCGCCGCAGGGCAATCCGCACCCCGTGTCGCCGTGGGGCTGGCACACGAAGGGGAAGAAGACGCGCCGCCACAAGCTCGCGTCGAACAAGTACATCGTTAAACGCAGGAAATAAATCGCATGGCACGTTCACTCAAAAAGGGTCCCTATGTCGATCCGAGGCTCCAGGCGAAGGTCGACGCGATGGCCCAGTCCGGGCAGAAAAAGGTGATCAAGACCTGGTCCCGGGCCTCCACCATCACGCCCGAGTTCGTGGGCCATACGCTCGCGGTCCACAACGGGAACAAGTTCATCCCGGTCTACGTCCACGAAAGCATGGTGGGGCACAAGCTGGGGGAATTCGCCCCCACGCGCCTCTTCCGCTCGCACCCGGGGCTCAAGAGCGAAGCGTCGAGTTCGGTGGGAGGCTGACCCCATGGCTGAAGCTCGCGCGATCAACCGTTATATCGGCTCCTCGCCGCGGAAGATGAGGCTCGTCATCGACCTCATCCGCGGAAAATCGGTACCCGAGGCGCTGACGATCCTCCACTATTCAACGAAGCACCCCGCGAAGGTCGCCGAAATGGTGCTCCGCTCCGCGGTCTCGAACTACCAGAACAAGGACCAGGACGGACGGACCGAGGTCGAGTCGCTGTTCGTCAAGGAAGCCTTCGTCGATCCGGGCCCCAGCATGAAACGGATCCTCCCCGCCCCGATGGGCCGGGCGTTCCGCATCGTGAAGCGATCGAACCACGTGACGATCGTGGTCGACCAGCGGGCCGGACGGCAGAAGAAGAAAGCCGCCCCGGTGACGCCGCCGCAGGCCGCCAAATCAAACAAGAAAACAGCGAAAGAATAGGAGGACCTTTGGGACAGAAGGTACACCCGGTCGGTTTCAGGCTCGGCATTCTGCGCACGTGGGATTCGAACTGGTACGACGACAAGACGTTCGCGGACAAGCTGCAGGAAGACCTGAAGATCAGGAACTACGTGTCGAACCGCCTCAAGAAGGCGGGGATCTCCCGGGTCCTCATCGAACGGACGCCGAAGCGAGCGGTCATCACGATCCACACCTCGCGGCCCGGCATCGTCATCGGCCGGAGCGGCAAGGAAATTTCGCAGCTCGAGGAGGAGCTCAAGCAGCTCACCTCCAAGGAGGTGAAGATCCTGATCCACGAGGTCAAACGTCCCGAACTCGACGCGTTCCTCGTGGCCGAAAACATCGCCGGGCAGCTCGAGGGAAGGACCTCGTTCCGGCGCGCGATGAAAATGGGCCTCACCTCCTCGATGAGGATGGGCGCCGAGGGGATCCGCATCATGTGCGCCGGCCGCCTCGGCGGCGCCGAGATCGCCCGGACCGAACAGTACAAGGAGGGGAGGATCCCGCTCCACACGCTCCGCGCGGACATCGATTACGCCCAGGCGACGGCGATGACCATCTACGGGACGATCGGCGTCAAGGTCTGGATCTGCCGGGGCGAGATGCTCGAACGTCCCGCGGCGAAATAGCGCCGACCCGAAGACGGGCGAACGGAAATACTAAGGAAGCGAAATGTTATTACCGAAGAGAGTCAAATACCGTAAGGCGCAGCGCGGACGGATGAAGGGCAAGGCCACCCGAGGCGCGGCGATCAATTTTGGCGATTACGGCCTCAAGGCGATGGAGCCGGGCTGGATCACGCAGCGGCAGATCGAGGCCGCCCGCGTGGCGCTCACGAGGCTGATGAAGCGCGAAGGAAAGGTCTGGATCCGCATTTTCCCGACGAAGCCGGTCACCAAGAAGCCGGCGGAAACGAGAATGGGAAGCGGAAAGGGCGTCCCCGAATTCTGGGTGGCGGTGGTGAAGCCCGGCACGGTGATGTTCGAACTCGGCGGCGTCAACAGGGCCACGGCGTCGGAGGCCCTGAAGCTCGCCTCCCGGAAATTACCGATCAAAACGAGGATGGTGGCGCGCCCCACGCTGGGCCTCGCCGGATAAGGAACCGAACATGAAAGCATCTGACATACGCGTCCTGGCGACGCCCGAGCTCGAAAAACGGATCCGGGAGGAGGAGGAAAACCTCGTCCACCTGAAATTCCAGAAGGCGACGAGCCAGCTGGAGAGCCCGATCAAGATCCGCAGCGTCCGGCGCGAAATCGCGCGGATGAAAACCATCCTGCGGCAGAAACAGGCGGCGGCGGAACCGGCCGCCCCGACGACCGCGGCATAACCGACGATGGAAGAGACCATGAACGAACGAACCACGCACAGGAAAGTACGCCAGGGACGGGTCGTCAGCAACAAGATGCAGAAGAGCATCGTGGTGACGATCGAACGGAAAGTGCCGCATCCGGTGTACCGGAAGTATTTCAAGCGCACCGTGAAACTCACGGCCCACGACGAGAAGCAGGAGGCCGGCATCGGCGACCTGGTCCGCGTCATGGAAACCCGGCCGCTCAGCAAGACGAAGCGGTGGCGTCTAGTGGAAATCATCGAGAAAGCCAAATAGCAGGCGGTGCGATATGATCCAGGAAGAAACTAATCTCGTGGTCGCGGACAATTCGGGGGCGAAAAAGGTCCGCTGCATCCGCGTCCTCGGCGGGCACGATCGCCGGTACGCCGGCATCGGCGACCTGATCGTGGTCTCCGTGAAGAGCGCCATTCCCGGCGCGGGGGTGAAGAAGGGCGAGGTGTCCCGCGCCGTCATCGTCCGCACGAGGAAGGAGGTCCGCCGCAAGGACGGGTCCTTCATCCGCTTCGACGAGAACGCCGCGGTCCTGCTCACCCCGCAGGGCGAGCCGCGTGGAACGCGCATCTTCGGCCCGGTGGCCAGGGAGCTGCGGGAAAAGAATTACATGAAAATCATATCACTGGCGCCCGAAGTTTTATAACAGGGAATACGGTACGGTCATGAGCATCCAAAAAAACGATATGGTGATGGTCGTCGCGGGCAACGCACGCGGCAAGTCGGGGAAGGTCCTCAAGGTTTTCCGCGAGAAGGGCCGCGCGGTCGTCGAGGGCGTCAACATCATCAAGCGCCACACGAAGGCGTCCCAGAAAAATCCGCAGGGCGGCATCGTCCAGCGGGAAGGGTCGATCCATACCGCCAACGTGATGGTGGTCTGCCCGAAGTGCAACAAGCCTTCGAGGCTCGGCCGGCGGCAGGTCGTCGACGCGGCGAGCGGCCGCAGGCACACGATGCGGATCTGCAAAAAATGCGAACAGATGTTTTAAGTGAAAGAACCGGCAATGGCAAAAGAGAAAAAAGCGAAATCTGAACAGGCGCCGAAGGCCGAAAAGGCCGCGCAGAGCCACGTCGAGGAGAAGGGCGTCGCGCCCCGGCTCGACACGCTCTACCGGGCCACGGTGACCCCGGACCTGATGAAGCGCTTCAAGTACAAGAGCGTGATGCAGGTGCCGAGGCTCCACAAGATCGCCGTCAACATCGGCGTCGGGGCGGCGACGCAGGATCCCAAGATCCTGGACACCGTCCTGAAGGAACTCGAGACCATCGTCGGACAGAAGCCCGTCATCACCAAGGCGAAGAAGGCGATCTCGAACTTCAAGCTCCGCGAAGGGCTGCCGATCGGGGTCAGGGTGACGCTTCGAAAGCACAAGATGTATGAATTCATGGACCGGTTCGTGTCGGTCGCGGTGCCCCGCATCCGCGACTTCCGCGGGTTCTCGGACAAGTCGTTCGACGGGCGCGGCAATTACACGGTCGGCGTCAAGGAGCAGATCATCTTCCCCGAAATCGACGTGGACAAGGTGACCCGCGTCTTCGGGATGGACATCACGTTCGTCACCACCGCCGAAACCGACCAGGAGGCCATGGAGCTGCTCAAGGGGCTCGGCTTCCCGTTCGTGAAACGCGACGAACAGGCGGCGGCGTAACGGGGCGGCCCCGGGCGGACGGAATTATTCAATACCATCACGACAGAGAGGAGCTTCCAGTTGGCGCGACTTGCAATGAGGGTGAAAGCGAAACGAAAGCCGAAGTACGCCGTGCGCGTGCATAACCGCTGCGAGAACTGCGGACGGTCGCGGGCGTTCCTGCGGAAATTCGGCATCTGCCGCCTCTGCTTCCGGAAAATGGCTCTCGAGGGGAAAATCCCCGGAGTCGTGAAGGCCAGCTGGTAAGGACCATTAAGGACGATTATGCAGACGACAGACCCCATCGCCGACTATCTCACCCGCATCCGGAACGGCATCCACGCCCGGCACAAGAGGATCGAGGTCCCGGCGTCGAACCTGAAGCGGGAGATCACGAAGATCCTCGCGGCAAAGAGCCTCATCGCCGGTTTTTCCGAGACAAAGGACAACCGCCAGGGCGTGCTGCACATCGCCCTCAAGTACACCGAGGGCGTCAACGCGATCACGGGATTGAAGCGGATCAGCAGGCCGGGACTGCGGCACTACACGCAGGCCGGCGAGATCCCCAGGGTGATGAACGGCCTGGGCCTGGCCCTGATATCCACCTCGCAGGGCATTCTGACCGACCGGGACGCCCGGGCGAAGAAGGTCGGCGGGGAAGTCCTCTGTTACATTTGGTAATCATTCGACGGTAAGGAGAGCAACGTGTCCAGAATCGGAAGGCGGCCGATCGCCGCAATCAAGGGAGTCAAAATCGAACGCAAGGGCGCGCGCCTGAAAGTCACCGGTCCGAAGGGTGAACTCTCGGCCGACGTCCCCGTGTCGATCACATTCGAGGTCGGCGACGCCGAGGTCCTGGTGAAGCGGGCCTCCGACAGGAAGTCGGACCGGGTGCTGCACGGGACCTGGCGGGCGCTCCTCTCGAACATGATGCGCGGCGTCTCGGAAGGCTTCCAGCGCAAGCTCGAAATCGTCGGCGTCGGCTACAAGGCCGAACCGAAGGGGAAGCATATCCAGTTCGCGCTCGGGTTTTCCCACCCCATCCTCTTCACGCCGCCGGCGGGGGTCAAGGTCGAGGTGCCGCAGCCGACCGCGCTCCTGATCTCGGGGATCGACAAGCAGCTCGTCGGGCAGGTCGCCGCGAAGATCCGTTCCTTCCGGCCGCCGGAACCGTACAAGGGCAAGGGCGTAAAATACGAAGGCGAATACATCAGGCGGAAAGCCGGCAAGGCCGCGGCCACAGCCGGAAAGGCATAATATGATCAAGAACAGGAGACTCGAAAAACGCCTTGGCGTCAAGTCGCGCGTCCGCAAGAAAATCCGCGGCACGACGGAACGTCCGCGGCTGGTCGTCTACCGCAGCCTGTCGCACCTCTACGCGCAGGTGGTGGACGATTCGCAGTCGAAGACGCTCGTCGCCGCCTCGTCGCTCAGCAAGGAGCTGAAGGACGCGCTTAGCGCCCTGAAGGGGCAGCGGGAAAAGGCGAAATCGCTCGGGCAGCACATCGCTAAAATGGCGATCGGAAAGAAGATCACGACCGTGGTCTTCGACCGGAACGGTTATCTCTACCACGGGATCGTCAAGTCGCTCGCCGACGGGGCCCGCGAGGGTGGGTTGAAGTTTTAACGGGCCCGTCGACCCAGGCGGCTGACGGGACGGGAGTGCCGGGTCGTCTAATGGCAGGACAGCGGCCTTTGGAGCCGTCAGTGGAGGTTCGACTCCTCCCCCGGCAGCAGACAACGCAACCATTACAGAACGGAGAAGCGCAGTGTCTCGGATAAAAGCAGGTGACATGGATCTCAAGGACCGGCTGGTCCACATCAACCGCGTGGCCAAGGTGGTCAAGGGAGGGCGCCGGTTCAGCTTCAGCGCCATCGTCGTCGTGGGCGACGGGAAGGGGCACGTCGGCGTCGGGCTCGGCAAGGCCAACGAGGTGCAGGACGCGATCTCCAAGGGCGTCGACGAGGCGAAAAAGCACATCGTCGAGGTCAGGGTCGTGAACGGGACGATCCCCCACCCGGTCCAGTCGAAATTCAGCGCTTCGAGGGTCATGCTGATGCCGGCCTCGCCCGGCACCGGCGTGATCGCCGGCGGCGGGGTCCGCGCGGTGCTCGAATCCGCGGGAGTCCGGGACATCCTCACGAAGTCGATCGGGTCGACCAACCCGCACAACATCGTCAAGGCCACGCTCAAGGCGCTGATGAGCCTCAGGGACGCGCGCGGCACGGCCAGGCTCAGGGGCCTGACGCTGACGGAGCTGTTCGGGCAGCCCGCGAAGGAACCGGTGCAGTAAGGAGAAGATGACAATGCCGATCAAATTGAAAATTACGCAAGTGGTCAGCCAGCTCGACTGCCTTGAAGCGCAGAAACGCACGATCAGAGCCCTCGGCCTCGGCAGGCCGAACTACAGCGTGGTCAAGGAGGATTCGCCGCAGATCCGCGGGATGATCCGGACCGTGCGCCACCTAGTGAACGTCGAAGAGGTCAAGTGATGAGCACCCCGGTCTTAAGCAATCTCAAATACGCCAAGGGCTCGCGCAAGCGGGTCAAGCGGATCGCGCGCGGCCAGGGCTCGGGACACGGCGGCACCGCCACCCGCGGCCACAAGGGCGAAGGCGCCCGTTCGGGCACGCACAACCGCCCCTGGTTCGAGGGCGGACAGATGCCGCTCGTCCGGCGCGTCCCCAAGTTCGGATTCCACAGCCCGTTCAGGGTCGAGTACCAGGTCGTCAATCTGGACGACCTCGCGAAGGCTGTCGACGCCGGAAAACTCCAGGCGAAGGAGATCACCCCTGCCACGCTCTATGCTTCGGGACTTGTGTCGAAGAAGCACAAACCGGTGAAAATCCTGGGGGTCGGCGAGATCGCGAAACCCGTCACCGTCGCCGCGCACGCCTTCAGCGGCACGGCGTCGAAAAAAATCGAAACGGCCGGAGGCACGGCCACGGTCATCAACCGCACCGGCAACTAACCGATGGGAAAGATCTCCGAAAGTTTCCGCAACATCTTCAAGATCCAGGAGCTCCGGCAGCGGATCCTGTTCACCGCGGGCCTCCTGATCGTGGTCCGGTTCGGCTCCCATGTCACCCTGCCGGGCATCGACGCGAGCGTTTTGCAGGAAGCGCTGAAGAACCAGGCGGACAACACGCTCTTCGGCCTCTACGACCTGTTCGTCGGCGGCGCGTTCAGCAACGCCGCGGTCCTCGCGCTCGGCATCATGCCCTACATCAGCGCCTCGATCATCATCCAGCTCCTCGGCGCGGTCGTTCCCTACTTCCAGAAGCTCTCGAAAGAGGGGGAAGAGGGGAGGAAGAAGATCACCCAGCTGACGCGGTACGGCACGGTCGGCATCTCGCTCCTGCAGGCGTGGGGGGTGAGCGTCCAGCTCGCGAGCATGTCGGTCAACGGGATGTCGATCATCCCCATGGCCGTCCAGGGCGTCGGCTTCCACCTTTCCACGATGATCATCCTGACCGCCGGGACCGTCTTCATGATGTGGCTCGGGGAGCAGATCACGGAACGCGGCATCGGCAACGGCATTTCGCTCATCATCTTCATCGGGATCATCGCGCGGTTTCCGCACGCGGTCTACGATGAATACCGGCTCGTGGCCTCCGAGGCGCGCGGCCTGATCGTGGAGCTGATCATCATCGCGGTGATGGTGCTGGTGGTGGCGGCCATCGTGCTGATCACCCAGGGCACCCGCCGCATCCCGGTCCAGTACGCCAAGCGCGTGGTCGGCCGGAAGGTCTACGGGGGGGTGACGCAGTACATCCCGATGCGGGTCAACACGGCGGGAGTCATGCCGATCATTTTCGCGCAGGCGATCATGTTCATTCCGAACACGATCCTGACGTTCTTCCCCGACAGCGACTTCCTGCAGGTGGTCTCGGGGTACCTGAACTACACCTCGATCACCTACTCGGTGATCTACGGCCTGATGATCATCTTTTTCACCTATTTTTACACGGCGGTCGCCTTCAACCCGAAGGACGTCGCCGACACGATGCAGAAACAGGGCGGCTTCATCCCGGGCATCCGCCCCGGGAAGCACACGTCGGATTTCATCGACAACATCCTGACGAAGATCACGCTCCCGGGCTCGATCTTCCTCGCGCTCATCGCCATTCTGCCCGCGTTCATGATGCGGATGGGGGTGACCTCGAACTTCGCCAGCTTCTTCGGCGGAACGAGCCTCCTGATCATCGTCGGCGTGGGCCTCGACACGCTCCAGCAGATCGAATCGCACCTGCTGATGCGCCATTACGACGGGTTCATGAAAAGCGGCAAGCTCAAGGGGCGGCGGGGCTGAGGAACGACGACGGGGACCATTGCGAACACGACGAATTACGGCAGGAATGAAGGCGGGCCTCCGAAAGACACCCCGCGAGATCGAGCTCATGCGGGAGAGCTGCTCGATCGTGGCGGACGTTCTGCGGCACCTGCGGCCGATGGTGAAGCCGGGAGTGTCCACCATCGAACTCGACGCCGCCGCGGAGGCGCTCATCCGGTCGCGGGGCGGCGAGCCGGCGTTCAAGGGTTACGGGACCGACAAGCGGAACCTCTTCCCGGCGAGCATCTGCGCCTCGGTCGACGATGAAGTCGTCCACGGGATACCGGGGGAGAGGGTCCTCGCCGAAGGGCAGATCGTCGCGATCGACGTCGGTGTCAGGAAGAACGGGTACTACGGGGACGGCGCCTGGACGTTCGCCGTCGGGAAGATCTCCCCGGACAAGGCGCGGCTGATGCGAGTGACCGAAGAGGCCCTGATGCGGGGGATCGAATCCACCGTCGCCGGGAACCGGGTCCACGACATTTCCGCGGCGGTCCAGCGGCGCGTCGAGGCCGACGGGTTCTCCGTGGTGCGGGACCTGGTGGGCCACGGGATCGGGACGAAGCTCCACGAGGAGCCCGCGGTCCCGAACTTCGGCAGCCCCGGCACCGGGATGACGCTCGAGGAGGGGATGACGCTGGCGATCGAGCCGATGGTCAACTTCGGCGCGTACCGCGTGGACGTGGACAAGGACGGCTGGACGATCCGGACGTCCGACCGGCAACCGTCGGCGCACTTCGAGCACACGGTGCTCGTGACGGCCGGCGCGGCTGAAATTCTGACGGCCTGACGGGACGATGGCGAAACAGGGCCCGATAACGATGGACGGTGTCATCACCGACACCCTGCCCAACGCGATGTTCCGGGTGAAGCTCGACAACGGCCACGAAATCCTCGCGATCATCTCGGGGAAGATGCGGATGCACTACATCAAGATCCTGGTCGGGGACAAGGTCACGATCGAAATGTCGCCCTACGACCTCACGAAGGGAAGAATCACGTACCGGTACAAGTAAGGAGACGTCATGAAGGTCCGCTCGTCGATAAAAAAATTATGCGACAACTGCAAGATCATCCGCCGCAACGGCGTGGTGAGGGTGATCTGCAAGAACCCGAAGCACAAGCAGCGCCAGGGTTGATCAGACCACCACCATTTCAGACCCAAGCAGAAAGGAACACCAGGAGTGGCACGAATAGCTGGCATCGATTTACCAAAGGGAAAGCGCGCCGTCGTCGGCCTGACCTACATCTTCGGGATCGGGAGGACCAGCGCGGCGCACATCCTCACGGAAGCGCGGGTGGATCCCCACAAGCGCATCTCGGAACTCAACGACGAGGAGGTGGCGCGCATCCGCGCCATCATCACCTCGGATTACAAGGTCGAGGGCGCCCTGCGCAGCGAGACGCAGATCAACATCAAGCGCCTGATGGACATCAATTCGTACAGGGGCCTCCGCCACCGGAAGGGGCTCCCCGTGCGCGGGCAGCGGACCAGGACGAACTCCCGGACCAGGAAGGGCAAGCGCAAGACCGTCGCCGGCAAGAAGAAGGCGGCAGCCAAGAAGTAACCGGCAGGGCAGATACCACACACACAAGGACAGTCAATGGCCAAAGCAGCAGCAGGGGCGGGTTCCGCAGCGGCGGGCGCGCGGAAGAAGAAAAAAATCCAGGTGGACGTCACCGGCAAGGTGTTCATCAAGGCGACGTTCAACAACGTCGTCATCACCATCACCGACGTCTACGGAAACGTCATCAGCTGGTCGTCGGCGGGGCGCAACGGCTTCAAGGGCTCGAGGAAGAACACGCCCTTCGCCTCGCAGGTGACCGCGCAGGCGGCCGGCAAGGAAGCCCACGACCTCGGCCTCCGCAAGGTGGACGTGTTCGTCAAGGGTCCCGGATCGGGAAGGGAAGCGGGCATCCGCTCGCTGCAGTCCGTCGGGATCGAGATCCTGAGCATCAGGGACATCACGCCGATCCCGCACAACGGCTGCAGACCGCCGAAGAAACGCAGAGTCTGAACCAGCAACGCATTCTACGAACCAAAGGACAGTATGGGACGATACATCGATCCGAGTTGCAGACAGTGCCGGCGAGAACGGCAGAAATTATTCCTGAAGGGCACGAAGTGCTTCACGGAGAAATGCCCCGTCGAACGGAGGGGATATCCCCCCGGACAGCACGGGCAGAGCCGGCGCCAGAAGATCTCGGAATACGGCGTCCAGCTCCGCGAGAAGCAGAAGGTGCGCCGTTCCTACGGGCTGCTTGAAAAGCAGTTCAGGAACTACTTCGAGAAGGCCCTGAGCCAGTCGGGCCGGACGGGCGAGACACTGATCCGGATGCTCGAACGGCGGCTCGACAACACCGTCTACCGCCTCGGCTTCGCCCCGTCGCGCAAGGCCGGCCGGCAGCTCGTCGCCCACGGCCACATCCTGGTCAACAACCACCCCGTCACCATCCCGTCGTTCCAGCTGAAGGCGGGGGACGTCATCCAGATCAGGGAGAAGAGCAGGAAGCTCGACCTCATCCACGCCTCGATGAAACGCGTGAAGGACAGCGCGATGCTGCCCTGGCTCAGCCTCGACAAGGCGTCGATGACCGGAACGTTCCTGACGATGCCCGAGCGGGTGGACGTGCCGCTCAACGCGAACGAGCAGCTCATCGTCGAACTCTATTCGAAGTAAAGTCCCGACGAACCGCATTTTCGAAACGTAACCTGGGAGTAGGAAACTATGGTGGGAATCAATTTTCAGATGCCGGAAAAAGTTCAGCTCGATGAAGCGAGTTACACGAACACCTTCGGCAGGTTCATCCTCCAGCCGCTGGAGAAGGGATTCGGGGTCACGATCGGCAACGCCTTCCGGCGCGTGCTGCTCTCGTCGCTCCCCGGAACCGCCTTCACGGGGGTGAGGATCGACAACGTGCTCCACGAATTCTCGACGATCAAGGGCGTGGTCGAGGACGTCGCCGAGGTGATCCTCAACCTGAAGGCCGTCCGGATCAAGCTGATCAACAAGAAGCTGAACAAGATCGTGGTCCGGCTCAACGGCCGGCGTGAATTCACCGCGGGGGACATCCAGAAGGCGAACCCGGAGCTCGAGATCCTCAACCCCGAGCAGCACATCGCCACGCTGAACGGGGACACCGATTTCGAGATGGAACTCCGGATCGGGCGGGGGAAGGGATACGTTCCCGCGGAAGAAAACAAGCAGCTCGAGACGTCGGTCAACCTGATCGCGATGGACTCCATCTTCACGCCGATCCGCAACGTGCGCTACGCCGTCGAGACCACCCGCGTGGGACAGCAGACCGACTACGAGAAACTCGTGCTCGAGGTGGAGACCGACGGCTCGGTCGCGCCCGACGACGCCATCGCGCAGGCCGCGAACATCCTCCGGGACCACATCCAGCTCTTCCTGAGCTTCGACGTGGAAGTGGACGCCGGCGAGGAGGGGGCCGAGAAGGACTCCGAGGTCTCCCGCATCCGGAAGATCCTCGAAATGAGCGTCGACGAGCTGGAGCTGTCCGTCCGGTCGCACAACTGCCTCCGCGCCGCCAGCATCAAGACCATCGCGGACCTGGTCCGCAGGGACGAACCTGAGCTCCTGAAATTCAGGAACTTCGGGAGGAAATCGCTCGCCGAACTCTCAGAGATCATCGACCAGTTCGGACTCACGTTCGGCATGGACGTCGAGAAGTACCTCACCACCAGCGGCGAATAACTGAATAACCGGCATACCCATGAGACACAGAAAATCGCATCGCAAGCTCGGAGTCACCGCAAGCCACAGGAAGGCGCTGCTGGCGGCCCTCTGCAGCGCGCTGTTCAAGCACAAGAAAATCAAGACCACCGTCACGAAGGCGAAGGAGACGAGGATGTTCGTCGAGAAGATGATCACCCGGGCCCGCAGCGTGCACGGCGACGGGGACAAGGCGAAGAACGTCCACGCACGCCGGATGGTCGCCAGGACCATCAAGGACAAGGACGCGGTGAGGGAGCTGTTCACCGAGATCGCGTCGAAGACAGCGTCCCGTCCCGGAGGCTACACCCGCATCGTCAAGCTCGGGCGGCGGAAGGGCGACGGCGCCGAGGTGGCGCTCCTCGAACTGGTGGACTTCCAGGGCGTCGTGAAGGCGGACAAGCCGGCGAAGACGGAAAAGAACGCCGGCGCCGAAGGCGGCGCGAAGGTCAAGGGAGAGGCGAAAGAGAAGAAGGCCCCGAAAAAAACGGCCGGAAAGAAGGACGCCGCCGCTTCGAAGGCGAAGGCCGCGGAAGCAAACGCGTCCTGACGGACGTTGAGAGCGTCAGCGTGAGACGAGGTTTCCGGGCGACCGGGAACCTTTTTTTTTACCCCTGCCGGCGGGGTATTTTTGATTCTCCTGCCGGAAATCGTTATTTTCAACATTTCCACCATCATCGCCTCGTCCACGCACCAGGATCATGCAGTACGAATTCCAGCGCATAGAGACGAAGTGGCAGCGCCACTGGGAGGAACACTCCACCTTCGCGGCCACCGAGGACCCGTCGAAACCGAAGCTCTACGTCCTCGATATGTACCCGTACCCGTCCGGGTCGGGCCTCCACGTCGGACATCCCGAAGGCTATACGGCGACGGACATCTACACCCGTTATAAACGGATGCGGGGGTACAACGTGCTCCACCCGATGGGGTGGGACGCGTTCGGTCTCCCCGCCGAACGGTACGCGATGCAGACCGGGATTCATCCCAGGATCACGACGGCGGAAAACGTGGCCACGTTCCGCCGGCAGATCAGGATGCTCGGGCTCTCCTACGACTGGTCCCGCGAGGTGGACACCACCGACCCGAAATACTACCGGTGGACGCAGTGGATCTTCCTCCGTCTGTACCATTCGTGGTTCGACGAGGCGGAGGGCAGGGCGCGGCCGATCGACCAGTTGCCGATCCCCGGGGGCCTCGATGCCGGGGAGGCGGAACGGTACAGGGCCGGGCGGCGCCTGGCGTACCTCGGCGACATGCCGGTCAACTGGTGCCAGGCCCTCGGCACGGTCCTCGCGAA
Source organism: uncultured Chlorobiaceae bacterium (assembly GCA_964596065.1). Classification (GTDB taxonomy): domain Bacteria; phylum Bacteroidota; class Ignavibacteria; order UBA10030; family SZUA-254; genus SZUA-254. Next base: position 56,734 of record CAZQSM010000004.1, on the reverse strand, counting down.
CGAGGAGGTCGAGGAGTGGACCGGCAAGGGATACACGGTCGAACGGCGCCTGATGCGCCAGTGGATGCTCAGGATCACGAAGTACGCCGAGCGCCTCTCGGACGACCTCCGCCTGCTCGACTGGCCCCCCGGGATCCTCGAGATGCAGCGGCACTGGATCGGTCGGTCGGAGGGCGCGGAGATCGATTTCCTGCTGGTGGACGGCGGCGGGACCGTCAGGGTGTTCACCACCCGGCCCGACACGCTCTTCGGGGCGACCTACCTCGTCCTCGCCCCGGAGCACCCGATGGTCGGCGCGGTCACGACGGCCGCGCAGGCGGAGGCGGTCGCCGCCTACGTCGCGGCGACGTCGAAGAAAAGCGACATGGAACGGAGCGCGCTCGAAAAAACGAAGAGCGGCGTCTTCACCGGCGGCCACGCCGTCAACCCCGCGACGGGCGGGACGATCCCGGTCTGGATCGCGGATTACGTGCTGCCCGGTTACGGCACCGGGGCGATCATGGCCGTCCCGGGCCACGACGAGCGCGACCACGAGTTCGCCCGCCAGTTCGGCCTCCCGATCCTCGAAGTGGTGTCGGGCGGCGGACCGTCCGGCGGGGCGTTCACCGGCGAGGGGACCGCGGTGAATTCAAGCGGGCCCGACGTCTCGATCGACGGGCTCCCCACGGCGGAGGCGATCACGCGGATCACGGCGTGGGTCGTGTCGCGCGGGATCGGGAGGGCCGCCGTCCGGTACAAGCTCCGCGACTGGCTCTTTTCGCGGCAGCGCTACTGGGGCGAACCCTTCCCGCTCGCCTACCGCGAGGACGGCGGCGTGGTCGCCCTCGACGACGCCGACCTCCCGGTGGAACTCCCCGAGATCGAATCGTTCCAGCCGACGGGGTCGGGCGAGTCCGCCCTGGCGAACGCCGGCGACTGGCTCACCATCGACCATCCCGTGCACGGGCGGCTGCGCCGCGAGACGCACACGATGCCGCAGTGGGCCGGGTCGTGCTGGTACTACCTTCGCTACATCGACCCGCACAACGACGCGGAGTTCGTCTCACGCGAGAAGGAACGCTACTGGATGCCGGTGGACCTCTACGTCGGCGGGGCGGAGCACGCCGTCCTCCACCTGCTCTACGCGCGGTTCTGGCACAAGGTCCTATTCGACCTCGGCCACGTCTCGACCCCCGAACCGTTCGCGAAGCTCGTCAACCAGGGGACGATCCTCGGCGAGGACGGGCAGAAGATGTCGAAGTCGCGAGGGAACGTGGTCAACCCCGACGACATCGTGGCGAAGTACGGCGCCGATTCGATGCGGCTCTTCGAGATGTTCATGGGGCCGCTCGTCGACACGAAGCCCTGGTCGAGCCGGGGCGTCGAGGGGGTCCACCGTTTCCTGAACCGGTCGTGGCGGATGCTCGTCGGGCCGGACGGGAAACTCCACCCGGCGGTGAAGGAGGGGGTCTGCACCCCGGAGCGGGAGCGGCTCCTGCACCAGACGATCCGCAAGGTGACCGAGGACGTCGAGTCGCTCGCCTTCAACACGGCGATCTCCCAGCTGATGATCTTCGTGAACGAATTCCTGAACTCCGACGAGCGGCCGAGGCACGCCATGGAGGCCTTCGTCCTGCTCCTCTCGCCGTTCGCCCCCCATATCGCCGAGGAGCTGTGGGAACTGCTCGGGCACCGTTCCTCCCTCGCCTACGCCGCCTGGCCGGTGTTCGACCCGGACAAGACGCGGGAGGAAAGCGTCGAGCTGGTGGTGCAGGTCAACGGCAAGGTCCGTTCGAAATTCAACGTCCCGCCGGACAGCCCCGAGGAGGGGGTCCGGGAGAGGGCCCTCGCCGAGGCCGGCGTCCGGCCCTGGCTCGAAGGGAAGGAGATCGTCCGCGTGGTGGTCGTGAAGAACCGGCTCGTCAGCATCGTCGTGAAATGACCGATGTCGCGCCTCAGCGTCATCGTGCTCACGTTCAACGAGGAGCGGAACATCCGCCGCTGCCTCGGGAGCGTCGGCTGGGCCGATGAGGTCATCGTCATCGACTCGTTCAGCACGGACCGCACGACGGAGATCGCCCGGGAGCTGGGCGCGACGGTGATCGCCCACGAGTATGATTCCGACCTCCGGCAGCGTTCGCGCGGGTTCGATCGGTCGACGGGTGAGTGGCTCCTGGTCCTCGACGCCGACGAAGAGGTCCCGCCGCCGCTCGCGGACGAAATCCGGGCCGCCATCAGTCGCGGCGGACCGGAAGAGGGATACCTGGTCGCGCGGCTGGTGAGTTTCCAGGGGAAGTGGATCCGGAACGGCGGCTGGTACCCGGGGCACGCGATGCGCCTCTTCCGGAAGGAACGCGTCGTGGTGGAGGACGCGGCGGTCCACGGCGGGTACGCCGTGAGGGGGCCCGCCGGGCTCCTCGGCAACCCCCTGTATCACTATTCCTACGACTCCATATCGCACTACCTGCGGAAGATGAACGAGTACACGTCGCTCCAGGTGGCCAACCTGCTCCGGTCGAAGCCCGGATTCGTCCCCGGGTTCGCGAAGATCCTCTTCAGCCCCGTCTCGCACTTCGTGAGGAACTACGTGACGCGCCGCGGATACCGGGACGGCCTCCAGGGGTTCCTGCTGGCGGTCCTCGATTCGATCTACGCGCTCGCGCTCTACGCCAAGCTCCGGGAATACGCGACAGCGCCGGCCGGCGCTGAACGGCCCCCGATCGACATGGACGCGATCAGGACGATGAAACGGCGGTACGCCCCGTGAGCGGGCATGCCGGCGCGCGGGCGCGCGGACCCGCCCTGACGCTCGTGATCGCGGTGTACAACGCCGTGCGGGAACTGGAGCTGATCTTCCACGCACTTGACCGTCAGACGTTCGACGACTTCGAGGTGGTGATCGCCGACGACGGCTCCGGTCCCGGGGTCGCGGAGGCGGTGGAGCGGCGGAGCGGGGCCTCGCGCTACCGGGTCTCCCGCGTCTGGCACGAAGACCGAGGCTTCAGGAAGAACGCCATCCTCAACAGGGCCGTCGCCTCGGCAGGGTCGGAATACCTCGTGTTCATCGACGGCGACTGCCTTCCCCACCGGAAGTTCCTCGAAGACCACCACCGGCACGCGCGCCCGGAGGCGGTCCTCTGCGGGCGGAGGGTGAACCTCGGGCGGGAACTCTCGGCGGCAGTCGACGCGGACTCGGTGCGCGAAGGCCGCTTCGAGAAGATCACGCCGGCGCTGCTCGCCGACGGGTTGAGGGGCAGGAGCACCTGGATCGAGGACGGCATCCGGACCGAGAACGCGATGATCAGAAAACTGCTCCACGGGGGGACGCCGGCCATGCTGGGGTGCAATTTCTCCCTCCGCCGCGAGTGGCTGGAGCGCATCAACGGATTCAACGAGGAGTACCGGGCCCCGGGGCTCGGGGAGGACTCCGACGTGGCCTACCGGCTCGGCCTGGCCGGGGCGAGGCTGGTGTCCCTCCGGAACCTGGCGGTCCTGTTCCACCTCCATCACCCGAAGACGGCGGTGGGGGAGGCAAACCGGAGGATCTTCGAGCGGGTCGTCGCGACGCGTGAAATGACCTGCAGGAACGGACTGGTCCAATCGTCGACGGCGCCCCATGCGGAATGAACTTTCGGAATCCCTCTCGATCTTCCGCAGGATCCTCGGGCTCACGAGACCCTACTGGAAACACATCTCCGCCTCGGTCGTCCTGACGGTCTTTTACTCGCTCCTGAGCGGCGCCTCCATCTACCTCTTCATCCCCCTGCTCGACATCCTCTTCCACCCGGAGAAAATGCGAGGCGCCGCCGGAGACGGCATGGGGGAGGTCGCCCAGGGGCTCGGCACATGGTTCACGGCGCTCAAGGAGGACGCGATCGGATCGATCCTGGCAGGTTCGCAGACGGACGCGCTCCTGCGGATCTCGGTGATCATTGTCGTGACGTTCCTCCTGAAGAACATCTTCGGGTACCTGCAGTTCTTCCTGATGAACTACTCGGAGGAGTCGATCATCAGGGACCTCCGGAACAGCCTCTACCGCCACCTCCATTCCCTCCCGCTCGGATTTTTCACCAACGAACGGACGGGGGACCTGATTTCCCGCGTGGTGAGTGACGTGTCGGTGCTCAACGGCGGCATCAGCGCCTTCTTCGTGACGATGATGCGCCAGCCGCTCCTGATCGCCGTCTACCTGGGGCTCGCGCTCTCGCTGAGCTGGAAGCTGACGCTGATCTCGCTCGTCGTCTTCCCGTTCACGCTGGCGATCGTCGCCTGGATCGCGCTCACGCTGCACCGGGAACGGGGGGTCGTCCAGGAGCGGATGGCCGACATCACGACGGTGCTGCAGGAGACGATCTCGGGGGTGAAGGTGGTGAAGGCGTTCGGGATGGAGGAGTTCGAAACGGCGAAATTCGTCCGGCACACGAAGGCCTACCTCCGGTCGGTCCTCCGGATCAACAGGATCAAGGACATCTCCTCCCCGTCGACCGAGTTCCTGAGCGTGATCGCGGGATCGGTCATCGTCTGGTACGGCGGGAACCAGGTCCTCAGGGAGGGCACCCTCAGCGCGAGCGAATTCCTCGGCTTCCTCTTCATCATCTTCCAGATCATGCCGCCGGTCAAGGAGCTGACCAACGTCGCCAACAGGATCCAGGAGGCCACCGCCGCCGCGAAGCGCGTGTTCGAAATCATCGACGTGAAGCCGACCGTCACCTCCGCCCCCGGCGCGCGGCGCCTCGCCGGCTTCGACGCCTCGCTCGAGTTCGACCGCGTCTCCTTCTCCTACGGCGGGTCGCACCCCGTGCTCAGGGACGTCTCGCTCACCATCGGGAAGGGCGAGCTGGTGGCGCTCGTCGGGCCGAGCGGAGCCGGCAAGACCACCATCGTCGACCTGATCCCGCGGTTCTACGATCCCACGGGTGGCTCGGTCCGCGTCGACGGCACCGACCTGCGCGATCTCGACCTCCGGAGCCTCCGGGAAAAGATCGGGATCGTCACGCAGGAAACGATCCTGTTCAACGACACGATCCGGAACAACATCGCGTACGGGCTGACGGAGTGCTCCCTGGCGGGGATCGAGGCGGCCGCGAAGGCGGCCAACGCCCACGGTTTCATCACGAACACGAAGGAGGGGTACGAAACGGTCGTCGGCGAACGGGGGGTCAAGCTCTCCGGGGGCGAACGTCAGCGCCTGGCGCTGGCGAGGGCCATCCTGAAGAACCCGCCGATCCTGATCCTCGATGAGGCCACCTCCGCCCTCGACACGGAGTCGGAAATCCTCGTGCAGGAGGCGATCGACAGGCTGATGGCGGGGAGGACGTCGGTCGTCATCGCCCACCGGCTGTCGACCATCCAGCGCGCCTCCCGGATCTACGTGGTCGACGGCGGACGGATCGTGGGGCAGGGCACGCACGCGGAGCTCATCGCCGACGGGGCGGGACTGTACCGTAAACTCTATGACCTCCAGTTCCGGGCCTGACGGGCGCGTCCGCGACGGCGGCGGCAGGGCGCTGATCTGCCTGCTGGCGGGTCTCTCCGTCGTTTCCGTGACCTTTTCGGTGGCCGTTTCGTCGATCGCCATGGCCTCGGCCTTCATCGCGATGGCCGCCGTCATCGCCAGGGGGGGAGTGTCGGTCGTGCCGCGGACCGGACTGGGGGCGGCGTTCCTGCTCTACGCGGCGGCCGAACTGCTGTCGTCAGCCTTTTCGGTCGACCCCGCCGATTCGTTCCTGAACGCGAAGCGTGTCCTCCTCATCGGGATCGTCTACGCGACCGCCTACTCCTTCCGCGACGAACGGCGGGTGACGGTCGTCCTCGGCGCGCTGGCGGGGCTCGGGGCGGTCGCGGCGCTGGCGGAACTTTCGAGCCTGCGGACGATCGGGGGCCAGATCGAGCGCCCGGGCCTCTTCCAGATGCCGATGACCGAGGGGGGCGTCAGGATGCTCATCATCCTCGCGGTCATTCCGTTCACCGTCGCGCCGGCGCTGGCGCTCCGATGGAGGATCGCGCTCGGCGGGGCGGTGCTCGCGCTCCTCGCGGGCCTCGTAATCACCCAGACCCGGAGCGCCTGGATCGGGTTCGTGGCGGGGATGCTCGTCGTGGGGACGATCCGGGACCGGCGGATGCTGGCGGTGCTGGCGGTCGTGATCGCGCTCTTCGCGCTGTTCGCCCCCGCAGAATTCCGGAACCGGGCGTTGAGCGTCGCCGAGGTTCGCGACGCTGGGGGGTTCGTCGCCGACAGCGTCACCACGACGGCGGAGTCGAACGTATCCCGGATCCAGATGCTCTCCACCGGGTGGAAAATGTTCCTCGACAGGCCGATCTTCGGATGGGGCGACATCGGCCTCCGGAATTACTACGCGGGCTATGTCACGCCGATGACGCCCGGCGAGGGGGGGCACCTCCATAACAACCTGATGGAAGCGCTCGTGACGCTCGGGGCCCCGGGTTTCTGCGCCGTCGTCTACCTGTTCGTCATGATGGGGATCGTGATCCGGCGGGCCGGCGCCGGCGCGGAACGGGGCTCGATCCGGGGCGCCCTCGCCACCGGCCTGCTCGCCGCGTACGCCGGGTTCCACGTCCTCGGACTGTTCGAATACAATTTCGGCGATCACGAAGTGATGGTCCTGGTCTGGTTCCTCACCGGCCTGGCGGCGGCCGCGCCCGCCATGAAGGGGGAGGGCGCGTGACGATCCGGCCCCGGACCCTCACCGCGATCGTCATCACGCTGAACGAAGAGCGGAACATCGGCCCCTGCCTTGATGCGCTCGGATGGGCGGACGAGGTCATCGTCCTCGATTCGGGCAGCACGGACCGCACGGCCGCCATCGCGCGTGAACGGGGCGCGGAGGTTGTCGTCGCGCCCTGGAAGGGGTACGGCCACGCCAGGAACGAGGCGCTGGATCGCGCGACGGGGGAATGGGTCCTGGTCGTCGACGCCGACGAGCGGGTCACTCCCGGGCTGGCCGGGGAGATCGGCGGGATCGTCTCGGGCGCTGCCCGCACCGCGCCGGGGGTGTACGAGGTGGCGAGGCGGGCCTATTTCCTCGGCCGCTGGATCCGCCACTGCGGGTGGTATCCCGGATTCGTCCCCCGGCTGTTCAGGAACGGGGAGGCACGGTACGACGCGGCCCGCGTGCACGAACGGCTGCTGTTCGACGGCGAGCCGGGCAGGCTCCGGAATGACCTCGAGCATCACACCGACGACAACCTGTTCCACTACTTCAGCAAGTTCGACCGGTACACGACGCTCGGAGCGGAGGACCTCCTGGAGCGGGGCCGCCGGGCCTCGATCTCCGACCTCGTCCTCAGGCCGCCGTTCCAGTTCCTGAAAATGTACTTCTTCCGGCTCGGGTTCCTGGACGGCGTGCACGGGCTCACGCTCTGCCTGCTCTCGGCGTCATACGTCTTCGTGAAATACGCGAAGCTGGCGGAACGGAGCATGGCTCCGCCACGTTGATATTCACGCCCATTTTGTATACACTTGAAACCACAGCACACGACGATGAACGAACGGGAAAAAGACGAACTCCTGCTGACGCAGGTCGCGCTGATGTTTCAGACCGCCGCCCTCCAGCAGATGGGGAAGCTCCGGAGCCCCGTGACCGGGACCGTGGAGCGCGACCTCGACCAGGCGCGGATTTCGATCGACATCCTCGACGTCTTGCACAGGAGGATGAAGGGTAACCTCTCTCCCTCCGAGGAACAGATGTTTACGACGCTCCTCCGGGACCTCAGGCTGAATTACGTCGACGAGGCGTCGAAGCCGGCGGCGCCCGCCCCTCCGGCGCCCGGGCCTCCGGCGCCCGGCTCTACGGCACCCGGGCCTCACGATCCCGAATCTCCGGCGCCCGACCCTCCCGCTCCCGGGTCCGGGAGCAGCCGATGACCTACGGCATCATCGGCAATCCCACGAAGGCGGAGAGCCTGAAGGTGCTCTCGACGCTCGTCGCGGCGCTCGGTTCGACCGGGGCCCCCTTCTGCGTCCACGAGGAGATCGGGGGGCCCGCGCTCCGCGCGGGGATCGCCGCGGCGGGACCCGGCGTGCCGATGGGGGAACTGCTCGAACGCGCGACGATGGTGATCGTGCTCGGCGGGGACGGGACGATCCTCGCGGCCGCGAGGGCGATCGGACCGAAGGAACTCCCCATCCTCGGCATCAACCTCGGAAAGCTTGGTTTCCTGGCGGAGGTGTCGGTGTCGGAGGTCGAGGGATGCCTCGCCGACATCGGAAACGGCCGGTACGAGGTCGAGGAACGCCTCGCCCTGGAGGCGTACGTCGGGGGAGACCCGGAGCCGCTGACAGCGCTGAACGAAATCGCGATCGACCGGGGCGCCTCGGCCCGCGTCATCGACTTCGAAACGCACGTGAACGACGATTACCTCGTCACCTACGAGGCCAACGGCATCATCGTGACGACCCCGACGGGCTCCACCGGGTATTCCCTCGCCACCGGGGGGCCGATCGTCTCGCCGAAGAGCGACGTGATCACGCTGGTCGCCATTTCCCCCCACACGCTGACCGCGCGGCCCGTGATCATCCCGTCCGACAGCGTCGTCCGCGTCAACGTCCGCGAGGGTCCGCCCGAGGTCCATATCACCGCCGACGGCCAGGTGGAAAAATTCTGCCGGACCCCGGTGGAATGCACCATCCGGCGCGCCCGGTTCGTCGTCCGGCTCGTCCGGTGGAGGAAGGGTTCGTTTTTCGACCTGCTCCGGTCGAAGTTGATGTGGGGAAGGGACCTCCGGACCGGGAGGGAGGATCGCCGCTGAAGAAGTCCGGACCCGCGAAGCCCCGATCGGTCTACGCCTGCCAGGCGTGCGGATACGAATCCCCCCGATGGATCGGCCGCTGTCCGAACTGCGAGGGGTGGAACACACTCGTGGAGGAGCTGAAAAGCCCCCCGCGGGCGTCGCGCCCAGCGCCTTCGCGCGGGGCGGCCCGTCCGGTGCCCCTCTCGGAGGTGGCGTCGGCCGAGGGGGCGCGGCTATCGACGGGGATCGGCGAGTTCGACCGGGTGCTGGGAGGGGGTATCGTTCCCGGCTCGGTCACGCTGCTCGGCGGGGACCCGGGGATCGGAAAATCGACGCTCATGATGCAGCTGGCGGCGGCGATCTCGCCGCTGCCGATCCTCTACGTTTCGGGCGAGGAATCCCCCACGCAGATCAAGCTCCGCGCCGGCCGGCTCGGTTTCGCCGGCGCCTCGAACCTCCTGGTCTTCACGGAAACCGACGCGGACGCGGTCGCGGAGGTGGTCGCGCGATCGGCCCCCGGGCTGATCGTGATCGATTCGATCCAGACGATGTACCGTCCTGTCCTGGACGGCTCGCCGGGAAGCGTCGCGCAGGTGCGGGAATCGGCGGCCCTCCTGACGAGGGCGGCCAAGGAGCTCGGCATCCCCCTCTTTCTCATCGGCCACGTCACCAAGGACGGATTCATCGCCGGGCCGAAGGTCATCGAGCACATGGTCGACACGGTGATCCAGTTCGAGGGCGACCGGCATTTCGCCTACAGGATCCTGCGAGCATCGAAAAACCGTTTCGGCTCCACCAACGAGATCGGGGTGTTCGAAATGCGCGCCGCGGGCCTGCGGGAGGTCCTCAACCCGTCCGAGGTCTTCCTCTCGGAGCGCTCGGTCGGCGCCTCCGGTTCCACCGTCGTGGCCGCGCTCGAGGGGACCCGGCCGATCCTCGTGGAGGTGCAGGCGCTCGTTTCGTCGACGAACTTTACCGTCCCCCAGCGGAACACCACCGGGTTCGATTACCGGCGCCTGGGCCACCTCCTGGCAGTCCTCGAGAAGCGTCTCGGGATGAACATGGGGGGATACGACGTCTTCGTGAACATCGCCGGCGGTGTCCGCATCGACGAGCCGGGCCTCGACCTCGGCATCGCGGCCTCCATCATTTCGAGCCTGAAGGACGTCGCCGTCGGATCGCAGACGGTCGCGGTCGGGGAGATCGGCCTCGGCGGGGAAATCAGGAGCGTCGGGCAGATCGAAAAACGGATCCAGGAGGCGGACAAACTCGGGTTCGAGCATTTCATCCTCCCGCTGAACAACCTCAGGAACGCCCCGAAGGGGCGGATCGCCCTCCACGGCGTGGAGCGGGTGGAGGACCTGAGGGAATACCTGCTCCGGTGACCCGGCGCCCCGCGATGTCCCGTCCCGGATCCGGTCTGATCATCCTCGCCACGCGCAATCCGGGGAAACTCCGGGAGATCCGCGCCCTCCTGTCGTCGCTTCCGGCGCCGATCCACGGTCTGGACGAGATCGCTGGTATCCCGGGCCGGTCGCCATTCCCGGAGATCCCTGAAATCCCGGAGACGGGCGAAACGCTCGAAGAGAACGCGCTGATCAAGGCCAGGACGGTCTACGCGCTGACCGGCCTCATGACGCTGTCGGATGATTCCGGGCTGGAAGTCGATTTCCTCGGCGGCGCGCCGGGTGTCCGCTCCGCGCGCTTTGCCGGCGATGACGCGACCTACGACGACAACAACAGGAAACTGCTCTCGCTCCTGTCGCGGGCGCGAGGGCCGGCGGCGCGGCGGGCGCGGTTCCGATGCGTCGCCGCCTGCGTCGGTCCGGGAATGGAGAAGGTCACGCAGGGGAACTGCCACGGGAGGATCGCCGACGAGCCGCTCGGGGGGGGAGGGTTCGGTTATGATCCGTTGTTCATTCCTGACGGGTACGACGTTTCGTTCGCCTCGCTTTCCTTCGCAGAAAAAAATGCGATCAGCCACCGCCGGGCCGCCTTTTCCGGGATGAGGGAATTTCTCAAATCTCTGACTCCATCATTGCAGGGGTGACCCGCGCCGGCTTCGCAATTATTTATTTACGCGTAGGAAACAATTGATATTTCCCCCCTCGATGTGTATCTTATCACCGACATCATCATCCACATCGATCAGCAGGCACGGTATGGGTAGCGGGAGGGGCGTCCGCGGCCTCTGGGACTACGACGCCCGGGCCAACGTATGGAAGATCGTCCCACTCGAGGACCGGAGGATCATCGGCGAAGCGCGGGACCTCGGGAACAAACGCGTCACGTTCTTCTGCGTCTCGCTCGACGACGGCCGCGTCCACTGGCAGGGGAAAGGGGTTTCGCAGCCCTGGTGGACCGGGATCGAAGCCGTACACGGGGGGATCCTCTTCCTCCACGACTATCCGGTCCCCAGCATGCCGGACCACGGGAAGATCGTGGCGATCGATGCTTCGAGCGGCGATCCGATCTGGGAGAACCCCGACCTCGCATTCGGATTCGCCAGCGGCGGCTCCGTCTTCGCGTCGAAGGAGCTGTTCGATCGCAGGGCGTATTACGAGATCGACCTGCTCACCGGCGGAGTGGTCCGTGAGGTACCCGCCGGGGAGCTCCCCGCGTTCCGTCCGGACCACGCGACGACATGGGGGATCGACGTCGGGAACGCGGACCTCGTCCCCGAACTGCACCCCACGGTCGCGGGCGCGTTTCCGGCAGGAGCACTGCTCGAACCGGGCGGCGCGATGCTCGTGGGCGGCGCGGAAATCAGTAACTGGTACGAGACGGTCCAGGGGGCCGGTCAGGCGCGGACGCTCCGGGAACACCTGTTCGTCCTCGACGCCCCGACGGGGGAAATACTCTTCCGCGACCTGGTGTGCGACGGGCTCTCGCTGCCGGCGGGCGCGACCTTTTTCCGGGCGGACGACCGGATCGTGTACGTCAGGAACCGGACGACCATCAGGTCATTTTCTCTTTCCACCGCAGGTGCCACATGATATCGGTCGACATCAGGCAGGTTGACGCGTTCACGTCCGTTCCCCATACCGGGAACCCGGCCGGGGTCGTGCTCGAAGGGGCGGCGCTGAGCCAGGCCCAGATGCAGTCGATCGCGCGCGAAATGAACCTCTCGGAAACGGCGTTCGTCCTCCCTCCGACAAAGCCTGGCGCCGACGTCAGGGTCCGGTGGTTCACGCCGACGGTCGAGGTCCCGCTCTGCGGCCACGCGACGGTGGCCGCGTTCCACGTGCTCGCGGAGGAGCGACGCCTCGGGATGACCGCCCCCGGAACCTACGCGTTCAGCCTCGAGACCGCAGACGGCAACCTGCCGGTGAAGGTCGAGCGGGGGGAATCGTCGACGATCGTCTACCTCGGCCTGCGCGTGCCGGCGTTCGAGAAGGTGCCGCACCTGAAGGTCGACCTCGTCCGGCTCCTGGCGGTCCCGTCGGTGGAATTCGACAACCGGGTGCCGATCATGAAGGAGACGTACCTGTACGTCATGATCAGGAGGCTGCACACGCTCTTCACGCTGAAGCCAAACTTTCTCAACATCTCCGCGTTCCTCACGGCCCGGAACCTGTCGGGGCTCTGCCTCTACACGCTCGAGACGATCGACCGCGATTCGAAGGTCCATTCGAGGTTTTTCGCGCCCAACTGCGGCATCAACGAGGATCCCGTCACGGGCTCCTCGCACGGCCCGCTGGGAGTGATCCTCCACGATCACGGTCTCCTCACCCCCGCTGACGGGGTCTGCTCCTTCCAGGGCGAACAGGGGGACGCGATCGCCCGGAGGGGCCGGGTCTTCGTCGACGTCACGGGGCAGGACGGGAAGGCGAACTCCGTGCGGATCGGAGGGCCCGCGGTCACCGTGCTGCGCGGCGAGATGATCGTTCACGACTAAGGACCGGCCGGATTATGATCGCAACCGAATCACTCATCTTCATCGCAGTCCTGGCGGGTTCGCTGCTCTTGTTCGCCCTGAACGTGCGCCGGCTCGCGGGGTACCTCCGCATCGGCAGAAAGGAGGGGCGGACGGACCGTCCGGTCGAACGGCTCCGGAACGTGCTGACGGTGGCCTTCGGACAGACGAAGCTCCTCCGGGAACCGCTCGCCGGGATCCTCCACTTCTTCATCTTCTGGGGGTTCGTCATCCTGCTGAGCGCCATCCTCGAGACGTTCGGGGAGGGGATCGCGCCGGGGTTCACGTTCGGTTTCCTCGGCCCGCTCTACCCTCCGCTGGCCTTCCTCCAGGACCTGATCGGGCTCCTCGTCGCGCTCTCGACGATCTTCGCCCTCTTCAGGCGATACATCAGGCCGCCCGCGCGCCTGGACGTGGGTGGGCATTCCCGGTTCGACGCGACGCTGATCCTCCTCTGGATCCTGCTGATCATCGTCTCGATGTTCGGCCAGAACGGCTCGAACATCGCGGGCGGCGCGCGGATGGCGAACGAGGCGCGCTTCGTTTCGACCGCGGCGGCCTCGCTGTTCGACGGGGGTGAGGGCGGCGACGCCGCGGCCTGGTTCACCGCCTTCTGGTGGTTTCACGTGGCGCTCGTCCTCGGGTTCCTGAACTACCTTCCCTACTCGAAACACCTGCACGTCATCTCTTCCGTGCCGAACGTCTACTTCGCGAAGCTCGGCCGCCGCGGGACGCTGAAAAACCTGGACCTCCAGGACGAGACGCTGCCGAGGTACGGAGCGGCCGACGTCGAAGACCTGACCTGGAAGCAGCTCCTCGACGGGTATACCTGCACGGAATGCGGGCGCTGCACCGCCGTGTGCCCCGCCGCGAACACGGGAAAGCCGCTCTCACCGAAGAAGATCATCGTCGACATTCGCCAGCGTCTCGTGGAGAAGGCCCCGCGGCTCGTGGCCGGCGCCGCCGCCGCGGCCCCGGAGGCCGACCGGCAGCTCGTCGACGGGTACATCACCGAGGATGAACTCTGGGCGTGCACGACCTGCATGGCCTGCGTCCAGGAGTGCCCGGTGCAGATCGAGCACGTCGACGCCATCGTCGACATGCGCCGCCATCTCGTCCTGAACGAATCCCGCTTCCCGAAGGAGATGCAGGCGACGTTCCAGAACCTCGAACGCAATTTCACCCCCTGGGGCTTCAGCCATTCGTCGAGGAGCGACTGGGCGGAGGGACTCGACATCCCGCTGATGTCGGCGGCGGCGCCGGCCGGCGCTGACCGGATCCTCTTCTGGGTGGGCTGCGCCGGGGCGTACGACGCCCGGTACACGAAGGTGACGAAGGCCTTCGCCACGCTCATGAAGATCGCGGGCGTCGATTTCGCCATCCTCGGGCCGGAGGAGAAATGCACCGGCGACCCGGCGCGCAGGGCCGGGAACGACTACCTCGCGCAGACGTTGATGGCGGAAAACGTCCGGGTCCTGAACGGCCACGGCGTGACGAAGATCGTCACGACCTGCCCGCACTGCCTCAACATCCTCCTGAACGAGTACCCCCAGCTGGGCGGGCGCTACGAAGTGGTCCACCACAGCGGGTTCCTCCTCGGCCTGATCGAATCGGGAAAGCTCCGCCTGACGGGCGAACAGCGGGCGAAGATCACCTACCACGATTCCTGCTACCTGGGCCGGTACAACCAGGTCTACGATGAACCGAGGAACGTCCTCACGTCGGTCCCCGGGGTCGAATTGTCGGAGATGCCCCGGAACCGCGACCGGGGGTTCTGCTGCGGGGCGGGGGGAGCGAGAATGTTCATGGAGGAGAGCACGGGGAAGAGGGTCAACGTCGAACGGACCGAGGAGGCGCTCCGGCTCGCGCCCGACGTGATCGGCACGGCCTGTCCCTTCTGCATGACCATGATGACCGACGGCGTCAAGGAGAAGGAGGCCTCGGAACGGGTCGCGGTGAAGGACATCGCCGAGATCATCCTCGAGGCCGTCGGAGAGACCGGGACGGGCCGATGACGCCCTGGGTCATGCGGATCATCGCCGCGAACGCGGTGATGTTCCTGGTCACGGCGATGGTCCCCGGGATCGACCGCGAGCTGATGTTCGTCCCCGCCTACGCGCTTCTGCGGCCCTGGACCGCAGTCACCTACATGTTCCTCCACGCGGGACTCGGGCACATCCTGTTCAACATGCTGGGGCTCTATTTCTTCGGACCTCGGCTCGAGGCGGAACTGGGTGAGCGGCGCTTCCTCTGGCTCTACTTCGTCAGCGGGCTCTCCGGCGCGGCGCTCTCGTTCCTCTTTTCGTTCGACGCTGCGATCGTCGGGGCGTCGGCCGCGGTGTACGGCGTTCTGATCGGATTCACCTGGTTCTGGCCCCGCTCACAGATCTACATCTGGGGGATCCTGCCCGTCGAGGCCCGCTGGCTGGTCGCGGGAATGGCGGCCCTCTCGGTGTTCGGCGGCGCCGGCGGGGGCGGGGACGGCATCGCGCATTTCGCCCATCTCGGAGGGTTCCTGGGGGGGTATCTCTATATCCGGTCGGCGGCGCCGGGGCGGGAGGTCAGGGTCACGATGCCGGCAGCCGGGCGTCCGGTGGTCGATCCCGTGGCACTGCAGCGGTGGCGGGCGATCGCCACCGACGGGATGCACGAGGTCAACAGGGAGGAGTACCGGAGGATCATGATGAAGCTCGACACCGGCGGGACCGGGAGTCTCTCGCCGGGGGAAGTGGCGTTCCTCGAACGCTTCAGCGCCCGTTAGCCTTCCCGCTCTTCCCCGCCGAGGTCCGCCATCGGCCTCGCCCTGATCAGCATCAACACCCCCGCCTGCGACACGATCAGGTATTTTGTCCCGTCGTATTCGATCTCGATCGCCTGGTCTCTGAGGAAAATGGCGTAATCGCCCTCCTCGGCCTGCAGCGGAAGGTACTTCACCGGTTCGCGGGGCGCCGCGGACCACGATTCCTGGTCGAGGTAGTTCGGGTTCGGGACCGGGTACCCCGGGCCGACCTTGACGATATAGCCGCTCTGAACCTTTTCCTTCTCCTTCACGCCGGGCGGGAGGTAGAGCCCGTGCTCGGACCTGTCCCGGTCGGTGTCTGGAATGATCAGGACGCGGTCTCCCACCACCAGCATCTGGCGGTTTCGCGACCCCGGTTGTCGTCCCATGCCCGTCTCTTCCGTCATTCCGCTCAGCCGAATTTATACAGATCGAGGTGGGGGAGCGCCAACGCGTAGCCGGCCCAGAGCGCGCCCCCGAACGTGAGGGGGATCGAGAGGTTGTCGTCAATCCCGGTCGGAGACGCTTCCACGATGGTGGCCGCGAGCGCCGCGGCGGCCCCCACCGCGTATTCGGCCGGGAGGTAGGCGATCTTCGGGGTCGCGGCGACGATCAGGAGGGCCGTGACGAGGAAGGCGAGGCTCCCTTCCACCGATTTGCCGAGGAACCGCCGCCTGCCGAATTTCCGCCCCACCAGCGCGGCGCAGAGGTCGGACACGATCAGGACCAGGAACGCGGAGATCGCGATCAGCTTCGGAAAGAGGAAAATCGAAAGCGTGGCGGCGATGAGCACGTAGGTGCCGCCGTTGAGCCTCTTGACGCTGCTGTCGCTCTCGTGGCTCCTCAGCATCGCGCCGAACTTGAGGTCGTAGAAGCGGAAGAGTGGCGGGTAATAGTGGCGGCCGACGTCGAGGGCCAGCGCGACGGCAGTGAGCGCCGCGGCGACCACGAGGGCGGTGTGCCGCGGCGTATAAAAATAAAAAATGGGGATCACGATCGAGGAGAGGTGGATCCCCTTCCGGAGCAGTTCGCTCCGGAAATCGACGGCAGCGGGGGGGGGAGGCTCGTGCCGGGGCGCCGCGCCCCGTGAGGCGTCAGGCACCTGGGGCCGGCCTTGCCGCTCCCCCGGCGGCCTTGCTGCTGCCGTTGCCCCGTTCCACGACGGGCGGCAGTGACTCTCCGCGAAGGATCGCGTCGATCTCCTCGCCGTCGAGGATTTCCCGTTCGAGGAGGGCGGCCGCGAGGTTGTGGAGGGCGTCGATGTTGGTCTGCAGGAGCGATTCCGCCCTGGCCATGCCATCGGTCATGATTTTCTTGACCTCCTCGTCGATGAGGATCGCGGTGTTTTCGGAATAATTCGTCGTCTTCGTGATTTCACGGCCGAGGAAGAGTTCCTCCTCCTTCGCGCCGTACGCCATCGGACCGATCCTCTCGCTCATGCCCCACTCGCAGACCATTTTCCGCGCCAGCTTCGTGGCGCGTTCGATGTCGTTCCCCGCGCCGGTGGTGAACTGGTTGTAGATCAGCTTTTCCGCCGCGCGGCCGCCGAGGGCGTACGCGATCATCGCCTCGAGGTACTCCTTGGAGTAGGTGTGTTTCTCGTCGATCGGGAGGTACGTCGTCACGCCGAGGGCGCGCCCGCGGGGAATGATCGTGACCTTGTGGACCGGGTCGGCTTCCGGGATCATTTTCGCGACCAGCACGTGCCCCGATTCGTGGTAGGCGGTCACCTTCTTTTCCTTGTCGGAAATGATAAGGCTCTTTCGTTCCATCCCCATCATCACCTTGTCCTTGGCCTCCTCGAAGTGCCGCATCCCGACTTCGCGGCAGTTCTGCCGCGCGGCGAGGAGGGCCGCCTCGTTCACCAGGTTCGCGAGGTCCGCTCCGGCCAGACCCGGGGTCCCCTTCGCGAGGATGTCGAGCTTGACGCTCTCCTCGAGGGGGATGTTCTTCGTGTGCACCTTGAGGATTCCCTCCCTGCCCCGCACGTCGGGGCGGTCGACGACGACCTGGCGGTCGAAGCGGCCGGGGCGCAGCAGCGCCGGGTCGAGGACGTCGGGGCGGTTGGTCGCCGCGATGATGATCACGCCGCTGTTCTGTTCGAACCCGTCCATCTCGACGAGGAGCTGGTTGAGCGTCTGTTCGCGTTCGTCGTGGCCCCCGCCGAGCCCGGCCCCGCGATGCCGTCCGACCGCGTCGATTTCATCGATGAAGATGATGGCCGGCGCGCTTTTCTTTCCCGTCTCGAAGAGGTCGCGGACCCGGCTCGCGCCGACGCCGACGAACATCTCCACGAATTCCGCGCCCGAGATGGAGAAAAACGGTACGCCCGCCTCGCCGGCGACGGCCCTCGCCAGGAGGGTCTTCCCGGTGCCGGGAGGGCCCAGGAGGAGGACCCCGCGGGGGATCTTGCCGCCGAGCCGCTGGAACTTCGACGGTTCCTTCAGGAATTCGATGATCTCCTGCAGCTCATATTTTGCCTCGTCCGCTCCCGCGACATCCTGGAAGGTGACCTTGGTCGTCCCCTCGGCCATCATTTTCGCGCGGCTCTTCCCGAAGGAGAAAATGCCCTTGGTGCCGACGCCCTGCATGCGCCGCATCACGATCAGCCAGATGACCAGGAGCAGGACCCAGGGGAGCGCGCCGAGGAGCGCGTTCATCCAGGTGTTGTCCTCCCTGGTGATGGTGAACCGGATTCCCCGGTCGGTCCATTCCTGGACGACGGAGTTGTCGATGAAGGGGAGCAGCACGAAGAACCGTTCGACGTTCACGCGCTTGCCGCCGGGGACCTCGATCGATTCCGCCCCGCGGAGCGTGCCATGAAACTCGTAGTTGTTCAGTTCCGATTTTTTGATCGTCGCCGCGGTGATTTTATCGGCCTTGAGGAATTCCTGGTAGCGGGTATACTCGATCTCCACCTGGTTGACTTCCGGCGTCCGGAAGAGGGTGACGAGGACGAACACGCCGAAGATGATCGCCGACCAGCTGAGGACGACCTTGAGGACCTTTCCCCAGTTGAAGTCATCGTCGTTCCGGAACTGGTTCCTGGGCATCCGCGGTTTCCTCGGCCGTGTGTTCTTCCTGTTCCTCGACCCCTGCTTCTCTTCGCTCATTCCGTTTCCTGATGGTATGCGATTCCTGATGTTCCCTGCGGGATTGGACGCTTCCGGCCGATCGGCAGGATCAATGATATTATAACGAAATTTGGGAAAAAATGCGAGAATGGCTGCGCCGGGCGGGATCCGCCGGGTCCGGCCTATCCACTCGCCGGCTCGTATCGCAGTCGGACGATCCGGCGGGTTCCGGGGGCGATCCGGAACCGATCGTCGAGACGCTCGCCGCAGATCCAGACGACGGCGTCGCCGGAAACCAGCAGCGGGATGCGACGCTTCTCGGCGACGGGGATCTTCCGGTCGATGAAGTAGTCGCTCAGCTTTTTTCTCTCCGACATCCCGAGGGGGATGAACCAGTCGCCGTCCGACCAGCTCCGGAGCCGGAGGCCGGGGCCGAGCCGGTCGCCGTCGACGTATTCCTCGAATGGCGCGGCGTCCGGGCGCATGTCGACGTCCGACTCGGAAGAGAAGGCGAACGCCTCGAAGTCGTACGATTCGCCGACCGTCACCGGAAAATCGAACGGTTCCCCGGGGGGCGCCCCTCCGCTCAGCACGAGGAATCCGCCTTCCCTCCGGGCGTGGAGTTGTTTCGACAGCCGGCAGGCCGCACCGGGGGCGGCGTCGAGCAGCGCGACGAGGGCCAGCACGTGGGAGGAGGCAATCCCGGCGGGCGAGAACGTTTTGGCCGTCCGGACGAGGACCGACTCCTTCAGGAATGGGGGAAGGGAGGCGAGTCGTTCCGCGTGAAGCCTCACATCGTCGCCGGCCGATCGCGCCAGTAGCCCCGGCAGGACCTTGTCGACCTCCAGGTCGACGTACGCGTCCACCCCCGCGAAGAGGCGGGCCGTGCGCGCGAGGGTCTGCCGGATCCCCGGATTGATCCTCGATTCGATGAGCGGGATCAGGTCGTGCCTCAACGCGTTCCTGGTGTAGCGGGTCCCCGCGTTGCTCGCGTCTTCACGGTGACGCAGCCCCCGTTCGCGGGCGTATCGTTCGATCTCCCTCCTCGCGGCGAAGAGCAACGGCCGGATCACCAGGCCGTCGGCACGCCCGGGAGGGATGCCCGCGAGGCCGGCGATCCCGCTGCCCCGTAAAAAATTGAAGAGCACCGTTTCGGCGTTGTCGTCGCGATGGTGGGCCGTCGCGACCCGCGCGCGCCCGGGGCCCGCGCGCAGGGTCTCGAAAAACGCGTACCGTTCTTCGCGCGCCCGTTCCTGGACGCCGCCCGCGCCCGCCGGACCGGCGCCTTCCCCGCTCCGGCGCAGATGGAATTCCAGCCCCGATTCCCGGGCCATCGTGCGGACGAACAGCTCGTCGTCGTCCGATTCGGAGCCCCGCAGGCGGTGGTTGACGTGGGCGATGGAGAGATCGAACGGGAGGGTCGAGCGGAGCGCTGTCAGGAGCCGGAGCAGGACCACCGAATCGATCCCGCCGCTCACCGCGGCGATCACCCGGTCGGCCGGGAGGATGAGGCCGTGGCGGCGGACGAATTCAACGAAGGAGTGTTCCAGTCCGGATGGTTTCACGGCTGCCTGCCCGCGTGAAAAAAACCCCCAGAACAGATGTCTGAAGGAGGTGGTGCTTCTGTAGCGGAGGAGGGAGTCGAACCCCCGACACACGGATTATGATTCCGTTGCTCTAACCAACTGAGCTACTCCGCCGAAAACCGCCTGAAAAGATACGGGAAAAACCCATGATATGCAAGATTTTCAATGATTTTCATTTGATTCTGCTCGATATTCTTAATACCTTGCGGTTGTTGATTCGAACATCGGCTCCACACAGTATCGGGGATCAGGATCATGATCGGTGTGAAAGACGCTCTTACGGTAACCGCGAACCGCGCGCCATGAATCGACCGGGGATTTCACTCGATGCCATTCTCCGGAGTTCGGACCGCGTCCCCCGGGTCAGGCGGGACGATGCCCGCGAAGGGGACTGGCTGCTGGTCAAGACAAGGAACTCCCTCTACACGATCCACCTCGGGAACGGAGGCGGGTGCAGGGTTTGGGGCGGCTGGTTTGATCGCAGGGGAAAGTCACCGATGGAAACCACCGTGGCCGGGTGTACCTGGGGCGGAAGCGTCATCAAGGTGGACCTGCTCGCGGCCATCGGTCTCCGCATCGAATTCGGCAACAGGTTGATCACGACGGAAGCCGTCCGGATCACGCTGTTCCGCAGGGAAGCGCTGAACTGACCCCAGCCGTCTCCCCGCCCGTCCCACCCTTTGAACCAGGCCGCACCGGACACCAGGACATGAGCGACCATCCGAACATTCCATCGTTCCCGGGCAGGGCCCGGCGTCTGCCGTTGATCGGGGCGATGATCATCCTCGTCCCGCTCGCCGGCGGCGCCGGCACCGCGCTGGGGCGCCAGGCCGGCGTGGCGACTTCTCCGGGAGGCAAGACGGTCGTGGCGACGGGAATCGTCGACACCGGCGGGGCGGAGGGGGTCGTCGCCGGGATGGTGAGGCGTTACGCGGAGGATTACGGAAGCCTCGACCGTTTCCATAGCGCCCCCTTTTCCACCGTCCGGGCCGCCCGCTTCAGGGAATTCTTCCACTCGTGGGAGTCCGCTCTCGATGCTCTCCCGTTCGCGTCGCTCGGCACCCAGGATCAAGTCGACGCGACACTCTTCAGGAACACGCTGGGACACGAGGTGAAGGAACTCGAGCTGTCGGGGCAGCGGTTCGCCGAGATGCTTCCCCTCATCCCCTTCGCCCCGGCTCTCGTGTCGCTCGAGGAGGAGCGCCGCGCGCTTCTGCCGGTCAGGCCTGAAGAGAGCGCCGCGCTCCTGGCGCGGTTGACGCAATCGCTCCTGGAGACGAAGGCGAAGTATGGGACGTCGACCGCGGGCCGGGCGCCGGCGGTCAGGAACACCGTCGCCAACCGGGCGGCCCGCGCCGTGGGCGACATCCGGAGGATGCTCTCCGGATGGTTCGCCTACCACGACGGTTACGACCCGCTCTTCTCATGGTGGGTGAAGGCCCCCTATGCCCGGTTCGACTCGCTCCTCGGCGATTATGCCGCGTTTCTTCGCGAGAAGCTCGTCGGCGTGGCGCCGGACGACAAGACCACGATCATCGGGGACCCGATCGGCCGCGAGGCCCTCCTGGAGGAGCTACGGTTCGAGATGATCCCGTACACCCCGGAGGAGCTGATCGCCGTCGCGCGCAAGGAGATGGCGTGGTGCGAGGAGCAGATGCGGAAGGCCTCCCGCGAGATGGGTTACGGCGACGAGTGGAAACTGGCGCTCGAAAAGGTCAAGACGCTCCACGCGGAGCCGGGGGGGCAGCCGGAGGTGATCCGGACGCTGGCCGCCGAGGCCGTCTCGTTCCTGGAGGCGCGCGACCTGCTGACCATTCCGCCGCTCGCGAAGGAGACATGGAGGATGGAGATGCTGAGCCCCGAACAGCAGCTCGTCTCCCCGTTCTTCCTCGGCGGCGAGGTGATCCAGGTATCGTTCCCCACGAGCGGGATGGGCCACGAGCAGAAGCTGATGAGCATGAGGGGGAACAACGTCCACTTCGCCCGCGCCACCGTCCACCACGAGCTGATCCCGGGGCACCACCTCCAGGGATTCATGACCCAGCGCTACAGGCCGTACCGCTGGGTCTTCAGCACCCCGTTCTGGACCGAGGGGTGGGCGCTCTACTGGGAACTGCTCCTCTGGGACCTCGACTTCCCCCGGTCGCCGGAGGACAGGGTCGGGATGCTCTTCTGGAGGATGCACCGGTGCGCGAGGATCATCTTCTCCCTCAGCTTCCATCTTGAAACAATGACGCCCGCGGAGTGCGTCGAATTCCTCGTCGACCGGGTGGGGCACGAACGTGACAACGCGACGGCGGAGGTGCGGCGGTCGTTCCGCGGAGACTACGGCCCGCTCTACCAGTGCGCCTACCTCCTGGGGGGGCTCCAGATCCGTTCGCTCCACCGGGAGTTGGTCGAATCGGGGAGAATGACGAACCGCGACTTCCACGACACCATCCTCAGGAACAACAGCATGCCGATCGAGATGGTGAGGGCGGTCCTCACCGGCGAGGGCCCGGCCGCCGGCCACCGCCCTGCGTGGAAATTTTACGCCGAACCGCGGCGATGAACCGGACAGAACGGGAAGGTCCGCCATGTACATGAGACTCCTGAACGTGGAGATCGACCGCGACGGCGCGGGTCTCCTCCGGAAGCTGTACGACGAAAAAGTGATTACGGCGCTGCAGCAGGTGGAGGGGTGCCGGTACGCCGGGCTGATGCAGAGCGTCGCCAAGCCGGAACGGTGCATCTCGCTCACGCTCTGGGATTCGCCCGGCCACGCGCTCGCCTACGAACGCTCGGGGCTCTACGGCCGGCTGCTCGAGGAATCGAAGATCTTCTTCTCCCAGCCGGTGGAATACACGATCAAACTCTCGGAAGACCTGCAGGTGGAATATGTCCCGGTGAGCACCGGGCCGGTCGCCCGCGCGTACCCGGTCGCGGCGCAGAGCGGTCCCGGGAAGAAAGGGCGCGATCTCTCGCAGGCGGTGTGGCTGCGGATCGTGTCGCTTAAAATTCTGCCCGGGAAAATGGAACAGTTCAAGCAGCTCTACGTGCGGCATTCGATCCCGGTCCTGCGCGCCGAGCCGGGATGCCGGCACGTCTACCTGCTGGAGAATGATCAGGGGAACGACGAGGTCTTCTCCATCACCATCTGGGATTCGAGGGAGCAGGCGGCCGCCTATGAGCAAAGCGGCAAGTTCGAGAAGCTGATCGACATCCAGAAGGAGACGCTTTCCGGCCACGCGCAGGAGAAGCTGCTCGGCGGCGCCGCCGATCCGGGGAGGTCGCACGGCACCGGCGACGTGATGGTGGAGCATTACACGGTCCTCACGGGGAGGAGCTTCTCATGAACCGCCTCCTCCTCTGGATCCCGGTGGTCGCGGCATTCGCGGGGAAGGCGCCCGCCCAGACGGCAGACGTGGTCCTGCTCAACGCCGTCGTCCACACCGCGGATGAAACCAGGCCCGCCGCGAGCGCGGTCGCCGTCGCGGGAAACCGGATCGTCTACGTCGGGACCGACAGCGGCGCCCGTGCGCTGGCCGGCGATCGGACGGAGGTGGTCGACCTTCGCGGCTCCACCGTTCTCCCCGGGTTCATCGAGAGCCACGGGCATCTCCTCGGCCTCGGATATTCCCGGCAGCGACTCGAGCTGGGGGACACCCGGGACTACGACGGACTGATCCGGATGGTCGCCGGGGCTGTGAAATCGGCGCGGCCGGGTGAATGGATCCAGGGCCGCGGATGGCACCAGAGCAAGTGGGCGGGCCGGCCCGACCCCGAGGTGAAGGGGTTCCAGACCCACGACGCGCTGAGCAACGTATCGCCCGACAACCCCGTATGGCTCAGGCACGCGAGCGGCCACGCCGGCATCGCCAACGCCCGGGCGATGGAACTGGCGGGTATCACGGACGAAACACCGTCGCCCCCGGGGGGGGAGATCATACGGGACTCGCTCGGACGCGCGACAGGCGTCTTCGTGGAGCTCGCGCAGGCGCTCATCGCTGACGCGATCGCCCCTCCGACCGTCGAGTCTGACCGGCGGGCGTATGAGATCGCCGTCGCGGAATGCGTTTCGAAGGGGGTGACGACGTTCGTCGACGCCGGCGCGGAGCGCTCGGTGATCGCGATGTACAGGGACGCCGCGGCACAGGGGAAACCCCTGATGAGATTGTACGCGATGGTGGGGGGCCGGGAGGACGGCGGGAGGGAAGAACTCTTCACAGCCCCGCCCGACACGGGCACACCCGGCGGCTTCCTGGCGGTTCGGGCGCTCAAGCTCTCCATTGACGGCGCGCTCGGATCGAGGAGCGCCTGGCTGATCGAACCGTATACCGACGACTCCACAACCACCGGACACGAAACGCTCGGGACCGACGAACTCTACCAGATCGCGGCCCGGGCCCTCCGGACCGGATACCAGGTCTGCGTCCACGCGATCGGCGACAGGGCCAACCGCGAAACGCTCGACGCGTTCGAGAAGGCGTTCGCAGAGCAACCGGCCGCGGCCGCCACCGCTCGTTTCCGCATCGAACACGCCCAGATCCTCGACGAACGTGACATCGCGCGCTTCGGACGGCTCGGGGTCATCGCCTCGGTCCAGGGCGTCCATTGCCCCTCGGACAGGCCGTGGGCGCCGGAGAGGCTCGGGGCGGCCAGGATCGCCGAGGGCGCGTACGCGTGGGAGAAACTCCGCCGGTCGGGCGCGGTGATCGTCAACGGGACCGACGCCCCGGTCGAGCCGGTCGACCCGCTGAAATGCTTCTACGCCTCGGTCACCCGCATGCTGCCCGATGGAACACCGCGGGGCGGGTTCGACCCCGATCAGCGGATGAGCAGGGGGGAAGCCCTCAGGTCGTACACGATCGACGCCGCGTACGGCATCTTCGCGGAGCGGGAACGGGGCTCCCTGACGGCCGGGAAGCTCGCCGACCTGGTGGTCCTGTCGAAGGACATCTTGAGCGTTCCGGAGGAGGAGATCCTCTCGACCGAAGTCCGCGCCACGATGGTGGACGGCAGGTTCGTCTTCCGCCTCCCGGAGTGAGATGGACCCGTCGACGGTGATCGACGCCCGCGCTTCCGACGCCGCATTCGAATATTGCGCGAGGCTGACCGCGGCCCATTACGAAAATTTTCCCGTGGCCTCGCTCTTCCTGCCGGAGGAAAAACGGCCCTACGTCCAGGCGATCTACGCGTTCAGCCGGTGCGCCGACGATTTCGCCGACGAGGGCTCCCTGCCCGCGCCGGCCAGGCTGGAACTCCTCGACGACTGGGAGCGCAAGCTCGACCGGTGTTACGAGGGGGAGGCCGATCACCCGGTCTTCGTCGCCCTCGCCGAGACCGTGAAGAGGAACTCCATTCCGCGGCAATACCTCGCCGACCTCCTCTCGGCGTTCCGGCAGGACGTGGTGCGGCGACGGTACGAAACCCTCCCGGACCTCCTCGACTACTGCTCACGTTCGGCGAATCCGGTCGGCCGGATCGTCCTCCACATCTTCGGCCACCGCGACGAAGCGCTTTCCCTCCTCTCCGACGAAATCTGCACCGCGCTCCAGCTGACAAATTTCTGGCAGGACGTCGGCGTCGACCTCGGACACGACCGGCTCTATCTCCCGCGTGCCGAGATGGAGCGGCACGGGTACAGCGAGGCCGACTGGAAGGGGAGGGTGGTGAACGACCGGTTCCGCGCGCTCATGCGGTCGCTGGTCTCGGTGGCGAGGGAGAAATTCCGGGCGGGCGTCGCGCTTCCCGCCCTGGCGGAGAGGGAGATCGCCCTCGAACTGAGGCTCGTCTGGCTCGGGGGGATGACGATCCTCCGCGAGCTGGACCGTTCCGGTTATGAAGTCTTCGATTCCCGCCCGACGCTGGGAACGCGGCGGAAGCTCGGGATTCTCCTCCGGGGGTTCTTCATGCGCGACCTCGACCG
The DNA here is from genome assembly GCA_964596065.1 of uncultured Chlorobiaceae bacterium. GTDB lineage: Bacteria > Bacteroidota > Ignavibacteria > UBA10030 > SZUA-254 > SZUA-254. Next base: position 30,741 of record CAZQSM010000004.1, on the reverse strand, counting down.
GTTTGGCCGGCCCGGACGGAGGAAAAAACCGTGGGACCTGACGTGAGCCTCCTCGCCGCCGGAGGGTCCCCGCCCGTCGGGACCAGTTTCCGTTACTCGTTCCCTTTCCTCCGGTCCGACCGCCGCCGGGCGCTCGGGACGGTCTACGCGTTCTGCCGGGCGACGGACGACATCGTCGACGAACCCGGGAACGTCGGGGGAAAACGCGCCCGACTGCAACACTGGAGCGGGGAGTTGACCGCCGCCTTCGGGGCGGGTTCGTCCGAACCGCTGTTGAATGATGTCGCGGCCGTCGCCCGGACCTGGTCGATCCCCCGGGGGCTTTTTCACGACCTCGTTCGCGGCGTGGGAATGGATCTCTCCGTCGCGCGGTACGACACCTTCGAGGCCCTGCGGGAATATTGCCACCTGGTGGCCTCCACCGTCGGGCTCATCTGCATCGATATCTTCGGCCGCCGGAACCCGGGAACGGAGGCATACGCCTCGAACCTTGGCATCGCGCTCCAGCTCACCAACATCATCAGGGACGTCGGCCCCGACGCGGCGATGGGCCGGATCTACATCCCGCTCGACGACCTCAGGGCGGCCGGCTGCACCGAGGAGGAGATCCTCTCCCGCCGCGATTCAGACCGCTTCCGCCGGCTGCTGGCCACGCAGGCGTCGCGTGCGGACGACTTCTACGCCGCGGCCCGTTCCGCCCTCGCGGACGACGACCTGCCGGCGATGCGCCCGGCGAGGATCATGGAAGCGGTCTACCACGGCACGCTCCGGAAGATCCGGGACTCGGGGTACGACGTCCTCGGGAGGACCATCCGGCTTTCGAAGCCGGCCCAGCTCGGGATCGCCCTCCGGCAGGGGTTGCTCGAAAGGTTCCTGGGACGATGATCCACGACGCGGTGATCGTCGGCGGCGGACTGAGCGGCCTCGCCGCCGCGGTGAGGATCTCGGCGGCGGGCGGCCGCGTCGCGCTCGTGGAACAGTCTCCGAGGCCCGGGGGACGATGCTACTCCTACCGCGACCGTACCACCGGCGAAACGGTCGACAACGGACAGCATGTCCTGCTCGGTTCGTATCGCTCACTCCTCCACTACCTCTCGACGATCGGGACCGGCGGGTACCTCCGGGCCGAGCCGTCGCTGACGCTGCCGTTCCACCATCCCGTGGAGGGGTTCGCGACGCTGCGCCTCCCCCGGCTCCCGGCCCCCCTCGACCTGACCGCAGGGATCCTGACCTACGGCCTTCTCGGTGTCGGGGAGAAAGCCGGGCTGCTCAGGGCGGGGAGATGGCTCGCCTCCTGGTCGGAGGAAAAGGAACGGTCGATCGCCGGCGCCACGGTCGGGGAATGGCTCGACGGGTCGGGTCAGAGCGAGCGTTCCAGGAGATGCTTCTGGGACCCGATCGCCCTCTCGGTGATGAACGAGCGTCCGGGCGCCGCATCGGCGCTCCTCTTCGCCCGCGCCCTCAGGATGGCGTTCCTCGGCGACGATGCGGACAGCCGCATGCTCATCCCGACCATCGGGCAGTCGGAACTCTACGTCGCGGGCGCCCTCAGGTTCCTCGAATCGCGCGGGTCGGTCGTGATGGTGAACGCCGCCGCGTCGGGGCTGGTCCTGGAGGACGGTCGGGCCGCCGGCATCCGCCTCAGGGACGGGACCACGCTGAGGGGAGGCGCCGTCATTTCCGGCGTTCCGCCGTGGGCCCTCCCGGGTTTCGTCCCGCAAGGGGAACGGACGGCGGGCCTGCTGGCCGCCGCGCGCTCGATCGCCCACTCGCCGATCGTGTCGGTCAACATCTGGTTCGACAGGGAGTTCATGGAGGGGGACCTCGTGGGCCTCATCGGAAAAACGGTGCAGTGGGCGTTCAACCGCCGATCGATCCTCCCGGAGGAAAAGGGGGCGGGGGCGTGCGTCGCCTGCGTCATCAGCGCGGCGTACGACGTCATCGGCGATCCGGCGGCGGCGCTCGTCGCGACCGCCGCGCGGGAGCTTCGGGAGGTCTTCCCGGCGGCCGGTGGCGCGGAGGTGACCCACTCCGTGGTCATCAAGGAGAAACGGGCCACGTTCTCGGCGACGCCGGAGACGGAACGCGCGCGCCCGGGGACCGCGACGGCGGTGGAACGGTTCTATCTCGCGGGGGACTGGACGGATACCGGGCTCCCAGCCACGATCGAAGGCGCCGTGATCAGCGGGTACAGGGCGGCCGACCTCGTCAGGACGTCGTGAACTCCCGGGTGACGCCGGCTCAGGCCCCGGACCCGGGCCCGAGGAGCCGGACGATGCCGCTCTCGATGAACCCGGTGGCGAGGAAGAGCCCAAGGGCAATCGGCCACTTGTACCGGACGGCCCTGACATCGTGGACCACGATGATCGAGAAGAAGAGGAGGAGGATCGAATAGAAACACATGATCACGGTGGGGATCGTCGGGTCGGTCAGTCCCATCAGGGAGAGGGAAACCGATTCGTCGACGCGGAGCGAGGCCTGGCTGTTGATCAGGTACTGGAGGAAGAGGGTGATCGCCTCCGGCAGCCGGGCGGTCGCGTTGACGAATGCCATCGACATGAGGAAGAGGTTCCTCGGGAAACGGAGGAGCAGCGCGAACGAAACGATCGCGAGGCCAAAGGTCCAGATCTGTCCCGTGAGCGCCGACAATCCGCAGTCCCCCGGGGGCGTCTCGAGGTTCAGCATCGACGCCGCGGGGATGACGGCCGCCCCCCGGTCACCGCAGAAGCTCTTCTCGCCGAGGCGGTGGGCCTGCTGATGGGAGAGGAGGGAGATCGCCACGGCGAGGATGAATGAAGGGATCCCCGCCAGCAGGAGCGTTCCGCGGGAGATGGTTGGTTCGTCCTGGAGCAAGGCCATCGAATCGTTCCGTGTCGTGTGTCGGTGACAAACCGCTTATGGTACGGAATTCCCCCGACACGCGCAACCCGCCTGTTGCATTTTCAAGCCGAAGATGGTACTTTGGTCGGCGATGAACAGCCCGTCCCACGATAATTTCCTGAAAGAACTCGCCTGGCGGGGCTTCATTCACACCGCCACGCCGGGCGTCGAGGCCCATCTCGCCTCCGGCCGGGTCACCGGCTACATCGGCTTCGATCCGACGGCGCCGAGCCTCCACGTCGGTTCACTCCTGCCGATCATGGGTCTGGTCCACTTTCAGCGCAACGGCCACGTTCCGATCGCCATCGCCGGCGGCGGAACCGGCATGATCGGAGACCCGAGCGGCAAATCGCAGGAACGGAACCTGATCGGGGCTGGGGAGATCCGCGAGAACCTGGAGGGGATCCGCCGGCAGCTGGAACAATTCCTGGATTTCAGGCGGCCGGGCAACCCGGCGCTGATCGTCAACAACGCCGACTGGCTCTCGTCCCTGGGGATGATGGACTTCCTGCGTGAGGTGGGGAAGCATTTCTCGGTGAACGAAATGCTCTCCCGGGATTCGGTCAAATCCCGCCTCGCGAAGGAAGCGGGCATCTCCTTCACGGAATTCAGCTACTCGGTGCTCCAGTCGTACGACTATCTCGCGCTCTTCGACCGGCACGCGTGCACGCTCCAGATGGGGGGGAGCGACCAGTGGGGCAACATCGTTTCGGGGATCGACCTGATCCGGCGGACGAGGTCGAGGGAGGTCCACGGCATCGTTTATCCCCTCATCACCACGTCGGGCGGCGCAAAATTCGGGAAGACGGAGGCCGGCACCGTCTGGCTCGATCCCGCGAGGACCTCGCCATACCGCTTCTACCAGTTCTGGCTCAACGCGGGCGACAGGGACGTCATTCCCTTTCTGAAATTCTTCACCCTTCTTTCCCGCGACGAGATCGCGGAGCTGGCCGGCTCGCTGGAACGGGAACCGGGAAAACGCGCCGCGCAGCGGAAACTCGCCTCCGAGGTGACCGCCATGCTCCACGGAACCACGGGGCTCGCGCAGGCGGCCCGGGCGTCGGAGATCTTCTTCGGCGCCGAAATCGCCGGCGTGCCGGAGGATCTCCTGCTGGAGATCTTCTCCGATGTGCCATCCTCCGGTTTCCCACGGTCGGATCTCGCCGGGGGAAACGTCTCGGTGACCGACCTCCTGGTTGCGACGGGTGTCGCCGCGTCGAGGGGGGAGGCGAGGAGGGCCATCGAGGGAGGCGGCATCTACATCAATAACAGGAGAGTGGCCTCCCCGTCGGACATCGTGGGGGAGGGGGAAAGCCTGCACGGGAAATTCCTCGTCCTGCGGAAGGGAAACAAGACCTACACGCTCGTTCGTCTCACGTAGACCGGCCCTCCTCCAATCTCAGATTTTTGGGGCATAGACCCAACCGGGCATCTCAGGTATGAGATGGGGCCGTCCGGCCCACGCGAATCGGGCCCGATCTGACCGATTTATTCTGGCATAAAAATTGAGGTACTCCAGTCTGTACGAATCTCAATCAGACCGGACCCGATCATGGACTATCCGTCACCCCCCGCCGGCATGAAACGTCCCACCGCGGCGGCCCCGGAACTTCCCCGCATCATCATCTGGCAGATCGCCCCCCTGGACCACGAACCCCCGAGAGGGAAACGCGCCGGTCAGAGGGCCGAGCCGCTCAACACGACCGAGTGCATGCTGGTGATCGACTCGATCGCCAGGACCGCGAAGCCGATCGTCGTACTGACGGGGGACGGGGTCCTGCACCGCTATCCGCGGCTCATGGAGATCCTCGATTACGGCCGGGCGCTCGGCCTCAAAATGATCGTGGAGGCCGCACCGGAGGAACTCACCGAGGAGATCGTGGTCAAATATTCCCGGTTCGGGGAGCGGATCTTCAGGGTGAAGATCGGTGACCCGGCCGACGGGCTGGAGGGCGGGCGCCTGGAAGACGCTCCGCAGTTCGCGGCGCTTGAAGCGGCGCTCGACCGTCTCGGGTCGCATGGTTACGAGTCGCACGTGGTCTTCACCGCCACCCGTCCCGACATCAGGATGCTGGCGATTCTCCACGATTACGCTGTCCGGCGGTCCGTGCGCGGACTCTACTGCCACCTGCGCTTCGGCCAGGGCGGCCCCGCCGGGGCGCGCAACGGGCGCGGCGTGGACGAGTTCATCGGGCGGTTCGCCACGATGAAGGAGTACAGCCCCTCTTCGATGATCATCTCCCCCCAGTGCGTCAAATTCATCCCGAACAGCTCCAGGTATGGCCGGACGGCGCACTCCGGGGGATCCTGGGACTATTCCTGCCTCGGCGGCAAGTCGTTTGCGTTCATCGACGAGGAGGGCCGGGTCCGGCCCTGCGGCGGCAGCGGCGGGGAACGCGCCACCCTGCGCGATACCGGGTACGATTTCCGCGACATCTGGCAACACTCGACGACCTTCCTCGATTCGCGGTCGACCTGCCGGAACTGTCTCCACGGCCACCACGAACATCCCTCGGGTGTCGCGGAGGCGTCCGCGTCCCCCGACGCGGCTCGCCCGTCGCAGGGGGGATCATATCCCGCCTGACACGGGGCGTCGTCCCGGTGTTTGATTTTCACGCCCTTCTTTCCTATACTTCCGGGTCCCTGCGGGAACCTCCGCGCGTGATTGCGGTGACTCACCATCCGGTAGATTGAAGGAAATGCCGACGAGAACATTGGTACCGGTCGTCCTGATCCTCGCCGCGTCGCTCCTGCCCGTGTCACCCGCGGACGCCCAGATCACCATCAACCAGACCGACGTGAGCATCTATCTCAACGGCGAGCGGATGTCGTACCATGCCACCTATTTCCCCTACCCGATGGTCGATCTCGGCCAGGCCGCCCCGTCGGAGCAGACGTTCGATCTCAGCGGATTTCCCACGCCGGATTTCAGGGATTCGGCGTCGATGACCTACCGGGCGCCCGCCGGACAGCCCGGCGCGGAGGAATTTCCGAACGCGAACCTCTGTCTGCCCTACGTCTGGCAACCCGACAGTGGCGCGGAAATTTCGCAGGTTACCTACTCACTCCTCCGGGCTGACGGATTGTACCTGCTCGGACGGTACTCCCGCCAGTTCTGGCTTCCGTTCATCGACACGATCATCGTGGAACGGTACCTCCCGATGCGCCTGGTGATGCCCCTCCCGCTGACGATCGGAACGTCCAGGACCGGCATCGATACCCTCTACTCCGATTCGGCGGGGGGCGATTTTACCGTCACGACGACCACCGTGGAGTGCGACGGCTGGGGGGAGATCGTCCTGCCCGAGGCGGTCGCGAGCCCCGGGGCGAGGAAGACGATCCTCCTGCCGGCCCTGCGCACCACCGGAACGGAGGTGTATGAATATTATGCCGGAAATTCATTCGCGGGCCGCGATAAATCGGTCCAGGTCACCTTCATCACGGGGGACGGGACGGTCGTCTCACCGGAACAGGCGGACACGGGATACGCCGGGGGCATCGCCGAGATCTCCACGCTGACGCTCAGCCGGAACGTCGGTGCCGCCACCGGCGTGCGGCAGACCTCGCCGACCGCGCCGGAGCGGTTCACCCTTTCCCAGAACTATCCGAACCCGTTCAATCCCTCAACGGTGATCCCGTTCATGATTCCGACGACCGGGCGCGTGTCCCTCAGGGTCTACGATCTGATCGGACGGGAAGCGGCGCTGCTCGTCGACGACGAATTGAGCCCGGGATCGTACGAGGCGACCTTTGACGCCGCCGGCCTCCCGAGCGGCGTCTATCTCTGCCGGATCGTCTACGGCGCATACGTCAACGTGAAGAAGCTGAATGTCCTCAAATAGACCCGCTGCGGAACACGCGCCCGCGCCCCATCGGCACGTCTCCACCCTGCCCTCCCGGGGCGGGGTTTTCTTTTCCGGCCGCCGGGGATGATCATCGTTCTCAAGGCGTCCGCCACCGAAGGCCAGATCGCCGGGGTGGTCCGGAGGATCGGCGAGGCGGGGCTCACCCCGCACGTCTCGAAGGGTGTGGAACGCACGATCGTCGGCATCATCGGGGATGAACGGAAGGTGAGGCGGGAGTCGTTCCTGCTGCTGCCGGGGGTGGAAAACGTCATCGCCATCCTGAAGCCGTACAAGCTCGCCAGCAGGGAACTGAGACCGGAGGACACGGTCGTGGACGTCCGCGGTGTCCCGATCGGCGGCACCGCCATCGTCGTCATCGCGGGCCCCTGCTCGGTCGAGTCGGAGGAACAGGTGGTCTCGACGGCCGCCGCGGTGCAGGCGGCGGGCGCCACGCTCCTGCGGGGGGGCGCCTACAAACCCCGGACCAGCCCGTACGCGTTCCAGGGCCTGGGCGAGGCCGGACTGAAACACCTCGCGGCCGCCCGCGAACGCACCGGCCTCCCGGTCGTGACCGAGGTGATGGAATCGGGCGACGTGGCGATCGTGGCCGACTACGCCGACATGCTGCAGGTGGGCGCCCGGAACATGCACAACACGAACCTGCTGAGGGCCCTCTCGCGGATCCGGAAGCCGGTCCTGCTGAAACGACATTTTTCGGCCACCATGACGGAATTCCTTATGAGCGCCGAATACATCCTTTCGGGCGGCAACCCGAATGTCGTCCTCTGCGAACGGGGAATCAGGACGTTCGTCGAATATTCCCGGAACACGCTCGATCTCAACATCGTACCGGCGGTGAAGGGTGTTTCGCACCTCCCGATCATCGTCGATCCGAGCCACGGCACCGGCAGGCACGACCTCATCGTCCCCATGAGCCGCGCCGCGGTCGCCGCCGGCGCGGACGGCCTGATGGTCGAGGTCCATCCGCGGCCTGCGGAGTCGTTCTCCGACGGGGAACAATCGCTCGACCCCGAACGGTTCGGGAGGCTCGTGCGGGAAGTGGCCGTCGTGGCCCGGGCCGTCGGCCGTTCCTTCCCGGGATCCTGAAACGCCGGGTGGCCGGACCCGGACCCACCCTCCTTGCATTTCAGCCCACCTCTGCGTACGTTCCCTGAAGCATGACCTCGCGCACGATCGCACGCCGCCTGGGAGAAATCGTCGGGCACGACAACGTGTTCGATTCGCCGGAGGCGCTCGTCGCCCATTCGTACGACGCGACCGCCCTGCCTCCGCAGCTCCCGCTCTGCGTCGTCAGGCCGAACTCGCCGGCCGAAATCTCCTCCATCGTCAGGCTCGCCAACGAGACCGGGACGCCGCTCGTTCCCCGCGGCTCCGGGACAGGACTGAGCGGGGGGGCCCTGCCGGTGAAAGGCTCGGTCGTCGTCCTGATGGCCCACCGGAACCGGATCCTCGAAATCGACGCCGACAACCAGACCGTCACCGTCGAACCCGGCGTGATCACCGCGAAGCTGCAGCGTGAGGTCGATGCCCTCGGCTTCCTCTATCCGCCCGATCCCGGGAGCGCGGCGATCTCCACCATCGGGGGGAACGTCGCCGAGAACTCAGGGGGGCTCCGGGGGCTCAAATACGGGGTCACGAAGAACTACGTGATGGGGCTCGAAGTGGTCCTCCCGACGGGCGAAATCCTCTGGACGGGGGGGAAGTCGGCGAAGGACGTGGCCGGCTACAATCTGCGGGACGTGCTCGTCGGGTCCGAGGGCACGCTCGGCATCATCACCAAAATCCTCCTCCGGATCCTCCCCAAACCGGAAGCTTCACGGACACTCCTGGCGGCGTTTCCGCGGATGGAATCGGCGGCGGCCGCCGTCTCCGCGGTGGTGTCGGCCCGGATCCTCCCGGCGATGCTCGAATTCCTCGACAACACCACGATCCGCTGCGTCGAGGAATACGCCCGCCTCGGCCTGCCCACGGACGCGGGCGCCCTCCTGCTCGCGGAGACTGACGGCCATCCGGAGGTGGTCGGGCGGGACAGCGCCAGGATCGCGGCCATTTTCACGGAGTGCGGAGCCTCGTCGGTGACGGTGGCCTCGGGGGCCGCCGAATCCGACAGGTTGAAGGTCGCGCGCCGATCGGCGTTCACCTCGCTCGCCCGCGTCAGGCCGACCACCATCATGGAAGACGTGGCCGTCCCGCGGACCGAGCTGGCCGCCCTTGTACGGAAGATCGGGGAGATCGGGCGGAGGAACGACATCAGGATCGGCACCTTCGGCCACGCCGGTGACGGGAACCTCCACCCGAACTACCTCACCGACGAACGCGACGCCGGGGAATTCCGGAGGGCGCACAGGACGGTGATGGAGGTCGAGGAGGCGGCGATCGCCCTCGGCGGGACGATCACCGGCGAGCACGGCGTCGGCCTGTTCAAGAAACCGTTGCTTGAAAAAATGGTGGGGTCCCCCTCGATGATGATGATGCGAAAGCTGAAGGAGGCGCTCGACCCGAATCTCATCCTCAACCCCGGGAAGATCCTCGACTGCGAACCGCGGTGCGAGGGGCGGATGCCGAGCTCCCGCGAGCAGATACGGAAATTCGAAGACGTGGCGTGGGTATGACGCCGTGAGCCGCGAACAACGTTCCCTTGTCTATAAATTCCTCCAGCCCAGGAGGAGCGGCCCCGGCAAACCGCCGGCGCTGATCCTCCTCCACGGCCGGGGCGCCGACGAAGACGACCTGCTCGGCCTCTCCGAGTACTTCGACGACCGGCTGCTTATCATCGCGCCCCGGGCGCCGCACCCGTTCGCGAACGGGGGCGGGTACACCTGGTACGACCTGGAGGAGATCGGCAGGCCGGACGCCGCGATGTTCCGGTCGAGTTACGACACGCTGCTGGCGTTCATCGCCGAAGCGGTCGAACGCCATGGCATCGATCCGGGCAGGCTCTACTGCGGGGGATTCAGCATGGGATCGATCATGTCCCTCGCGGTCGCGCTCACCCGGCCGGAACTGCTCGCCGGCGTGATCGCGAACAGCGGGTACGTGCCCGAGGATGCCGGGCTCACGTTCCGGTGGGAGGGAGTGAAGGGGAAGCCCTTCTTCGTCGCCCACGGCATTTACGACCCCGTGATCCCGTTCGCCTACAGCAGGCGGGCGAAGGAGCTGCTGGAATCTCACGGCGCAGTCGTCACCTACCGCGAATACGACATGGGGCATCAGATCAACGAGGAGAGCCTCGGCGACATGATGGCGTGGTTCGCCCCGCTCCTCGACCGCTGAACCCCCGCGATGATCCCCCTGAGAGACACCAACCCGTCCCGTTCGGTCCCGTACGTCGTCTATGCGCTGATCGGCCTGAACGCCGCGGTCTTTCTCTTCGAACTTTCGCTCGGGGAGGATCTCGGACGGCTCTTCGCGTCGCTGGGCGTGGTTCCCTCTCGCGTGAGCGAAGCGCTGGACACCTACGCGGACGACCCGGTCGCCTACCTCTCGTTCTTCACCTCGATGTTTCTCCACGGGGGATGGATGCACCTCCTGGGCAACATGGTCTTTCTCTACGTCTTCGGGGACAACATCGAGGACCGGTTCGGGCACGGCCGATTCGTCCTGTTCTACCTGATGACGGGCGCCGCGGCCGCGGCGACGCAGGTGTACATCGAACCGACCTCGGTCGTCCCGATGGTGGGGGCGAGCGGCGCCATCGCCGGGGTGCTGGGGGCCTACGTCATCCTCTTCCCGCGCGCGAGGGTACTGACGCTCATCCCGATCTTCGTCTTTTTCCAGCTGATCGAACTCCCCGCGTTCGTCTTTCTCGGGCTCTGGTTCCTGATGCAGATCGGGAGCGGGCTCCTCGCGCTGCAGATCGGGGCCGACGCCGGAGGGGTCGCGTGGTGGGCCCATATCGGGGGCTTCGTCGCGGGGGCCGCGCTTCTGCCGCTGCTCGGGAGGCGCGCCTGAGGTGAGGGGACCGGGCCGGGAACATATCGACGCCGTGCTCAACACCTGCCTCCACTGCGGTCTCTGCCTCCCCTCGTGCCCCACCTACGAGATGACGCTCGACGAGGCCTCGTCCCCCCGCGGGAGGATCCGCCTCGTGCGGTCGGTGCTCGATGGTTCGCTGGTGCCGGGACGGGCGTTCGCCGACGAGATGAATTTCTGCCTCGACTGCCGGGCGTGCGAGCCAGCCTGCCCGGCGGGGGTCCGGTACGGAGAAATCGTGGAGATGGCGCGCGGCATCGTCCGCGACCGGAAGCTCGAACCGTTCACTCTCCGGTTCAGGAAATTTGTCCTCCTCCGGGTCATTTTCGGGTCTGCGGCCGGCTTCGGGCTCTTCGCCCGGTTGATGCGGGGCTACCGCCGGTCGGGGCTGAGGGAGGCGGTTGAACGCTCCGGAATCCTGAACGTCTTCCCGGACGCCATCCGCCGGATCGTCCTGTCGCTCCCCGACGTCGCCGACCGCTCCTACCTTTCCGCGGTGCCCGACCTCCTGCGGGGCCGCGGCGCGCCGGCCGGCCGGACGGGGCTCTTCACGGGCTGCGTGATGAATGAGACGTTCCCCTCGGTCCACTCCGGTACCGCGGACCTCCTGAGGCGCTCCGGGTTCGACGTGGTCGTTCCGCGGGGGCAATTCTGCTGCGGTTCACTCCACGGCCACAACGGCGATGACACCCGGGCCCGAGAGCTCGCCGCGGACACGATCGGCCTCTTTCCTGACGGGTTGGACGCGGTCGTCGTGAACGCCGCCGGCTGCGGCTCCTTCATGAAGGGGTACGGGCGCCTGTTCGCGGACGATCCGGCGATGGCGGACCGGGCCGCCCGATTTTCGGCGACGGTCGCGGACGTGTCGGAATTCCTCCACGCCCGGGGAATCGGTGCGTCCGGCGGGTCGGTGGCGGCGTCGGTCACCTACCACGAGGCGTGCCACCTGGTCCACGGCCAGGGCGTGTCGAAACAACCCCGGGCGCTTATCCAAACGATCCCGGGCGTGCGGTTCGTCGAACTCCCCGACGCCTCGCGCTGCTGCGGGAGCGCCGGCATCTACAACCTCATCCGGCCCGACGATGCCGACGAACTGCTCCGGCGGAAGATCGCGAACATCCTCGGGTGCGGGGCCGGGACCGTCGTGACGGGAAACCCGGGATGCCACCTCCAGATCCAACGGGGCCTGCTCGAGGCGGGGTCGGCGGTGGAGGTCATCCATCCCGTGACGCTCCTCCAGAGGGCGCTCACCGCGCACGGCGCGTCGCGGTCGTCCGGGGATTGACGCCCGGCCGGCCGCCGCGATCGGGACTTCATCCCCCCGGCGGTCCCTGATTTTGGTTTTCCCTCCGGTAAATGATATCTTTTACGAATGCACCCCGTCATCGTTCTCCACCACCACGAGATCGTCCTCAAGGGTGGAAACCGGAAATACTTCGAACAGACGCTCATGCGGAACGTCCGCGCGACGGCCGCGGCGGCCGGCGTGAAATGCTCCGTCAGCGGAGGGTATGGAAAATTCATACTGACCCCCGGATCCGCGGCGGACGCCGGACTGCTGGCCGGCGAGCTCGGGCGGGTGTTCGGACTGGCGAACATCTGCCCCGGCGTTCGCGTCGCGCAGGATGTCGGGGCGCTCTGCGAGGCTTCGGAGGCGTCCCTCGCCGGCCTGAAGTTCGCAACCCTCCGCGTCGACACCCGGCGCGTCGACAAGCGGTTTCCGCTCACGTCGATGGAGACCAACGCGCGCATCGGGGCCCGCCTGTGCGGCACGTACGGCGTCCGCGCCGACCTCTCGGATCCCGACGTGACGGTGTCGGTCGAAATCGCCGACGGGACCGCCTATGTCTATTCCCGGAGGCTCCCCGGGGCCGGCGGGCTGCCGGCCGGGGTGAGCGGGCGGGTGGTCGGCCTGCTTTCTGCCGGCTTCGACTCCCCGGTCGCGTGCTGGCAGATGATGAAGAGGGGATGCAACGTCGTGTTCGTCCATTTCCACAGCATGCCCTACACCGGCGAACAATCCGTCGGGCTCGTCCGGGACGTTGTCAGGGTGCTCACACCGTACCAGTACCGGTCGAAACTCTATCTTGTCCCGTTCGCCCCCGTGCAGAACGAGATCGTGCTCAGGACGGAACCCTCGCTCCGGATCATCCTGTACCGGAGGATGATGCTCCGGATCGCCGAGAGGATCGCCGGCCGGGAAAAAGCCGAGGGCCTCGTCACCGGGGAGGCGGTCGGGCAGGTGGCGTCCCAGACGCTCAGAAACATCCGCGTGATCGACGCGGCGGCGACCATCGCGGTCCTGCGACCGTTGTCCGGCGCCGACAAGGAGGAGACGATCGCGACGTCGCGCCGGATCGGCACGCACGACTTTTCGAGCCAGCCGTACGACGATTGCTGCTCGTTCCTGGCACCCCGGAGCCCCCGAACCTGGGCGGACCCCGCGCAGGTCCTCGGCGAGGAGGCGAAGCTCGACCTCCGGGAGCTCACGCGGATGGCGCTCTCGGCCGTGACGATCGAACGATTTCACCATCGCCACGCGGAACCGGTGGAACGATCCGACGCGCTCCATGCGTAACGCCCTGGTCGCGGGGCTCGCCCTGTTCCCGTTCGCCGGCCCGGCCGCGGGGCAGAATTTCGTCCGGGACCTCGCGGGAATCGCCTTTTTCCGCGACCAGGTCCCCTACCGTGAACCCCTCTCCGGCGGATTGAACGCCCCGATGCAGCAGTTCGCGGACCTCGACGGCGACGGCGACCTCGACCTCTTCATCCTCGATTCCGATTTTTACGCCGAACGGTATTATTTCCGGAACGTCGGCGACGCCGGCGCCCCCGTGTTCTCACTCGAGCCGGAGGGGGGTTTCCGCGGGGCGGCATTCAGTTACTGGTTCCGATTCGTCGATTTCGACGCCGACGGCATCGTCGACCTCCTCACCGACGACGGGTCGAGCGGTGTCCGCGTCTGGAGGAACGACGCGACTCCGGCCGATCCCTCCTGGTCGGTGCGGTTGAACGATCTTCGCGACACGTCCGGCGCTCCGCTGTTCGCCGGTTTCGGTGGTCTGCCCGGTATCGCCGACATGACCGGCGACGGGCTTCCCGATTTTCTCTCGGGCAACTCCGCCGACGGGTCGTTCAACTATTACCGTAACACCGGCATCGCGGGCGTCCCGGCGTACGCCCTGGTCTCGACGCGGCTCAGCGACATCACCATCACGGGCGACACCTGCACGCAGGGTGGCGCGGGGCTGCCGGCCGCGGACAAGAACCCGGCGCACGGGCTCGGCGCGGTCGCGCTGAGCGACCTGGACGGCAACGGCACCACCGACCTTGTGTACGGCGACCTCTTTTCACACAGCCTCTTCCACCTCCGGAATGCCGGGACCGCCCAGGACCCCGCGCTGGAGTGCGCGTCCAACGTGTTCCCGCCGGACGGCTCGCTGTCGACCGTCGGATTCAATCAGGCCTCCTTCGCCGACATCGACGCCGATGGAGACCCGGACCTGTTCGTCGGCGTGTTGAACTCCAGGACCCGGAACTCCTTCTGGCATTATGAGAACAACGGAACCCCCGGCGCGCCCGCCTACACGCTCGTCACCCGGGACTTCGCCGCCACGCTCGACGTCGGGCAGAATGCCGCGCCCGCGCTGGCCGATCTCGACGGGGACCTCGACCTCGACCTCGTCATCGGCAACAACGACGGACAGCTCTGGCATTTCAGGAACGAGGGGAGCCCGCTCTCGCCGCTGTTCCACCTCGTCGACACCGCCTTCGCGGGCATCACGGGGAATTACTCGTACGCCCCCGCCTTCGCCGACCTCGACGACGACGGAGACCCGGACCTGCTCCTCGGGAGGTTCGACGGGAGGGTGATCGTCTACCGGAACGCGGGCCCGGGCGGTTTCCAGCCGGTCGACACGATCGTCACGGGCCAGTACGCCGTCCCCGCCGCGGCCGACGTGGACGGGGACGGCGATCCCGACCTGGTCGTCGGGAAGGGAAACGGCACGCTGAGCTTCTACAGGAATTCGGGCGACGCCTCGACGTTCGTGCCGGATCTCGTCAGCGAAACCTTCCTGGGGAGGGACTTCGGGAGCAACGCGAGGCCGGCGTTCCGGTGGAACGCCGCGACGGGCCGGGCGGACCTGTATGTCGCCCCGGCGGCCGGCGACACGGCCCCCGGAGGCCGGAGCCTCATCGTGGCCTACAGCAATACCGGGAGCGGGGGCGACACGCCCTATGCCCTGGACAACGACCGGTTCGGGCCCGGAATGCCGTACGAACCGGCGATCGCGTTCACCGACCTCGACGGCGACGGTGACGACGACCTGCTCGTCGGCACATCGAAGGGCGGCCTGGTCTATTACAGGAACGACGGCGGAACCGGAGTGGAGGAAGCGCGCCGCCACCCTGGGGAGTTCCGCCTCACGCGGAATTTCCCCAATCCGTTCAACGCGACGACGGTCATCGGCGTGGAACTCTCATCCCCGGGATGGGTCGGGGTCGAGTTCTTCGACGTGCACGGCAGCCGCGTCGGCCGCATCGGCGGGGAACAGCGCGGCCCCGGATTCCACCGCATCCCCTGGAGTCCGACCGGTCTGCCGAGCGGCGTCTACTACTGCCGCGTTACGGTCGACGGGCGGCGGGATTTCATCAAGACGCTTCTGATCAAATAACGAAAGGATCACCGATGCCACCAGTCAAGATCACGGTCCGCCCCAACGGAAGCCTCCGGATCGAAGGGGATTTCGAACTCTACGACGGCGAGGGTGGCCGTTTCGACCTGGCGGGCCGGACCGCCATCAGCCTCTGCCGCTGCGGCCTGAGCAGGGACAAGCCGTTCTGCGATTCGTCGCATAAAAACGGCGCGTTCAGTTCCGAGGTCAGGGCGAAGTCGCTGCCGCCGCCGGCGGCAAAATAAACCCCACCAGACAATCACCAGGGAGCAATCATGAAAACGTTACTCTCGATCGCCGCCGCTATCGTCATCCAGGCGGGAGCGGCGCAGGCCCAGTTCGAAGGCGTCGTCCGGATGCGCGCCGTCACCTTCGGCGACGCTGATTCGTCCGTCGTCTCGTCGTCGGTCTATTTCAAGGGCCAGCTCTTCGCCGCGGTCATCGACTCGTCCGA
Organism: uncultured Chlorobiaceae bacterium; assembly: GCA_964596065.1. Classification (GTDB taxonomy): domain Bacteria; phylum Bacteroidota; class Ignavibacteria; order UBA10030; family SZUA-254; genus SZUA-254. The sequence continues at coordinate 14,893 of CAZQSM010000004.1, read as the reverse complement.
CATGTCGGAGGGGAGCGGCGGGAAATTCATCCTGCGCGGCGACAAGAACGTCATGTGGATCGTCGTCGATCAGGAAAAGAAATACATGGAGATCCCGCTCGCCGACGGGGGCCGCTCGCCCGATTCCGGGACGCGGGGCGCCGGATCGAAGTCGTACACTCTCGCCAAAACCGGGAAAAGCCGCACGATCATCGGGTATCGATGCGAGGAGTGGACCGCCGATGAAGGAGGCGGTGAAACGGCGTCGATCTGGGCCACTGCCGGGCTCGGGAACATGTATGAGGGGATCGTGAAGTGGTTCGACGGGATGAGCATGGAGTCGGCGACCGACGGGACCCGGTGGGAACGTGAACTTGCCGATAAAAAACTCTTTCCGCTCGTCGTGGTCCGCTCCACCGACGGGGAGGTGACGGAGACGGAGGAGGTGACCGCCGTCGAGAAAACAACGGTGCCCGTCTCGACCTTCGAAGCGCCCGCGGGATACGAGAAACAGGTGGTGGACCTGAACTTCGAGAAGATGTTCGAGGAGATGATGAAATCGATGGGGGACGAGGGGGAGGGGGACGACGATTCCACCGCCGACGAGGATGATGACGGCGGCAGGTTGTGACCCTCGTGCCGTCTCGGCGGCGCTCATCCTCTGGATCGTCGCATCGGTCGCTCCCGCCCGGTCGTCGCCGGGCGGGGGTGGCGGCCGCCACGCCGTCGCGCCGCTCCCCTCGGGGACGGGGGCGGTGGGGGACCTGCAGATCAGCCAGGGGTTCCACCTGAAGGCCTGGATCGGGGCCAACGGAACCATCGGGCAGGGGGCCTTCGATAATTTTCTCCCTCCCGACGGGATCGGGATGGAGTACCCGATCGGTTCGCGCGTCGAGCACCTCTACGGCGCGGGCATCTGGATCGGGGCGATCGTCGACACCGGGACGCCGTCGGCCCCGGCGAAGATCCACGCAGTCACGAAGGCGTACAACTGGGGTGAAACGGGGGTCCAGCACGAACTCTACGGGTACCAGACCCCGAGGGACACCTTCTTCGTTACGGGAGTGCTCCAGCAGGGCCAGCCGAACCTGGCCGGATTCGACGACGACGGCGACGGCCGGATCGATGAAGACCAGCCTGACGGCCGCGACAACGACGGCGACTGGCGGCCCGACCTGCACGACGTCGGTTCCGACGGCGTCCCCGATTCGCTCGAGGTGGGGTGCGGCGGCGGATTTGACGCGGCCCGGAACCCCGACCCGGCCCACGACAACTACTCGCCCGCGATGCGCGACGTCTGCCGACCCGACGCGGCCGGCGTCTATCCCCGGCAGAACGACGTGTACCGGTACACCGAACTGAACGGGTTCGGCGACGCGGGGGAACCGGGGGTGGACGAGGATTTCGGGGCCGTCTCGGAACGCGACGTGACGATGGTGTACTCGGACGTCTTCACGGACCCCCTCGTACCGGGCCATGTCCCGCTCGGCCTCCGGGTGGTGCAGAAATCGTACGCCTGGCAGAACCTGTTCCGGCAACCGATCCTCCCGCTGGAGTACGTCATCGTGAACGCCGGGACGAAGACCCTCGACAGCCTCTACATCGGCTTTTTCGTCGATCCGCTCCTGGGAAACGTGAACCTGCCCGACATCGCGACGAGAAAATATTCCGCCTACATCCCGGAGCTCAGGACGGGGTACGCCCACAATGTCTATGACCGCGGGGCCACGCCGGTCGGGGTCGTCGTGCTCGGGACCCCGAAGCCGCTCAACCTGCTCCGGTACACGTTCAACTGGAACAGGTTCGAAGACAACCCCGGGACCGATGACGAACACTACCGGCTGATGTCCAGCGGCAGGATCAAACCCGACGAACCCCAGACCCCGGGTTCCGACTCACAATTCCTCCTGGCGTTCGGGCCGTTTGAAACGGTGGCCCCCGGCGACTCGCTTACCGTCGCCGTGGCGCTGATTTCGGGCGACGGTATCGAGATCGGACCGAACTCGCTGATGGCGAACGCGCGCGCCGCCTACTCGCTCTACGCGTCGGGCTACAGGCTGCCGGTCGTTCCCCCCTCCCCGCCGCTCGCCGTCGGGGAGGGGCCGGTCCTCGTCCGGCTCGACTGGAGCTGGCGCCCGGGAGCGGCCGATCCCGATCCCCTCTCCGCCTGGGACGACTCCAGCGCCTTTCTCTCGTCGCTGCCCGACACGCACTGGCGGCGGGCCGACCCCCCGGCCGGCCGCGTGAGCGGCGGCAGGATCTTCGAGGGGTTCCGCCTCTGGCGGAGCGAGTCGCCGGAATTCGATCCGGCGTCGTTCAGCCTCCTCAGGCAGTACGACGTCGACGACGACCTCGGGTTCGAGTTCGGGACCGGGCTCGAGTATTCATTCACCGATTCGAACCTCCTTCACGGGAAAAAATACTGGTACGCCGTCACGTCGTTCGGCATCCCGGGTGTGACCGTGAACGTCATCCCGCTCCCCGACAACCCCGGTTCGTTCAGGACCGACACGCTCTACACCGAACCCCTCGAATCGGCGATCGGCCGGAACGCGACGCTCGTGCAGCTGCCGTTCGCGCCGTCGTCATCGGCGGGAAAAACGATCGTGGTGCCGAACCCCTACAGGGTGGACGGCAATTACACCTTCGAGTCGGGTGGGTGGGAGGGACGGTCGATCGACTGGAACGAATGGAAACGCACGATCTGGTTCATCCACCTCCCGCCCGTCGCGGTGATCCGTATCTTCAGCCTCACCGGCGACATCGTCGCCACCATCCGCCACGACGACGGCGGCCGCACGGAACCGGGGAGGCCCCGCGGCCAGGAGGAGTGGGACATGCTGAGCGAAAGCGGACGGGTCATCGCCTCCGGTGTCTACGTGTTTTCCGTCGAATCGGATTTCGGAACCCAGATCGGGACCTTCGCTGTTATACGATAACCATTTCCACCACACCAACCATCAACGAGCACCGGGGACCACGAATGAAGCAGGCGAACAGGAGAACGTTCCTCAGACAGATAGGCCTCACGGTCGGCGCACTGACGATCGGCGTGGACCAGACGGCGGCATTTCTCTACCAGAAAACCACCACGCTGCGCCGGAGCGCCGCGGAAGGGGCGCCGGAGACGGTCGATTTCCGTTACGCGCCGGAGGAGTGGTACTCTCCGGTATCGCCGCCGGGAAACGGGGCCGTGTCGTTCATCGCCCGCCAGGGCGGGCTCGTGCGGAGCGCCGCCGGCAATCGGGTCGAATCGGTGGAACTGCGGGTCGACGGGGCCGGACCGGTCACGGCACGGGACCAACGGTGTGAGGCGCCGCACATCCCGGTGCTCCGGACTTCCGTATCGTACGGTGACGCCGCCGTCACGATGAGCTCGTTCTCATCCTGGCACGAGGATGAAGGCCTCGTCGACAATATTTCCATCGAGGTGACGCCGGCGGGAGAGGTCCTGACGCTCCGGTTCGTCGTCCGGGCCGGAGGCGCGCTTCGCGCCTCGGTGAAGGACGACGATGACCTGCCGCGGGGAAGGGTCTGCATCGTTGAACGGGAAGAGAAGGCGGGCGGTCCGCTGCTCTTCATCGACGCCGACCCCGCCGTCTCGCACGACGACGAGGCGCTGACTCTCACCCTCCAGGTCACGCCCGGCGCCGGACCGGTGCCGGAGGTCTTCCACCTCCGCGTCCCCCGGGGAGAGGGGGATTCGGACGATATCATCTCGGGGATCCGGGAGATGCCGGCACGGACAGCGGGAGAGAGAGCCCGCTGGGATGAATGGAACACCCGGAGGGCACCGGCCGGCTGGGACCTCCCGGGAATCTACGGGGAGTTCGCCGTCGCGGCATCGAGAGTGATCGACCAGATGACCCCCGCCGACCCGGGGCGCCCGGACGGAGGATCGATGCCGGCCCCGACCGTCGTCCCGGACCTGGTCGATCAACACTGCATCGCGGAGGCGGAACTCTACCTCGGGCGGGAGAAAGAGGCGAAATCCAGGCTGGAGTCGGTGTGGGACCTGGAGGATGACAGGGGTGTTCTGGTCGGGGCGGGCGGCGAGGCGAACATGAAGGAGATGAGCGCAGCCGTCTATTCGCTCTGCAGACAGGCCGAACTGACCGGCGACTGGACCCTCTTCAATGAACTCTATCCCGACGCGTTCAACGCCCTGAAGTCCCTGCGCCTTAAACGGGACAAGGCCGCGGCGCTGTCCGAACCGACGGCGAACACGCGCCGGTCGCTCCTTCCCGAGGGATCACCCGGGACCGGTTGGCGCGGGACCTATGAGGAGCTGACCAATTCGCTCTGGACGCTCATCGCGCTGAAACCGCTGCTGGAAATTTCAGATCGACACTATCTCCAGAAAAAATCGGAAATCAGGGAATTTTATGGGCAGCTGCGTCTGGCGGTGAGGCAGGCCGCCCGCGACACCCAGCGCCAGGACCCGGCCGGTTATTCCTGGTTCCCGGTGGTGACCGCACCGGCAGGATCCTCCGCCGGGGGTGATACGCCGTCAGGTCCCCACGCGGGCCTTGGAACCCTTTCGTTCGGCCTGTTCCCGGGGCTGCTTTTCGACAAGGATGACAGGATCATAAAGGATTTTCCACGATGGGTGGATGCCTCGCTGCAGAACCAGATACCGTCGGGCACGGGACCGGACCAGGCCGGGGAGTCCGATCCGGTCGATGCGGCACTGGCAGCCCAGGCGCTCGTATGGTTCAACCTCCCGGAGGAGGCCCGGACCATCTTCGTCGGCTTCCTGAACCACGCGGCTCCCGTCTATACCTGGCGCCCGCCCGGCTGGCGGGAACGCGCCCCGGGAAGCGGGCTCGTCCCCGTCGATCTCAGGGCCCAGGCAGAATCGGTCCGATACCTGCGGCACGCGATGGTGATGGAGGATGACGACGTGCTCAGGCTCTTCGACGGGATCGCCGGCGCTGACCTGGCCGACGCGAAGCCGCTCAGGCTCGAGCGCACGCCGACCCGCTGGGGGTTCGTGAGCGTGTCGCTCGAACCGGTGGACGCCCGCACCTGGAAGATGACCTTTATCCGGGAGCCCGTCAACCCGGAGAAGGCGCCGCCGCTCAGGTCGGTGGAGCTGCCGAGGGTGCTCGCCCCGAATTTCCGGTTCGATACGATCAGCCCGGTGACGGCCATTAAAAACGGACCGCGGGTCATCATCGAGGGCTCGGCGACTCGGTGGGAGGCCTTCCTACGCGACATGAGGCGGTAGCAGACCGGCCTCCCGGGCAGCCCAATCATCGTTCATTGATCGCACAGATGGCGGGATGAAGAATTCAACGCAGAAGAATCAGGTCCGCGACTTTTTCAATACCAGCGACGGCTGGAAGGGAAAATTTTACCGGGACATTGATAATCCGTTCGGCCAGATGCTGGTGCGAAGGAAGGAACACGTGCTCCGACTGGTGGGCAGGTACATCAGGAAGGAGAACGGGGCGATATTTGATGCCGGATGCGGTCCGGGGGAATATCTCCGTGAACTTGCCGGCGCCGGTGTGCAACTCGTCGGGATGGACGCCTCGGAGGTGATGCTCGGCTCGGCCGTCGATACGCTCAGGGAGAACGGATGGTCAGGTCCGCCCCCGCTGGTCCGCGGCGATATCGAAAATATACCGTTCCGGGACGCCTCGTTCTCGGCGGTCATTTGCATCGGCGTCATCGGGTACCTGCACCGGGACGAACGTGCAATTTCCGAGATGGGCAGGCTCCTGCGCCCGGGAGGTCACCTGGTACTCAACGTGAGAAATCTCAACGCCCTGACGTCATGGCATTACAGCGCCAGATTGAAATACAAGTACCTGATCCGACATGGCTGGAGACGGTTCAGGGAGTGCGTATCCCTCGCGACGCACACCCGGGACGGAGGCTGGACGAGCAGGGCCTACGACATCAGGAGGCTGGAATCGCTGATCGCGTCAAACGGTTTCGAGAGGATCGAGGGAGTGACGTTTGGTTACGAGTTGAGGCCCCTGTCGCGGCTGGGGGTCAGCGGCGGAACGATCGTCAGGATGGAGAGGTTCCTCGAGAGAATGATGATGGCGGTGCCCATCCGGCGGCTTGGCCGCGCGGGGTGGGGCTACATCGGAGTCTTCCGGAAAACGGGTGGGGGCTGATCACCGGTTCAGAACCGGGTGCCCGCTTCATTAAAGACGGCGATCCCGTTTTTCGTCCCGATCCAGAGGTTCCCGAGCTTGTCGTAGGTCAGCGCCGTGATCACGTCGTCGGGCAGTTCCGGCGTGTTCGACATCGTGAGGGTGGTCCAGCTGGTGTCCCGGAGCCTCACGAGGCCCTGGTCGGTTCCGAACCAGCGGGTTGACACAAGGTCGGTGGTCACGGCGTTGACCGGCCCGGCGGGAAGCCGTCCGCCGGTGTTCGCATTGGTGTAGTGCGTCCACTCCCCCGACTCCTTGTTAAAGCGCGTCACCCCCTCGAGCTTCGCCAGCCAGACCGTGCCCGCCTTGTCGAACGCCATCGAGTTGATCTTGTAGTTGTAGGCAGGGGGGAGGTCGAATTTCGTCCAGTCGCCAAGATTGTCATTGTAGAGCGCGAAGCCGTTCTGCGTCCCGAACCACGCCGTGTTGTCGTTGAAATTGATCGCGCTCGCGTAAACCTGGTTCGACGGGATGTACGGCATGAGGAACGTCTGCCACGTCCCGAATTCCGGGTCGGCGGAACTGGGCAGGAAGCGGCTCACGCCGTTGGTCGTGGCGAACCAGACGTCCCCGTTGACCACGAGATCCGCGGAGATCGACTGGACGACAGGGTAGGTCAGGTCGGGGTAATCGTACGTCGTCCAGACCGACCTCGACGCGCCCTCCCGGTACCTCCGCACGCCCCCGCCGTCGAGTCCGAACCAGATGGTTGAAAATTTCCCCGACGAGATTGTGTTCACCGCGTACCGGTAATTCCCCGGACTGCCGAACCTGATGGAATCCCGGATCCGGCCCCATGACCCGCGCTGGAAGTAGTTGGCCCCGCTGTCGGTGGCGATCCAGACCCGTCCCGACTGGTCGGCGTGGATGGAGTTGATCTCGTTCGCCAGGAGTTGCGATGTGCCCGGCAGCGAGAAGGTGACCCAGGGCGGGCCCGGGGGAGGTATGACGATATCCGCGGCCTTTTTACACCCCGGGACCAGCATGACGAGGGAGAGAAGGAGGAGGGGTGCGAGACCGGAACAACGGGCGGAAATCGATTTCATCATTGGACGCGTGATACCGGTTGGTTTTGATTGTCGTATACGCAAGGGCTTCGATGGAGTTTCAACGTGGATCGCGCGGGATTGGTTTCCGGCGAACCCCCGGTCATCAATTTACGGAAACCAAACCGCTCATCCTAGAACTTATCCGGATGATATCCATGGGGTTAGCGGCGTCCTCCGGGGGCCGGGATGGAGGGTTGATGCCGGGAAGCGGGGGAGGTGGTGTCGGGGTTGGATGGGCCGAAAGCCTGCGTTTTCAGGGGGTAAAAACTTGACCTTCTTGGGAATATTTCATATACTCGGTTATTCAAGCTATACCGCCAAGTTTTTCCTCTCATTATTACTATCGGTCTTCGTCATGAACGCAAAGATCTCGCGCGCGGGTGTGGTCCTTCTCCTCGCGATGCCGTTGCTCTCTTCGATGATCAACCTGGGATGCCAGACGGAATACGCCTCGCCGCTGCCGGGCATCGTCGAGGTCCGCCTGAAGACGATCTCGGGGAACATCAAATTCGATCCCCTCAACAATTTCATCCTCACGGTTTCCTCCGTCGAGGCGATCAGGAACGACGACGCGAGGGCGGTCGTGTACGGCGATCTCCAGGCGATCGACCGGGAGGACACGAAGCTGAACACGCTCGACGTCAGGGCGAGGGATTCGGCCCTGATCATCGGGCAGACCTACGTTCCGCCGGGATCGTACAAGGGGATCGACCTGCTCCTCGAGCCGGCGCGCCAGGCGATCCTCGACGGTTACCGGGTCATCACCGTCGAGCGGGAAACCGACTTCGATCCGCGCCTCCGCTTCAGGAGCCCGTTCTCCATCAAGGAATTGACGACGACGCGGATCATTCTTGAAGTCAACCTCGATTCGACACTGCTCCGGAAGGCCAACACGTATCAGTTCAGGCCGTTCTACAGCATCTCTTCCATCAACGAAATCCGATGACATTCTTTCTCTCTCCAGAGGAGCTCTCCAGATGATTTTTTCCACAGCGCCCCGACGTCCCCTCGCTTCGTCCGGCATCCTGTTTCTCTCCCTGCTCCTGCTTCTCGGCGGCTGCACCGATCCTGACGACCCCGGAAAAGTCTACCCGAACAGGACCCCGGAAACCCGGCTGTCGAACGTTCCGCCCCCCGGCACCATCTCGACGAGCCCGCTCGTCTCGCTCTCGTGGCTCGGCGACGATGGCGACGGATACGTCGTCGGCTACCGTTATACGTGGACCTTCCAGGCGAACGCCGGCGCGCCGGTTGAACAGAAGCCGTACACCTACATCCTGAACATCCTGGTCGGCGGCCTCGCGCTGATCGCGGAGGTCGACACTGCCATACAGATGCCCGAGATCTACCGCTTCTTCTCGACGCTTCCCCCGGAGGGACTCGACACCACGAGGTTGAACGCGCTCGCCCGCGGCGACACGCTCGAAATCGTCGGCGTCAGGCTCTTCGCCTCGAACCCCGACGGAAACCGGTACCCGACGCACCAGAATCCGAGCAGGGGGACGTTCATCTTTGACTCCCAGGACACGCTCAACCCGCACACGTTCGAGGTCGCGGCCATCGACAACAACGGAGCGCTCGATCCGACGCCGGCCACGCTCGACTTCTTCACGCCGATCGTCGCTCCGCCGGACGTGCTGGTCCAGACCGGCCCGACGGACACCGTCCTTGTGCTGAATCAATACACCGACACCTACCAGGGGACGGAATTCACCTTCCAGGGCTTCGACCCGAACAGTCGCACCATCGAGTATTCATGGGTGGTGGACAGGGACCTCTGGCCCCCCGAATCGCTCGACGCCAAATGGTCTGAGTTCAGCCTTAGTCCGCGGGCCCGCATCAACGGCTCGGACCTCCCGGATCCCTACGCGATCAACCACCGGATCTATGTGAGGGCCAGAAACGAATTCGGATCGATCTCGACCCGGGGGTACTTCACCAGGCCCGTCAACGCGGGCACCGACAGCGCCCGTCTTGATACCTTCTGGGCCTACCGGGATTTTAGCACCATTTATCCCGAATTTGCCAAACCGGGGGCAACCCAGAGGATACTCCTCATCAACAACACCTTCAACTGGGATTCGCTCGCCGTGCTGCCCACCAGGCCGGCGCGATCCCACATGCTCGAGTATTACGCGCAGCTCTACGATGCACTCGGCCTGACGGGAAAATATGACGTGTTCAACGTTCCGTACAACACGACGCTCCTTGGAACATGGCCCGGGCTCGGTGTCCTGGGTCAGTACAGCCTCATCCACGTCGTCGGGGACAACGGCAATGATTTTTACCGGGCCCCGACGATCAACGCGCGGTCACAATCGAAATTGCTCGATTATTGCTACGCCGGCGGAAAGACGCTGATCAACGGCTGGAATCTGACACGGGGAGACATCATCCCGCCATCGGCCAATTTCTGGAACAACATCCTTCACATCCTGAATCAAACGGCCGTCACCAACCCGCAATACGTCGGGGCGAAACATCAGACGATTCCCGATGCCGATCAGTATCCCGACGCTCCGCTCGACATGGCCAAGCTGGATTCCGCCTGGCAGGGGGCGATGCCGTCCTACCACATTTACCAGGCGTACGGGTTCGGTGAAATCATCTACCGGTTCGATTCCAGGGACAATGTGCCCTTCTTTGAGGGGGGCGTCCTCGGCATCCGCTACATCGGGCTGACCTATGACGTCATCTACCTCGGATTCCCGCTCTACTTCACAGAACAGGCCGCCGCGGTCGAAGTCCTGCGGAAGGCCTTCCGCGATCTCAAACACCTTTGATACGCACCAGTGAGGACATCATTATGACCAACTGCATCCGATTCATCCTGGCGGCCGCGCTGGTGACGCTCCTCACCCCGGCGAATCTTCCCGCGGGCAATACGGGCAAGATCGTCGGCAAGGTCTCCGACCGGAGCACCGGGGAACCGCTCTTCGGCGTGAACATCCTCGTGGTCGGGACGACCCGGGGGGCGACCACGGATCCGGAGGGGAAGTTTTCCATCATCGGCATCCCGATCGGCAACTACGCGGTGCGCGTCAGCGCCATCGGGTACGCGCAGACCGAGGCGAAGGACGTCAAGATCGGCGCGGACGAGACGACCCAGCTCAATTTCCAGATGGTCTCCGAGGAGGTGCAGCTCACCGGGGTCACGATCACCGCGGACCAGCAGCTGGTGAATTCACAGATCACCTCGGGAACGCAGACGGTATCGAAAGACGCCATCGAGAGCATCCCGAACGTGAAAAACGTCGAGGACGTGTTGAAGCTCCAGGCGGGGGTGGTCAAGCAGGGGAACAACCTCTTCCTGCGCGGAGGGCGGGCGAACGAAGTCCAGTACCTGGTCGACGGAATCCCGACGAACAGCATCGTTGGTAACTCGGGAGACCTGCAGACGACCTCGAGCCTCAACGCCGAACTTTCCGCGTTGTACGCCGGCGCCTCGGCGGGGATCGGCGGGGGATCGAGCGGTCTCGCGGTGTCGGCGAACGCGATTCAGTCGGTGAGCGTCCAGACGAGCGGATTCGACGCCGATTACGGCAACGCGCAGTCGGGCATCATCAACATCGTCACGAAATCGGGCGGCGACCGGTACACCGGCTCGGTGCAGTACCGGACCGACAAGATCGCGACCACGAACCAGAACGAATGGTATTCTTCGCTCTCGTTCGGTGGTCCGGAACCCATCAGCAAATACGTCCTCCCCGGCCTCGGGGTGGATCTGCCGGGGGACCTGAGCTTCTTTGTCAGCGCCGACGTGAGCAAACGGGACGGGGCGTTCAACTACGTGAAGAATGAGTTTTACAACCCGCTTGAACGCAGGGTCGAACTGAACGGCTTCCTCGGCGGGATCCTCAACGGTCTCGGTTTCCGTTACGCCGAAAACCAGCACAACTCCTTCACCTTCAACACCAAACTCAAGTACGACATCAGCGGCGAGGACCAGGTCAGTTACGGCTACCGGGCCAGCCTCACCTCGAGCCACAGTTACAACCCGGCGTACCGGTACCGGGCCGACTCCTCCTCCCTCGGGGCGGGTTTCTCGATCCAGAACAACCTCGGATGGACACACTTCTTCACCGGGGGAAAGTCGTTTCTGAAATTTTACCTGGCGAAGCTCGAAACCAAGGACGGCAATGACATCGCGGGCACGCCCCCTCCGGCGTATTCATCCGCGTACGAGAACCTCGACGTCAACGACGACAATTTCGTCGACGTCAGCACCGGGCAGCGCTGGTTCAACTCCGAGAGCGCGGTCTGGTCGACCCGGTTCGACTTCAACAGCCAGATTCACGAACTGCACCTCCTGAAAACCGGCTTCGAATTGAATTTCGAGGAGATCAATTCGACGGAGATCAGCCGCCCCACCGCGCAATTGAGCGATTCGACCGGAACGCTCGTGAACCCGCCCTATCCGGGCCGGGTCACGACCGACCACGGCGACTACCCCGGCTACGGACAGTTCCGCGCCTACATCAACAACTATCCCAACCGGGGCGGCCTGTTCCTGCAGGACAACATCGAATTTTCTGGGCTGAACCTCCACCTCGGCATCCGGTACGACTGGTTCGACGTCGGGCGCCAGGTCTTCGACCCCGATTACATCAACAGGTGGCAGGCCGCGACGGGTTTCACCGCGGAATGGGCCGAACGGGAACGTTCCTCAACCGGCGAACCCGGGGAATTCAAGCGGCTCTCGGGGGGGAGTTCGTTCCTCTATTACCTGACGCACGGTAATTTCAGCCCACGCCTCTCGATCGGGTACCCGGTCACCGACAGGATCGTCTTCTACTTCAACTACGGACATTTCCTCCAGCTGCCTGACAGGGACAATTTCTTCCGCAACCCCTTCGACCGCACGCTCAGCGAACGGACACTCGTCGGAAACCCGGACCTGAAGCCGCAGCGCACGGTCCAGTATGAGGCTGGTTTCGAGGACCAGTTCACCGACGACATGGCCTTCGCCATCCGCGCATTTTACAAGGACATCTTCGACTATGTCACCGGGGTCAACCTCGTCGACATCGTCGTCCCGATCAATTTCGATTACGCGTCATCGAGGGGATTCGAGATCACCTTCAACCAGGCCTTCTCCGGGAATTTCTCCCTCAACTCGAGCTATTCCTACCAGATCGCCAAGGGCCGTTCGTCGAACCCGTTCGCCAGTGTCTTCAACCCGGAGTTCCAGCTGCCGCGCGAGACGCGACTCAACTGGGACCAGAACCACACGGCGAACGTCTTCGCAACCTACCGGGTCGGCTCCAACGAGGAGGGGAAGTTTTTTGGTCTGCCGTTCGTGAATAACTATGGCATCTCCGTGACCTGGTCGATCGGGAGCGGCTTCCCGTATACGCCCTACAGGAGCCGCACGACGCAGAGCAACGTGTTCCTGGTGAACACCGAATCGAACCCGTATACGTCGACGATCAACCTGAGTATCTTCAAGGGGTTCAGGCTGACCGGCAGGATGAACCTCATCGCCACGCTCGACGTCACCAACCTCTTCAACAGGCGAAACGTGAGCAGGGTGCTCAACTACACGGGCGAACCGCCGGTGTACGGCGACCTGAACCCGAGCGACCCGAACGCGGGAGTGATCAACCCGTGGCACAAGACGGAATTCGATTTCCTCGATCAGACTTTCTTCGACGCCCCCCGGCAGATCCTGCTCGGGGTCAAAGTGAACTGGGATTAAACGGACAACGCAACGGGTGAAAATGACAATGTTCAGAAAACTCTTCCTGGGAGTCATCGGCGTCGGCCTGCTGGCGGCGGTGAATGTGAGCGCGGGCGACAGGGGAGACCGGAGGGGCGCCGGCGATCCGGCATCGCCGTCGAAGACGGCGGTGAACTATGCCAAGCGGGCCGTGCAGGGATTCGACATGCGCGTCTGGATCAGCAACCAGATGACGTTCGGCCAGGAGGCCTGGGACGGCAATTTCCAGAACCAGAACCCCCCGTACGGGCTCGAGTACCCGGCCGGATCCGGGATCGAACACGTGTTCGGCGCGGGGCCATGGATCGGCGGCAAGGTGGATGGCACGCGGCGGGTCTCGGAGGGCTATAACGGTGACAACGCGTTCAAGTATTTCCGTCCCGACCCGCGCCATCCGCTTCGCGAGCTGATCTGGCAGACCTCTGTGCACGACAGCGCGACTGAACCGAACCGCAGGGGGTATGACGACGACAACGACGGGCTCGTCGACGAGGACGACCTGGACGGCCTCGACAACGACGGCGACTGGGTCCTCGCCACCGACGACATCGGTTCCGACGGGATCCCCGATGAGTTCGAGGTCGGCTGCCGGGGGGGGTACGACTCCCTCAACAACCCCGACCCGAACTTCGACAATTACGACCGGTCGAAGACCGACTTGTGCCGCCCCGACGCGAACGGCAATTTCCGCCGGAAGGACGACCCGGACGCCTACACCGAGAAGAACGGCATCCCCGACCACGGCGAGCCGCACGTCGACGAGGATTACGCGGCAATCTCGGACAAGGACCTCTACTGCTCCGCCCGCGACGACAACGACCCGCCGAGCGGCCATTTCCCGATGGGGATCAAGCTGATCCAGAAGACCTACGCCTGGAGCGGAAACTTCGCCAACGCGGTGATCCCGTTCGATTACTACTTCATCAACACCTCGAACAAGGTGATCGAAGAGGTCTATGTCGCGTTTTTTATTGACGCGGACGTCGGGCCGATCAACTCGGGCACCTACGCGTCGCGCAACTATTCCTGCTATTTCGATTCATTACGCACCGCGTACATCCACAACCCGATCGACCGGGGGTCGACGCCGATCGGGATCACGGTGCTCGGCACGCCGAAACCGCTGAGCGAGCTGAAATACATCTACCAGTGGTTCAACTTCACGACCAACCCGAGCCCGGGGACGGTCGATTCGGTGCTCTACAGCTGGATGAGCGGGGAGCCGTTCCCCGACCGGCTGATCGCGACGTGCGAGAGCCCGACGAACCCCTCCGACACCCGCTTCCTCTTCTCCTTCGGACCGTTCGACGAATTCCCTCCCGGGGACACCATCAAGATCTCTGTGGCGCTCGTGGGCGGAGAGGGAGTCGAAGCGGGGCCGAACAACCTGAAGGAGAACGCCGAGAAGGCGATCAAGTTATTCAAGCGCGGCTACGTGCCGCCGGTGGTGCCGCCCTCCCCGTCGATGAAGCACACCGAGGGGTTCCAGCAGGTGAAGCTCGAATGGGGCGGGAGCGTGGGGCCGATCGACCCGCTGCAGACGTGGGACGATTCGAACAAGCTGGCGCAGGCGTATCCCCCCGACGACTGGCGACGGATTAATCCTCCCTGCGGGCAGGGGGGCCACCGATGCGATTCAACGGGCTACCTGCCGGGAGGGCGGACGTTCGAGGGGTACCGCCTCTACCGCAGCGAGGACCCCGGCGACGAGCCTGAACGCTCGAGCTTCACGCTCATCAAGGAATTCGACATCCTCGGCGATGAGTATGGATTCAACACGGGGCTCGACAGCGTCTTCATCGACTCGAACCTGGTGCGGGGGAAGCGCTACTGGTACGCGGTGACGTCGTTCGGGATCCCCGACATCGCGGTCGTGGAGCGCCCGACGTCGACGGGCGGGATCGCGTACGACACGCTCTACTCGGAGAGCCCGGAGTCGGCGTTCAACGAGAACCGGATCAGGGTGGACCTGTCGT
>CAZQSM010000003.1:0-87641 GCA_964596065.1 uncultured Chlorobiaceae bacterium | reverse complement strand
TGGCACACGCAGTGGGGGTCGGCCCGGCCACCCCATCCCCATCGGATCATCGTGGACGCCGGGGAGGTCCGGAATGTCGGGGGGTTTGTGTATCTTCCGCGAAGTGGAACCGCGCCGGGTCAGATCAGGGAATTCAGGTTTTACCTCAGCCGGGATCCGGTGAAGAAGCAATGACCACGACCAGGAAAAACGCCTGATGACGACGAAACTGTTCCCCGCCGCCCTGCTGCTCCTCACCGGCGTGCCGCTCTTTTCGCAGGAACCGACCTCCCCGCCCGCCCCTCCGCGCCCCGCGGGCGTGGTGATCATCGGCGTAGACGCGCTCTCGACCGAAGGCCTCCAGTTCAGCCGCACCCCCAACATCGACACGCTGATCCGCCGGGGCGCGCTGTCGCTGTCGACCCGAGCCGTGATGCCCACCGTCAGCGCGCCGAACTGGGCCTCGATGCTGATGGGCGCCGGCCCGGAACAGCACGGCGTCACCAAAAACGGGTGGTCGAAAGAGACGGCGACGATCGCGCCCGCGGAGCGCGACGCCGACGGGTATTTCCCATCGATCTTCACGCTCGTCAGGCGGCAGATGCCCCGGTCAACAACCGCGATGTTCTACGACTGGGACGAGCTGGCGAACTTCTATAATCCCCGGGACATCGACGAGTCCGTGTACTCGGCGGACTATCACGAAAGCGTCCGCAGGGCCGCCGCGTACATCCGGGCCGGGCGCCCCGCGCTCACCTTCATCTACATCGGCCACGCGGACGATGTCGGCCACGACTCCGGGCACGGCACGCCGGCCTACCGGAAGGCGGTGTCGGACGTCGACGAAGCACTCGGCTCGCTCTTCACGGAACTGAAGCGGGAGGGAATGTTCGACTCGCTCCTCTTCTTCCTGGTCACCGATCACGGCGGCGTGGGACACGGGCACGGCGGTGAAAGCATGGACGAAATCGAAGTCCCCTGGATCGTCTCCGGACCCGGGACGATCGTCGACCGGCTCCTCCGGAAACCGAACGACGCGTTCAACACAGCCTCCACGGCGGCATGGGCGCTCGGCCTCCGGCAGCCCGACGCCTGGATCGGCACCCCGGTGCTCGAGGCGTTCCGGGCCGGCACCGACGGGGCCTCCGGACCGGCGTACGTGCCCCGGCCGCGGATCTCCCCGCCCGGCGGCGTCCACCTCGAACCGCAGCGCGTGACGCTCACCGCCGACCCGAAGGAGACGCCGATCAGGTACACGCTCGACGGCACCGAACCGGGCCTCGGCTCGGCCGTCTACCGCGATCCGATCAGGATCGATTCCCCCGCCGTCGTGAGGGCGGTCTCGGTGGACAGGCGGGGCCTGAGCGCGGTCTCGGTCGCCGAATACCGGGTGGTGCGGGGGCTGGCATCGGTGACGCTGTCGGTCCCGCTCGGCGAAAAATACACGGCGGGGGGGACGCTGGCCCTCGTCGACGGCAGGAGGGGGACGGACGCCTACAACGACGGCCGCTGGCTCGGTTTCGACGGCGCCGATTGCGAGGTGACGTTCGATTTCGGATCGCCGCGCCCGGTCTCGGGGGTGTCGGTCGGCTGCCTCAACGATACCGGGTCCTGGATCTTCCTGCCGGCGTCCGCCGGCCTGTTCGCCTCGGACGACGGCGATGAATTCCGGCCGGTCAGACCGGCCTCCTTCGATCTGATGAAATTGCGCAACAGCGTCAGGGGCGGACAGGAATTCACGATCACCGTGGAGGGGCTCCGGGCGCGGTATCTCCGCGTGGTCGTCAGGAACGTCGGCGAGTGCCCGCCCGACCATTCTGCCGCGGGGAAGAAGGCATGGCTTTTCATCGATGAAATAACCATCCGTTGAGGACCCGATGATGCGGACGAAGACCTTCACGCTCGCGGCGGCGGCCGCCTTCTTCTGCGTCCTTCCCGCCGTCGCGCGGGAAGACACGCTCTGGCTCGACCGGACGGACCTCACACTGATGCAATGCGGCTGGAGCAGCCCGAAGGCGGGGAGATCGATCGACGGGAATCCGCTCTCGATCGGCGGGGTGCGATTCGGGCGCGGCGTCGGCACGCACGCGCTCAGCACCTTCCTGCTGAACACTGACGGAAGGGGGAAGCGGTTCGTCGCGATGGCGGGCGTGGACGACGAAACGGGGAACCCGGAGGCGAGCGTCGAGTTCCTCGTTCTGGGGGACAGGAAAATATTGTGGAGAAGCGGACGGATGACGCACGGCGACGCCCCGAAGCGCGTGGACCTTGACATCGGCGGCGTGAGGAAGCTCGGACTGCTCGTCACCGACGCCGGGGACGGCATCGATTACGATCACGCCGACTGGGCCGACGCGTACATCACGGCGTCCGGGAACCTGACGGCGGCCGGCCTGACCGACGGGATCGCCGGCCGGCGGGCCGCTCCGTATGTCCTCACGCCCCCGCCCCCGGCGACGCCCAGGATCAACGGTCCCTCCGTGGTGGGCGTGCGTCCGGGCCATCCGCTGCTCCACTCCGTACCGGCGACCGGCGAACGGCCGATGCGTTTCACCGCCGGCGGCCTCCCGGCGGGACTCGCGATCGACGGCGCCACCGGCCGGATCTCCGGCACCGCCGGCGCGCCCGGCGAACATCGCGTCACCATCACGGCGGAGAACGCCCGCGGATCGGCGACACGGACGCTCCGGATCGTCGTCGGGGAGGAGATCGCCCTCACACCACCCCTCGGATGGAACAGCTGGAACTGCTGGGGCGGCTCGGTGAGCGCCGAGAAAGTGCTCTCCTCCGCACGCGCGATGGCGCAGAAGGGGCTCGCGGACCACGGCTGGAGCTACGTCAACATCGACGACGGGTGGCAGGGGCTGCGCGGCGGCGAATTCACCGCCATCCAGGGGAACGGGAAGTTCCCCGACATGCGCGCCCTCGCCGACTCGGTGCACGCGCTCGGCCTGAAGATCGGCATCTACTCGACCCCCTGGAAGGGGAGCTACGAGGGGCACATCGGGAGCTCGGCTGACAACGAGGACGGCACATATGATTGGATCGCGGCCGGGGAGGCGAACGCCGACTTCCGACACCGTGATTACGAGAAGGGGCGCCAGCAGGGCTGGGCGTTCGGGAAGCATTCCTTCGCGGCGAACGATGCCCGGCAGTGGGCGGCGTGGGGCTACGACTACCTCAAGTACGACTGGAACCCGAACGACGTGCCACACGTGAAGGAGATGGCCGACGCCCTGCGGGGGAGCGGGCGCGACCTCGTCCTGAGCCTCTCGAACAGCGCGCCGTTCGAATCCGTCGCGGAGCTTTCGGCCCTGGCGCAGTGCTGGAGGACGACCGGCGACATACGCGACACCTGGGAGAGCGTGAGCGGGATCGGGTTCTCGCAGGACCGGTGGCGGCCGTACGCCCGTCCGGGGCACTGGAACGACCCCGACATGCTCGTCGTGGGCCTCGTCGGATGGGGGCCGGAGTTGCGCGTCACGCGGCTCACCCCGGACGAACAGTACTCCCACATCAGCCTCTGGAGCCTGCTGGCCGCCCCGCTCCTGCTGGGCAACGACCTCGCCCGCCTGGACGATTTTACGCTGGGGCTCCTCACCAACGACGAGGTCCTCGACGTGAACCAGGACCCGCTCGGGAGGCAGGCGCGGCTCCTGCGCCGCTCCGACGGGCATGAAGTCTGGGTGAGGGACCTCGAAGACGGTTCCAAGGCCGTGGGCCTCTTTTATCCCGCCAACGAATTCGCCGATCCCTCGGCGTATTTTACCTGGGACGGCCCGTCCGGCGCGGAGATTTCGGTCACCGCGGCGGAACTGGGGTTCACCAGACCGTTCCGCCTCCGGGACCTCTGGCGGCAGTCGGACCTCGGGGTATTTTCAGACACGTACACGGCAACGGTGCCCCGGCACGGAGTCATCCTCCTCCGGGCCCGGGAGGAGTGATGATGCGAAGCGCGAAAGGTTCGAACGCCGCCGCCGCGATCGTGGCGGTCGCGGTCTTGCTCGGGGCGATCGTCCTGGCCGGCCCCGTCGGGTGCGCGGGGCGGGGCGACAGCGACGGGGCGGCCGCGCAAAAAGTGAAGATCGGGTTCCTCGTCAAGCAGCCGGACGAGCCCTGGTTCCAGAACGAATGGAAATTCGCGCGGCAGTGCGCCGATTCGTTCGGGTTCGAGCTGGTCGCGATCGGCGCGACGGACGGAGAAAAGGTCCTCTCCGCGATCGACAACCTGGCGGCGCAGGGGGCGAAGGGGTTCGTCATCTGCGCGCCCGACGTGCGCCTCGGCCCCTCGATCGTGGCGAAGGCGCGCGCCCAGGGTCTGAAGGTCCTGAGCGTTGACGACCGCTTCGTCTCGGCCGACGGCTCGTTCATCGCGGAGGTCCCGCACGTCGGGATCTCGGCCACCGAAATCGGCAGGGCGGTCGGCCGGGCGCTCGACGCGGAAATGCGGAGGCGCGGATGGGACCCGGAGGAGACGGCGCTCTGCGCGGCGACGTGGGAGGAACTGCAGACCACGCGGGAGCGGACGGACGGGGCGATCGCCGCGCTGGTGGAGGCGGGGTTCCCGCCTGAAAAGGTCTTCAAGGCGCCGCAGCGCGTCGCCGACATCCCCGGGGCCTTCGACGCGGTGAACGCCCTCCTTGTGCGCCACGCCGGCGTGAAGCGGTGGCTCGTCTGCGGCAACAACGACAACGCGGTCCTGGGGGCCGTGCGCGCGCTGGAGGGGAGGGGCTTCGACGCGTCGAACGTCATCGCCATCGGGATCAACGGCACCGACTGCATCCCCGAGTTCGAAAAGGAGAGGCCCACGGGGTTCCACGCGTCGGTCCTCCTCTCGCCGAAACGCCACGGGTTTGACACCGCGGAGATGATGTACCATTGGGTGATTGATGGGGTCGAGCCCGCGCGCGAGACCTACACGAAGGGGATCCTGATCACTCGCGAAACGTTCCGGGCCGTCCTCGCCGAACAGGGCCTGCTCTGACCCGCACCCGTGTCCGCCGCCGACCGCGATGATACCCGACGCGCCAAACCGATGAACGCGCTCTCCACGCTCTGGAACAACACCGGGATGATCGCGGTCTTCTTCATCCTCTTCGCGCTCGCGTCGCTCTTCGTCCCCGGTTTCTTCAGCTGGGTGAACCTCAACGGGCTCGCCCTCTCCGTCGCGACGGTGGGCATCATCTCCTGCACGATGCTCTTCTGCCTGGCGGCGGGGGACTTCGACCTCTCGGTCGGCTCCGTCGTGGCGTTCGCGGGGGTCCTCTGCGCCGTGGTGATCAACGCCACGGGGAGCGTCGCGCTCGGCGTTCTCTCGGCCCTCGCCGCGGGCGCCCTGGTGGGGCTCCTCAACGGCGCGGTGATCGCCGGGATCGGGATCAACGCGCTGATCACGACGCTCGCGACGATGCAGATCGTGCGGGGCTTGTCGTACATCGTCTCCGACGGCAAGGCGATCGGCATACGGGAGGAAGCGTTCTTCTCCCTGGGGGTCGGTTCGGTCGGCGGGATCCCCGCCCCGGTCTGGATCATGATCGGCTGTTTCCTGCTGTCCGGAATCCTTCTCAACCGCACGGTCTTCGGAAGGTACGCGCTCGCGATCGGCGGCAACCGGGAGGCCGCCCGGCTCGCGGGCGTCCGTGTCGCAAGGGTCAAAGCCACCATCTTCGTCCTGCAGGGGACCGTCGCCGCGTTCGCCGGCGTGATCCTCGCCTCCAGGATGACGAGCGGGCAGCCGGGTTCGGGCCTGGGGCTCGAGCTCCAGGTGATTTCGGCGTGCGTCCTGGGCGGGGTCTCGCTTTCGGGCGGGGTCGGCGGCATCGGCGGAGTGATCGTCGGCGTCCTGATCATGGGCACCGTCCAGAACGCGATGAACCTCCTGAACATCGCCCCCTTCTACCAGTATGTCGCGAGCGGCCTGATCCTCCTGGCCGCCGTGATCCTCGACCGCGTCAGGAGAAAACCGTAACGTGACGGCAAGGGTCTACGATACGACCTCGCGCGTGGAGGAGGCCGAACTCTCCCGGGGCCGGCACAGGCTCCTCTACCCGCCGGTCGAGAAGATCCCCGTCGTGGAGGTGGAGAATTTTCCTTCGCTCGGCCGGCTCGCGGCGTTCCGGTTCATCGAGTGGTCGTTGAAGAACCCCGGCGGCGTGGTGGCGCTGCCGACCGGCAAGACGCCGGAATATTTCATCCGGTGGGTGCGCCACCTTATCGAGAACTGGTCGCGCGGCGACGTCCGCACCCTCCTCGGAGGGCATGGCGTGGACTCGGCGCGCCCCCCGGCCCTGCGCGACCTTGCCTTCGTCCAGATTGACGAGTTTTATCCGATCGATTCCCGGCAGCACAACAGTTTCCACCACTACGTCCGCGAGTTCTACATCGACGGTTTCGGCTTCGACCCCTCCCGGGCGCTGCTCATCGACGCGACGTCGCTCGGCCTCCCGCCGGGGACGACGATGGCGGAGGTGTTCCCCGACGGGGTCGTGGACCTCTCGCTCCGGACGCGGCATCTCAGGAACGAACGGGAACGGGCGCAGAAGGACGCGATCAACCGGGTCGACGAGTTCTGCTCCGCGTATGAGGCGCGGATCCGGGAGCTGGGGGGGATCGGTTTCTTCCTCGGGGGGATCGGTCCGGACGGCCATATCGCGTTCAACGTCCGGGGCTCGGGGTTCTATTCCGTCACCCGCCTGACGCAGACCAATTACGAAACGCAGGCGGCCGCCGCGGTCGACCTGGGCGGGATGGAAACGTCCCGTTCCCGGCTGGTGATCACCATCGGCCTGGAAACGATCACTTTCAACCCCACCTGCACGGCGATCATCGCCGCCGCCGGCGAGGCGAAGGCCGCGGTCGTGGCCAGGGCCGTGCAGGAGCCGAAGAGCCCGCAGGCGCCGGCGTCGGTGCTGCAGGACCTGGCGGCGGCGAGGTTCTACCTGACCCGCGGCGCCGCCTCCGGACTAACCGAGCGGAAATACGCCGACCTCGAATCGCGGGCGGCGCTCGACGACGACGCGTCCGACGAAATCGTCATCGGCCTCGCGCTGAAATCGGGAAAGGCCCTGCACGCAATCTCCGGCGGCGACATGGACGCCGACAGGTTCGGCTCGCTCCTGATGAGGAAGACCGGCAAGGCGGCCGACGCGCTGGGGAGGGAGGCGCGCGCGCGGATGATCGACAAGATCGCCGGCGGGCTCCGGCCGGTGTCCGGGACGGTCTTCCTCCACACCGAACCGCACCACGACGACATCATGCTCGCGTACCTGGCGCACATCTACCACCTCGTGCGCGACCCGGGCAACGTCCATTATTTCGCCAACCTCACGTCGGGTTTTACATCGGTCACGAACGCGTACATGCTCGCTCAGGTGAAAAACCTGGAACGGTTCGCCGGCGACCTGGAGCTCCGCAATCGACACGCGGCCGGGTATTTCGACCCGTCGGACGTGAAGCACAGGATGTCCGACGTGTATCTCTACCTCGACGGTGTCGCGGCCGGTGACCAACCGATGCGGGAACGCGCCGAGGCGTATCGCCTCCTGCGCAACCTCGTCGAGGTGTACGGGGCCGGCGCGATGGCGGGGCTGACCGGGATCACCGCGACCATCGGGCTCCTCCACGCGTACTTCGAGTCGACCTATCCCGGCGCGAAGGACCCCGCGGAGATCCAGACGCTCAAGGGGACGGTGCGCGAGTGGGAGGTGGAACTCCTCTGGGCGTACTTCGGCATCGAGGCGTCGGCGATCCGGCCGCTGAGGCTCGGCTTTTACACCGGCGACATCTTTTCCCCCGAGCCCGAGACGGTTCGCGACGCCGGGCCGGTCTACGAATACCTCCGCGAGGTGAGGCCGGAGGTGGTGACGGTCGCCTTCGACCCGGAGGGGAGCGGTCCCGACACCCACTTCAAGGCGCTCCGGGCCGTCGCCGCCGCCCTCAAGCTGTACGCCGAGAACGACGGCGGCGCCGGCGTCCGCGTCTGGGGGTACCGGAACGTGTGGCACCGCTTCCGGCCCGCGGAGGCGAACCTCTACGTACCGGTGTCGCTCAATTCCCTCTCGCTCCTGCACACCGCGTTCATGACCTGCTTCGGTTCGCAGCGTTCGGCGTCCTTTCCGAGCCACGATCACGACGGGCCTTTCTCCGAGCTGGCGCGCCGCATCCAGGTGGAACAGTACGCTGCCGCCAAGACCTGCCTGGGTGACGATTACTTCCTCAACCACACCCACCCGCGGCTGCGCGCCGCGCGCGGGATGATCTTCCTGAAGGAGATGGGCCTTCCCGAATTCTTCGAGAAGGTCCGCGCACTGCGCAAGGCGGCCGAATCGGGCGTGGACGGGGGTTGAGGTTGGGGGTTGAGTTTCCACCCGGTCTTGCCCCTGACCGAAAATCATATTACCTTTCCCTGCCGCTTTCCCCGATCATCAACCCCGCCCCGAGGGCGATTCCTCCGGGGCCGGATGTTCACTACCCTCAGGTTCTTTGATGCGGGCCCGATGGCGTTTCGCCTTCGGGGCAACAATCATCGGACGAATGGAAGCTCCGGGGGCCGCGTGTCCTTGCAACCATGCCGGGCACGGCCGTTGACGGTGAGCTCGATCTTCCCCCGGATGCCGGTTCACCCCGGTGGATGTATCGTACAACGATTCGGGTAACGGGAGGTTCACGGCGACCACCACCCACGCGCCATCATTGTTTGAAAGCGGCTTCACGACGGCGGGGTATGCGAAAGGAGGCTGAATGCATCGCGACGACGAGGACCATGTCCTGTGGACCCTGTCCACGCTAACGGTCGTCATTCACCTGGTCGCCATCGGGGTGGGAGGGTACGGTATCTTCCGGGACGAGCTCTACTACCTGGCCTGCGCAGACCATCCGGACACCGGTTACGTCGATCATCCACCCTTGTCGATCTGGTTACTCTCGGCCTGGACCACCCTCTTCGGTGATTCACTGTTCGCGATCCGGCTCCTCCCCGCACTCTGCAGCGGGCTCACGACGTTCGTCGTCGGCGCGATGGTCAGGGGGTTCGGGGGCGGGAGGTATGCGCTCGTCCTGGCGTGCCTCGGATCGACGCTGGCCCCGATCTTCCTCGCGTTCTTCAGCATCTACAGCATGAATGCGTTCGACCTGCTGTTCTGGGCGCTGGCATTTCTCGTCCTCCTGAGGATGACCCGGGCCGGGACGCCGAAAGACTGGTATTGGCTCGGGTTGGTGATTGGACTGGGGGCGCTGAACAAGGTCAGCATGCTCTGGCTCGGGGCGGGGATTCTCGTCGGGGTCCTGCTGACGTCACGGCGTTCGGACCTGCGAACGATGGCCCCGTGGCTCGCGGGGTGCCTCGCGACGGCATTGTTCATTCCATTCATCGTCTGGAATATCACGCACGATTTCGCCCATCTCGAATTCATGCGGAACGCCTCGGCCGAAAAATATGCGTCGCAGAATCCGGTCACCTTTGTATCCGGCGTCCTGTTGATCATGAATCCGATCGCGGCCCCCGTGTGCCTCGCGGGGTTCTGGTTCCTGACCGGGAGAAAGGAGTATCGGAGTATCGGTATTGCGGTGCTGGTCGTCCTGACGATCCTGCTCGTCAACGTTCATTCCAAGCCCGAATATTTTGCGGCGGCGATGACCGTGCTCTTCCCGGCGGGATCCGTCCAGGTGGAACGGTGGCTGAACGGACGGGCGCCCGGATGGATGCGAATATCGTATTGCGCCTTCCTCGCCGTATCGGGAGTGTTGCTCGTCCCCCTGACGCTCGACATACTCCCGGTCGAATCGTATGTCAGGTATCAATCCGCCCTGGGGATGAGTCCGTCCTCAAACGAAGGCCACCGGCTGACCGACCTGCCACAGTTCTATGCGGACCGGTTCGGCTGGGAGCGGATGGCAGGGGTCACTGCCAGCGTGTACGCGTCGCTTCCCGATTCCGACAAGGAACGTTGCCTGATTTACGGCCGGAACTACGGCGAGGCCGGCGCGGTCGACTACTTCGGAAAAGCGCTTGGACTTCCACCCGCCATCAGCCAGCACAACAGCTATTGGTACTGGAGCCTGGAACACCTGGACCAGGAGATGACGTTGGTCGTGATCGGACTGACGAAAGAACAGCTGGCGCGGAATTTCGGGGAGGTCGAGGGGGCCGGGAGGATCGAGTCACCCCATGCCATGCCGTATGAAAACGGTCTGGAGGTGTGGATCTGCAGGAAACTCCGGAGGCCGATCCTGGAGGTTTGGCGCGAGGGAAAAATATTCATCTGATGTCCTGAAGAGACCATTCGGTCCTGGAAAATAAAAGAGGCCCCGCGCGATGCGGGGCCTCGGTCTTGCCGGATGTTGCCCCCGGTCTTTATCTCATCAACAACATTTTCATCGTCCTGGTGAAACCCGTGCCGGGATCGGTTGCGGAGGCAGCTTCGATCCTCACGAAGTAGACGCCGCTGGCATGGCCCCCCGCCTCCCAGTTGATTGAGTGGACGCCCGCGGGCATCTCCCCGTCCACGAGGGTGCCCACCAGCTGGCCGAGCGAATTGTACACCTTCAGCGCCACCCTGCTGTCCGCGGGGAGCTGCCAGGCGATCGTCGTCGCCGGGTTGAAGGGGTTGGGGTAATTCTGCTCGAGCCGGTATTCCCGCGGCCGTCCCCCCGGTGACACTGTGAGCGTCAATTCGGCGGCCCGGCCGAGGTCCGCGACCACGGGTCCGGCTGACGAGACGGCGATCGTTTTACCGCTCGCGTCCGACAGGCTGAACACCAACCCGTCCGCATCTCCGTTCAATCGCGCCGGGAGGAGCGCCCGCGTACGCTCGCCCGCGGGCTGTAGGCGAATCATATACGAACGGGTGAGTGTGCCGGTCCCGAGCGTCACCGCCCGCCCGCCAGTCGCGAAACGAACGTCGAAGGCACCCGCCGGAGGCACGGGGGGTAATTCCCGCAGGCTTTCCTCCACCATTCCCGGGCCGACCGAGAGGATCTGCCGGTTGCCAAGTTCGTCGGAGAACTCAATGTCGAACACGCCCGGAGCGCCGTTCGTTTCGATGCCCGGAGCGCCGGTCGATGTCGCCCCGGAGGATGCGCCGGCGAAGTCGATCACGCCGGCGCCGGCTGATTTCACCCAATACCCTTTGCCCGGCTGCAATGTCGCCGAGGCGGTGTAGCCGCCGTCGTAGCCGTAGAGCTCCGAGACCACGAGGCCCGGGGGGGTCGTGGCGATCGAGGCCGCCGACACCGGGGCCGAAAGCGGTCCGATGATGTTCCACCCCTTTGCCAGGGGGACGGAGGCGGCGCCGATTTCCGATCCCGCGGCCGACAGCACCTGCCCCGACGGAAATTTGAGCCAGTATCCGCGACCGTGTTCCGTGGCGGTCACGGCATTGTACGATCCCGAGTAGGCGTAGGCGGAGGAGGACGCCGTCGGGAAGATGGCCGAGGGCGCGTAGTCGGCGACCGCCATGGGGACGGAAACCAGGTTCCAGCCCGCGCTGACGCCGAAGAGCGTCACCCCGGCCGGTCCCGATTCCGCCGTGAGGGATGCATTCAGCGTCGTCGTCGCCGGCAGGCCGCCCTGGTACGCGACGGTGGCCGGGAAAGCGAGGGTGACGACGCCCGGCTTCTGGAAGAGCACGGTGTAATCGCCGGGAGCGAGGCCGTGGGTGGTGTACATCCCGTCCGGCCCGGTCACGGCGGATCCCACGATCCTCCCGGCCCCGTCGACGACCGCGACGATCGCCCCGGCGAGCGGACCGATGGCGCCGGGGGCGCGGTACGCCGTCTTGCCGGGGGTCTCGACCTCGACATCGACCTCGCCGCTGATGTCGTTCAGGCCCTCGGCGGTATCGATGAGGGCATCGATGTCGATGCCGGCCACCGCGGAGGTCGCGACGGCGACGAGTGAAGCGCTGTCGGCGAAGGGCGTGCCGCCGGAGGTGGAATAGAATGTCGGAATGATTCCATCCTCATCCTTCACCATCACAAGGTAGAAACCGGCCGGTAACTCGTCGAGCGTGTACGCGCCGTTGGAATCGGTGTGATCGGAGGCGATCAGGCCGGTGAGATGGCCCGCGGAATTTTTCATGAACCCGACCACCTCGGCGCGCAGCGGAGCCAGGTTGTCGGCCCGCCTCACCGTGCCGGAGATGCTTCCCGGTCCTTCGAGGCCCGGAGCCTTGGGCACGAGGGTGAAATCGATATTGCCCGTGTCGGCGTGGAGGGCGAGGATCCGGGCTTCGAGCGGTGACGGCTGGCCGTCCCAGTACTGCTCGAAGAAACCCCGGGCTTTCGCACGCACGAGATAATCCCCGTCGTGAGCGATGATCTGGAATGTGCCGTTGCTGTCGGTGACGGCATTCCGTTCCGGGTCGTCATCGCCGTGATGGCCGTCGTGATCGGAATCGTCGTCAAAGAAATCGTCGTCGCCATCGTACTCGCGGGAGAGTTTTATCAGCGAAACGGACGCCCCGGCGATGGGAGCTCCTGTGGTGTCGCGGACGGCGCCGGAGACGGCATGCTCCACAGACGGCTCGTCGTGTTCGCGAGACAGGGTGAAGTTGACCGCGACATCGCTGCTTTCACCCACGACCACCGGGGTCGCGCCGGCGAGCTCGCGCGAGTTGACGTACCAGACGTCTTCGAACGGGGTTTCGTCGGCGTCAGCGCGCACGAAATAGGTCCCTGGATTGACGATCGGGAAGGCGTAATATCCCGCGCTGTCCGTCCTCGTCTTCAGAACGAACATTCCCGTGCTGACGTCGAAGATTTTGATCCGGATGCTGTCGAGCGGAGCCCCCGAGGTGTCGATGACGATGCCGTGGATGCTGGCCGCCGCGGCCGAGAGGACCATCAGCCGGAATTTCTGTTCGGCGCCCTCGCCGTCCGGGCAGATCCTCGCCTTGAGTTCAACTTCGAACACGCCGATCGTTCCGGGGAGCCACGCGAGGAGCCCGTTGGCGTCCACCGTCATTCCGGCGGGAGCGTGGTTGAGCTCGTAACAGACCGAAAGTCCCGGGGGCGTCGTGACAACGGTCGCCTGATACTGGTATGGCTCGCCGACCATCCCGGAAAGGACCGGCTGGGATGAAAAGTGGATGACTCCCGATGAGTCGTCGCCGGTGGTGTCGTTCAACGAGCCGGTCTGGACGAAGACCGTGTTTGAAGGGATGCTCTCGACGGCGCCGGCGTACAGCGCCCTGACGTAATAGAGATATCCCGTGTTCGCGGAGATCAGGCTGTCGTCATGTTCTTCCTCGGGGACGTTGGCGAGGGGGGCGAAGACGGAATCCGCCGAAAGGGCGCGGTACACGTTGTACGACAGCGGGGAATGCCCCGAGTCTGGCCATAGCCAATCGAGTTCCACCACGCCGCGATTATCGAACGTTCCGACTAGGTCCCGCGGCGGAAGGGAGCCCTGGCCGCCTCCCCCGGGGATCGAGTCGCCGCCCGCGGTGACGGCCACGGTATTGGTCGGGGTGCTCTCGCCGGTGGCCGCATACACCGCCGTCACCGTGTAGAGGTAGGTGGTTCCGGCGACGACTGCGGCATCGTCGTACCTTCTGTCGGGTGCCGTGGTCAGAAGCTCGAAGGAGGGGCTGCCGTCGGTCTTTTTGTAGACATTATAATGGGTCGGGGCCGGCAGCACTTCCGGGGCATGCCACCGGAGTTCAATGGCCGTGTCCAGGGGGGACCAGGAACCTTCCAGTTCGGTGGGTGGGGCCTGGGAGAACGCGGGGCCCGCGAAGGCTGCCAGGAGCACGGCGAAGACAAACGTGACGCGTGATAGTTGTTTCATGATGAAATCCTTTCGGTTTATTGGTGCACCGCCTTGCAATCGCCGGGTGCGGGAGACATCTCATAACGTTTCAATCACCGTGCCAATAAACCCCGGGAGTGCGCATTCATCATCCCCGAAACGCCCACGGAATCGGGGTCCGGGAGTGGGTGATATCACCCATGTGGAACTGATATCACAGTCGGTGGCGGTGGTGCCGGGAAGGAGTGGAATTCCGGGGACAGTGCGGGTGGCGGGCGGGGGCGGATGGCGTCGGATTCACCCCTTGAAAACCCGGACGTCGATCCCGAATTCGGAAATTTTCCGGTAGATCGTTTTCCTGTCGACCTCCATCTTCCTGGCGACTTCGTTCATATTGCCCTTCGATTCCTCGAGCATTCTCACCAGGTATTTCTTCTCGGCGTCCCGCAGCACGTGGTCGACGTAGGTCTTGTAGGGGATGGATGTCGTCATCGGGGAATCCACTCCGGGGGTCGCTTCGTCCGTCGTGGGGCCGATGTCGAGGCGGGTGATGAACTCCCCCTCGGCCGTGATGATCGCCCTCTTGATCAGGTTCTCCATCTCCCTGATGTTGCCGCGCCACGCATGGTTCATCATGTCGTGAATGCAGGAGGGGGAAAATCCCTTCAGCGTGTTCCGGGAGAGCGACTGGTGCTTCTTCAGCAGGTGCTCGGCCAGGAGCGGAATGTCATCGAGGCGGTCCCGCAGGGGGGGGAGCGTCACCGGGAAAACGTTGATCCGGTAATAGAGGTCCTCCCGGAATAATCCGCCCGCCACCATCGGTTCCAGGTCCCGGTTTGTTGCCGCGATGATCCTGACGTCGAGGTCCCTCGGGGCGTTGCTTCCCAGCCGCGTGACCTGTTTTTCCTGGAGCACGCGCAGGAGTTTTGTCTGAATGTTCAACGGGATGTCGCCGATCTCGTCGAGGAACACCGTCCCGCCGTCGGATTCTTCGAACTTCCCCGGCCTGAGCGCCTGGGCCCCGGTGAACGCCCCGCGTTCATGGCCGAAGAGTTCGCTCTCGAGGAGCGATTCGGGCAGCGCCGAACACTGGACGGGCAGAAAGGGTTTCGAGCGGCGCGGGCTGTTCATATGGATCGCCCTCGCGAGGAGCTCCTTCCCGGTCCCGGTTTCACCCAGCACGAGCACCGTGACGTCCGTGTCCGCCACCTGCCGCACCTGTTTGAAGATTTTTTTCATGCGGTCGTTCTGGCTCACGATCCTCCCGAAATCGGTTTCCGCTTCGACGAGGGATCGGAGCCGTTCGATCTCGAACGTCTTCTTCCGGTCTTCCACGGCCCGGGCCACCTTGATGACCAATTCATCGTTGTCGCACGGCTTCGTGAGGTAATCGTACGCCCCGAGACGCATCGCCTCGACGGCTGTCTGGATCGATCCGAACCCGGTGGCCATGATCACCGTGAGGCGCGGGTGCTCCAGCTTGAGGATTTTCAACAGTTCGATGCCGTTCATCCCTTCCATGACGAGGTCGGACAGGAGGATGTCGAACTGTTCGTTGTTCAGGAGTTCCAGCGCCTCGCGTCCCGATGAGACGGCGCGGACGGCGTACCCCTCGTCCTTCAAGACCGCCACGGTCGCGACGCGGAATGCCTTGTCGTCGTCGACGACGAGGATGCGGAGATGATTGCTGCTCATGATTGACCCTTCCTGGAGGCTCCGTTCTCCGATGGAAACATCACGATGAATGTCGTGCCCTCGCCGGGCCGGCTTTTCACGCTGATGACGCCCCGGTGTTGCTGGACGATGCCGTACGAGACGCTCAGGCCGAGCCCGGTCCCGCTGACCTTTCCCTTCGTGGTGAAAAAGGCATCGAAGACCCGATTGATGTTCTCGGGGGGTATCCCGATCCCCGTGTCGCTGATGGTGACCACCGCCCGGCCCTGCTCCGCGGAGGTGGATATGGTCAGCCGACCGCCTCCGGGCATCGCATCCCTGGCGTTCACGATGAGATTCAGGAAGAGCTGTTTGAGCTTGTCGTCTGATCCGTCGATCAGCGGGACCTGCCGCGAGAGGGCGAGGTCCACGCTCACCGTGCTCTGCCTGAGCATCTCCGCGGATGACGCCACGACGTCCCGGAGGATCCCGTTGAGATCGACCGGTTTCCCGGGTTCGGGAGCGGTGACCGAATCCTTGTGGATGGTCAGGAGCTGCTTCGTCAGCCTGGCCAGTCGTTGAACCTCGTCGTAGGCCACCTCGAGGAGTTCCCGGGATGCGGCGTCCGCCGGTGTTTTTTTCAGTGCGGTCTGGAGGCTGCTCAGGATGTTATGCACGGGGTTGTTGATCTCGTGCGAGAGCTGGGCTGTCAGCTTGCCCGTGGCCGCGAGCCGTTCGCTGCGAATCAGTTCTTCCTGCGTTTCCCGCAGTTGCCGGAGCGCCAGCTCGAGTTCCACGTTGCGTTCACCCAGCTGGTTGATTTTATCCTTCAGCGTCGATCTCATCTCCCCGAATTTCGTCGCCAAAAATTTCAACTCTACGCCCTTCGGGATCTCGATCCGGTAATCGTAATTTCCCCTGCTGATTTCGGCGGTACCCATCACGAGACCCGCGATCGGCCGGGTCACGCTCCGTGACACCAGGAACCCCACCCCGATGGTCACGACCAGAACGGCGGCGGAAAGCAGGATGAACGATTTCAGGACGGGCTCCAGCGCCCGTTTCGTTTCGAGGAGAACCGGTTTCAGGATCACGAGACGCACCTTGCCGCGGGTCGTGTCGGGGCCATACCCCGCCGGGACGAGCGTTGCCGCCAGGAACAGTTCATTCCCCGCCCGGACAGACGGGAACACGGGCGGATGTTCGGTCTCCCCCCCGATGCCGCGGAGCCATCCGTCGATGCCGTCCCGCTCACCGCCGGTGAGGGTCGACCCGGCGGGACGGCCGCCGACGACCATCGCCAGCTCGCTCTCAATCATCTCCTTCAGCGAGCCGAGATAGTCGTCCGTGATCCGAAACCCCACCAGAAGTCTTCCGACGACGTCGGGACCGACGAGGATCGGCGTGGACGCTATCCGATAGACCCCCGTGTCGATGGACGTCACCCCGGTGACGACCCTTCCGGGTGCCGGGGCGTCCCCGGGATAAAACAGGGGGGCGTGGAACCGGTGCGCCGTTCCGGAGAGGCTGCCGAACATCTGCCGGCCATTCCTGTCCGCGACCCCGAGGATGTCGGCGCCGATGCCCGACTGAAGTTCCGACATCAGCTGGCGGACGGTGTTGCTGTCGCCCAGTTCGGCGACCGCCTTGAGCCGTGGCGTCTCGGCGAACAGCTCCGAGGTTTTGCCGAGTTCTTCGAGTTGTAGCGAGAATAGCGCGATGAGGGTGGAGCGGTGCGTCCGGAGGTCGGCGGCGGCCCGGCTCTGGATGTGCTCCCGCATCGCGATATTCACCATGACGTAACCGACGATGAGGGCGCCGGCGACAATCGACCAGATGGAGAGAAGGATGACGGTCCTGAATCGCACGGTCGGCCGCTAAAAACTCGCCACGATCTGGAGGGCGAACGTATCGTCGTCGGGGTCGACGCGCAGCCCCACGCTGTTCAGGTGACGGTACACGGCCTTGACGAGGACCTCCCGGCTGATCCGGTACCCGGCGGCCCCCTCGATGCTGAGGATGTCGCGGTCCCACGCCGTGCCCGGGATGTATCCTTCGTAGGTTGCCGCGCCCACATCCGGAAGTTCGTTGAACGTAATGGCCCCGACACGGGCCGCGAGTGAAAATCGGGTGGCCGGAACAAACCTGAGTTCCGTTGAAAAACCGGCCGCCTCAAGGTCGGCGCCATACTCGCCGCTGAACTCCCAACGGTTGAGAAATCCCTCGCCGTAGAAGGTAAAATGGCCGTAACCGTATTCGACGTCGATACCGGCGATCTCCTGCACGTGGTCGGCGGGGTTGCTGTTTCCTCCGTACGGCGTGCCGTAGTACGGGGTGGATCCTTCGGTCATGAACGCGCCCCTCGCGCCGGAGATCCCGACGGTCAGCCCGGTGGTGGGAGTGATGGCCAGCCGCGCCGCCTTGCCGAAACCATATTTGCCGTTGAGACCGCCGGGTGCGTAGCTCCCGGTCGAGCTGACCATGCCGTTGACGACGGCGAGGGCGTAGTCCAGGATCCCCGCGGTGCCGAAGACCTTCACCCCCGCATCGTAGAGCGCCCCATCGATGAGACGGACGCCGTTGCCGGCGGCGCTGTAGCGGGCATCCGACATCCAGAGTTCGTAATCGCTGGCGCGGAGCGAGGTGACGTGTTCGTGTCCCAGCGGCAGGGTGATGAAGGGGTTGGTTTTCGGGAAGCGGCGCTCGCCGAGGTTCCCGAACGGAACGTCGATGAGTCCGGCTTCGGCGTTGAGGAATGGGCCCGCGAGCCCGGTGAACCGGATGGTGAAGAGGTCGACGTGCAGTTCCTCGTCCTGCATCAGCCCGACGTTGCTCAGGAAGAATATGTTTTCAGCTATGATGGCGTCGAAAAACAGGTCCGCGCTCCACGCGAAGGTCGCGCGCCCGTTGTTGACGGCATATTGCGAAACCGATCTCCCTGAATGAAGGAACGCGGCGGACGCCTGGCCGCTGACGTTGACCTGGCCGACGGCGCTTCCCGCCCAGCAGGCGGTCATCGCCGGCAGCAACGCCCCGAGACATGCCCTTGCGAGGACGCGGTCGCAGGAACGGCGGAAATGCGATATGAACCCGATCATGGGAAGTTCACCGTTGAGGTTTTGCCATCTTCGATGTTCACCTTTTTCGTGGCGACTTTTTTCCGGCCATACCAGAACGTGAGATCGTAGGAGCCGGGGGGTATCCCGGTGATGGAGAATGTTCCGTCGTCGGCGGGCAACGCGATGAAGGGATTGTCGAGGACGATGATCGTCGCGAACATGTAGGAGTGGATGTCGCAGTAGACGCTCACGATGCCCGGTTCATCGAACCTCACCGATTTCTTTTTCCCCTTCGGATAGCGTCCAAGATCGAATTCCCCGGGCTGGGAGTAGGAAAAAACGTTATGGAACAGGTCATCGTTGTTGGGAAAATCGACGGTCGTGCCGGCAAGGACGGGGAGGACCAGCGGCCGGAAGACCATCT
Source organism: uncultured Chlorobiaceae bacterium (assembly GCA_964596065.1). Lineage (GTDB taxonomy): Bacteria > Bacteroidota > Ignavibacteria > UBA10030 > SZUA-254 > SZUA-254. Next base: position 68,779 of record CAZQSM010000003.1, on the reverse strand, counting down.
GGTACTGGTTCAGTGTCGGGTTCTGGCCGGGCGTCGGCCGGGCTGGCGCCTTCGGCGCTGTTTCGATGAAAACGACGGACACCTCGGAGAGTCTGTACGGTTCGATCGGTTCGGCGAAATGAGCGTGCGTATCATATCGGAGGAGTTTTTTCCCCCTGCGGAGAGCTTCCAGAAAATCGTCCCCGGGAGTGAGCACCCGCCCTGAAACCGACCCGCCCCGGGGATCCTGCCGGGCCGTGAGCCCGGATGGGATGCCGTAAAGAATGAGGCACACCATCGCCGCGACGGGAAGTCGTGCATGGCGGACGCGGCGTTTGGAGAAAACGGGATCCACGGTCGTGAAATGGGCCCAGGAAGAAGAGTCAACGTTAATGTAATCTCTTTTATGAAGAGAATCAACGCAGTTTCATCCCCTTTGGGCGCTTAGTTGTCCCTGGCACCCTCATTAATCCACGTTCTGAGTACGTCGATCGTCGCATCGGACAGGGCCGCGCCCCCGAGGGGCATCCTTGATCCGAATGGCGGAGGTGAGAAGAGTTTCCGGACCAGAATGCTGGAGTCCGCATTCCCGGGAACGATGGCCGGTCCATGATCGCCGCCGGCGAGCAAAGCGCCTACCGATGTCACGGTGAGGCCGCCGTTGCCGCCGTGACAGCCCGTGCAGCCGTTCGCCGTCAGGATCGGGAGGACATCCTGTCGGAACGATTGTTCCCCGGCCCCGTTAATACCTCTGTTGTCCGGTTCGGCGGAGTTCGCGCAACCCGGGAAGTACGACAGAGTGAGAATGAACGCAACGATGAGGGTGATGGTTTTCATGGACATTTCGTGGGAGTGATACAATCCAACCTCCCAACATAGGGCAATCACCGTGCCAGCGACGGATTTTCGATTATTCACGCCGATGTCATCGTTTACCCCTCCGGTGATCCGGAACCTGTGGCGGCGATATGCCCTCGAAGGGCCATCATCCGGCCGATAGTGTGGAACAGGTGGGACATCGTCGATACAGCGGAGGATAATTCGAGTATTCCACCCTGTGGCACATGATTTGTTCCATTCCCCTGAAACACTCAATGCATTGCCAGAGGAGCAACAATGAAAAAATCGATAATGCTGTTCATCCTCCCGTTCCTGTTGTCCGTGGCGGGATGCGATTCCCCGACCGGAGGGGTTTCCGGTTCCCAGGTCACCTTCTCCGCGCGCACGATCAGCCAGAGCGTGGCCGCGAGGGCGTCTGCCCGCCTCCTGTCGGCCGCCGGACCCGATTCAATCCGACTCTCCCGGGTGAGGATACTCCTGCGCGACATCCGGTTTGACCGGGAGGGGGATTCCGTGGACTACAGGACCCTTCCGATCGTGCTCGACCTCCAGGTCACCAGTGCCCTGCAGAATATATTCGTCGGCGTCCTGCCGGACGGAAGTTACCGCAGGATACGCTTCAGGGTGCACCGCATCGAGGAGGAAGACCTCAGGAACGTACCGCCGGCACAGCGCCCGGTCTATGATGATTTCCTCGCCGGAGACCGGTACAGCATCATTGCCGAGGGGATGGTTTTTGCCGGAGGATCCGCGGCCGGCGAGAGCTTTGTGTACCGCAGCCGGATCGACGAGGAACAGGAGCACGAATTCGCGGCGGCACTCGCCCTCTCGGGCGGATCCCCCGCCACCGTGACGATGACGCTCGATACCGGGACCTGGTTCGCTGACGGGAGCGGGGGTTTGCTGGATCCTCGCATCGCCGACAACGGCAACGCCATCGATGATCGGATCAAGGCGTCGATCGATGTCTTCGAGGACAACGACCGGAACGGACGCGACGACTGATCCGCAATCCGGCTCCCCTGGCGTACGCGGCTAGACGGTCCGGTGCGCCGGGTGGGACCTCGAGGGGGACGGCGGACCGCCGGATGTTTCGAAAAGACCGGGCGGGTGAGCGGGATCGCCGGCGTATTTCCGGACCGGTACCATCTAAGCCGATCCTGATGGCGTTTTGAAGAAAAATCCACTATAATAGTGGACAAAACGCCCGCGCCGCTCCGATGAACACCCAGCGTTCCCCAGTGCAATCGTCCCCGTGACCACCCCGACCCGGAAGAAATACTGGATCGTCGGCGGCGCATTGCTCCTGCTCGCCCTTCTCGTCCTGAGATTTTATGGAGGAACCTCCCCCGGGGGGACGATGTCCGGCGGCAACGGGAGGGCTTCCCAGGGATCGATCCAGGTGCAGGTGGAGGAGGTCCGCGCCGTCGGGATCGGGGGAACGATCTCTGCGGTGGGGACGCTCCTGCCGAACGAGGAGATCCAGGTCCGCAGCCAGGTCTCCGGCCAGATTGAACGGATCGCCTTCAGCGAGGGCGCGCGGGTGAAAAAGGGCGACCTGCTCCTGACCATCAACGACGACGAACTCCAGGCGCAGCTCCTGAGGGCCGGGTCCAGGCTGGCGATCGCCGAACAGCAGGCCGAGCGGCAGAAACAGCTGTTCGCGAAAAGCTTCGTCAGCCAGGAGGAGTACAACAACTCCCTGAACGAACTCAACGTCGTCCGCGCGGAAGCGCAGCTCATCGCGGCTCAGATCGCCAAGACCGAAATCCGGGCCCCGTTCGACGGAACGGTCGGCCTCCGGTTCGTCAGCGAGGGGAGTTACGTCTCCCCGGCCACCGTCATCACGACGCTCCAGGACGACGGCACGATGAAGGTGGATTTCACCGTTCCCGAAAAATATTCCGGCCTGATCGGCGAAGGCGACAGCATCACGTTCAGGATCCAGACCCGCCCGGAGTCGTTCCCGGCGAGGATCTATTCGACCGATGCGCGCATCGACGCGGCCACCAGGACGCTGCGGATGAGGGCGGCGACCGCGAACCCGGGCCGCGTCCTCCTGCCCGGGTCGTTCGCGAACGTGGAGGTGACGCTCCAGGCCAGGACCTCGCTGACCATCCCGGCGTATGCCCTCATCCCGGAATTGCGCGGGCACAAGGTCTATCTCTGCGTCGGCGGCGTCGCGGAATCCCGGCCCGTGGTGATCGGGCAGCGGACCAACGAGAGGGTCGAAATCACCGGCGGGCTGTCGGACGGCGATTCGCTGATCACGTCGGGGATCCTCCAGCTGCGCCCCGGAATGCCGGTCAGGCCCGCGCCCGCCGAAGGACAATCCCCGCGATGAGCCTCTCGGCGGTCTGCATCCGGCGTCCGGTGCTCACGATCGTGCTGTCGGTCGTGGTGGTGCTCTTCGGGCTCATCGGCTATTCCTCCATCGGCGTCCGCGAATTCCCCAGCATCGACCCGGCCATCATCACGGTGCGGACCGCCTACCCCGGCGCAAACTCCGACGTGATCGAGTCCCAGATTACCGAGCCGCTCGAGGCCGCCATCAGCAGCGTGCCCGGCATACGGATCCTGATGTCCACCAGCAGGGAGGGGAGCAGCAACATTTCCGTCGAGTTCGAACTCTCGGTGGACCTGGAAACGGCCGCGAACGACGTGCGGGACAAGGTGTCGGGGGCGGTCCGGAACCTGCCGCCCGACGTGGACCCGCCGGTGGTCGCCAAGGCGGACGCCGACGCCAGCCCGATCGTCGTCCTCAACATTTCCAGCCGGACGCGCGACCTGCTCCAGCTGAGCGACCTCGCCGACCGTCTCTTCAAGGAGCGGATGCAGACGATCCCCGGGGCGAGCGAAGTCAGGATCTTCGGCGAGAAGCGGTACTCGATGCGCCTCTGGATGGACCCGGCGAAGCTGGCGGCATACCAGGTGACCCCGCTCGACGTTCGCAGCGCGCTGAACGCGGAGAACCTCGAGCTGCCCGCCGGACGGATCGAAGGGTATGACGTCGAGCTCACGGTGAGGACCCTCAGCCGGCTGAAGACCCCGGAGGAATTCAACAACCTGATCATCAGGGAGCAGGACGGCCGCATCGTCCGCTTCCGCGACATCGGGTACGCCGAACTCGCCCCGGAAGACCTCCGTTCGATCTCCAAGGGGCTCGCCGGCCCGCGCGTGGCGATCGCGCTGGTGCCCCAGCCGGGGTCCAACCACATCGCCATCGCAGACGAGTTTTACCGACGGCTCGAACTGGTGCGGAAGGACCTCCCCGACGACATTGAAACGGGGATCGTCTGGGACACGACGAAGTACATCCGGACCTCGGTCCTGGAGGTCCGCGAGACCATCCTGATCGCGTTCGCGCTCGTGGTCTTCATCATCTTCCTCTTCCTGCGGGACTGGAGAACGACCCTCGTCCCGGTGTTTGCGATCCCGATCTCCCTCGTCGGGACGTTTTTCCTGATGTACCTGGCCGGATTCACGGTCAACGTGCTGACGCTCCTGGGGCTCGTCCTGGCCATCGGGCTCGTCGTCGACGACGCCATCGTGGTCCTGGAAAACATTTACACCAGGATCGAGCGCGGGATGCACCCGATGGAGGCGGGTTTCGAGGGCTCGAAGGAGGTCTTCTTCGCGATCATCGCGACGACGGTCGCGCTCGTGGCGGTCTTCATGCCGATCATGTTCCTCTCCGGGCTGACGGGACGGCTCTTCCGGGAGTTCGGCGTGGTGATCGGCGGCGCGGTGGTCATCTCGTCGTTCGTGGCCCTGACGCTCACCCCGATGATGAGCACACGGTTCATCCGCGCGCGCACGCAGCACACACGGTTCTACAACCTGACGGAGCCCTTCTTCCGGCGGCTGGTCGCAGGTTACGAGGCCTCCCTGAGGTCGTTCATGCGGCACCGATCGGCGGCGTTCCTCATCATCCTCGGAACGGCCGGACTGATGTGGGTGTTCTTCGCCGTGCTGCCGCAGGAACTCGCGCCGCTGGAAGACCGGAGCCGGCTGCGGCTCAATTCAACGTCCCCGGAGGGGACGTCGTTCGAGAGGATGGACGCGTACATGGACAGCCTGATCGAACTGGTCCGCCGGGAGGTCCCCGAGGCGGACGCCGTCCTCGCGAACACCTCGGGCTTCGCTGGCGCTGCGAATTCGGGCAGGACGACGGTCACGCTCGTTCCCCCCGGCGACCGGGAACGCTCGCAGCAGGAAATCGCCGACGCGCTCTTCGGTTCGGTGAGGAGGCTCAACGACGCCCGGACCGTCGTCTCGCAGGACCAGACCATCGCGGTCGGAGGCGGGGGATCCAGGGGCGGGCTGCCGGTGCGCTTCGTCATCAAGGCCCCGAACTTCGCGAGGCTCCGGGAACTGCTGCCGCGCTTCATCGACTCGGTCAACGCGAACCCCGTCTTCCAGGTCTCCGACGTGGACCTGAAGTTCAACAAGCCGGAGCTCGTCGTGGAAATCGACCGCGAGAGGGCGCGTTCACTGGGACTTTCGGTGGCCGACGTCGCCCAGACGCTCCAGCTGACCCTGAGCGGCCAGCGCTACGGCTATTTCATCCGCGACGGCAAGCAATACCAGGTGATCGGCCAGCTCACGCGGCCCAACCGGGACACGCCCGGCGGGCTGACGTCGATTTTCGTCCGGAGCAGGGCCGGCGACCTGGTCCAGCTCGACAACCTCGTCAGGCTTTCGGAGCAGTCGACACCACCGGAACTCTACCGGTTCGACCGTCAGATCTCCGCGACCGTGTCGGCGGGGCTCGCCCCGGGCCGCACCCTCGGCGAGGGGATCGACACGATGAAGGCCATCGCGGGGAGCGTCCTCGACGAAACCTTCACGACCGCGCTCGACGGGCCCGCGCGGGATTTCGCCGAGAGTTCCGGGAGCCTGCTCTTCGTCTTCCTGCTCGCGCTCGTGCTCACCTACCTGGTGCTCGCCGCCCAGTTCGAGAGCTTCCGCGACCCGCTGATCATCATGCTCACGGTCCCGCTGGCCATCGCGGGCGCGCTCCTGTCGCTCTGGTATTTCCGCCAGACGGTCAACATGTTCAGCCAGATCGGGATCATCATGCTGATCGGGCTGGTCACCAAGAACGGCATCCTCATCGTCGAGTTCGCGAACCAGCGGCGCGGGGCGGGCCTGCGCCGGGCGGAGGCGGTGGTCACCGCGGCCGCGGCGCGCCTCCGGCCGATCCTGATGACGTCCCTCTCCACGATCCTCGGCATCCTGCCGATCGCGCTCGGCATCGGTTCCGGCGCAGAGAGCAGGGTGTCGATGGGCATCGCGGTCGTCGGGGGCCTGATCTTTTCGGGCGGGCTGACGCTCTACGTCATACCCGCCGTGTACGCGTATCTCCCGGGCGTCCCCGCGGAGGACCGGGCCGCGTCGGCGGCGGCGCGGGAGTCAACAACGTCCGGGTTGGTACCGGCCGCAATCCTCAATGACACTCAAACTGGAAACCTGAAATGAACATCGGCATACTCACCGGCGGCGGAGACGTCCCCGGACTCAATTCTTGCATCAAGGCCGCCGTGCAGCGGGCGACGGAGGCGGGGCACACGATGCTCGGCATCCGCCTCGGCTGGGGCGGGCTCCTGAATTATAATCCCGACGACCCGGATTCGCGCGCGACGCACGTCGTGCCGCTCACCAGGGCCAATACCCGCACGATCGACAGGACCGGGGGGACGTACCTCCACACGTCGCGAACGCACCCGGGGAAGGTCGGGCGCAAGCACGTCCCGGCGTTCCTCGGCGCGGGGTACGGGGCGGCGGGTGAGGGCGACACGGTCGACTGCACGCCGCACGTGCTGAAGGTCATCGCCGCGCTGAAGCTCGACGCGCTCGTGGCCATCGGCGGCGACGACACGCTCAGCTACGCCGCCCGGCTCCACCGCGAGGGCGTCCCGATCGTCTGCGTGCCCAAGACGATGGACAACGACGTCCACGGCACCGACTACTGCATCGGTTTTTCCACGGCCGTCACGCGGAGCGTCGAGTTCATCCACGCGCTCAGGACCCCGACGGGTTCGCACGAACGGATCGCCGTGGTGGAGCTCTTCGGCCGCTATTCGGGGGAGACCTCGCTCATCTCGGCGTACCTCGCGGGCGTCGACCGGGCGATCATCTCCGAGGTGGACTTCGACATGGACAAGCTGACGAAGTTCCTCGTCGCCGACCGCGACTCGAACCCGAGCCGCTACTCGATCATGACGATCTCCGAGGGGGCGAAGCCGATCGGCGGGGCGATGCACCTCACCGGCGAGGCCGACGCGTACGGCCACAAGAAGCTGGGGGGGGTCGGGGACTGGGTCAGCAAGGAGATCGAGAAGCGTTCGGGGGTGCGGACAGTGTACCAGCAGCTGGCCTATCTGATGCGCAGCGGAGCGCCCGACGCGCTCGACCTGATGGTCAGCAGCAGCTACGGGTACCTCGCCACCGACCTCCTCCTGTCAAACCGCCACGGCAGGATGGTCGGGTTGCGTGACGGAAATTACACGACCGTCCCGATCGACACGATCGTCGGGGGAAAGAAGCGGGTGGACGTCGACGAACTCTACGACGTCGAACGGTACCAGGCGAAGGTCGCGCACCTGCTGGGGAAGCCGATGTTCCTGTATTGAGCGGGGGCCCGGGCCGGGAGGCGGACCGGGTTCGTCAGCGGCCGCCGCGCGCGGTCAGGTCAGCCAGCCCTGCGCGCGGTACCATTCGAGCGTGGTCCGCACGCCCTCTTCGAGCGAGAGTTTCTCGCTGAATCCCAATTCACGGACCGCCTTCGAGCCGTCGAAGATCCAGGCGTCCTGCACGATGTCCCGCGCCTTCTCCAGGTTGATCACCGCCGGTTTGTCGCCGAACGCCGCCAGCGTCTGGGCCACCGCCCCGATCGCGTAGACGCACCATTCGGGTATCTTGATCCGGAGGGGGCGCCGGTTCATCACGGCGGCCGTCACGTCGCCGACGTGGAGCCAGTTGTAATGCGCCCCGCTCGAGATGAAATAGGTCTGGCCGGCGGACTTCGGGTGCTCGCCCGCCAGGATGATGCCGTCGGCCAGGTCCGAGACGTGGATCAGGCTCACCAGTTTTTCCCCGAACCCGATCAGCGGCTGGATCCCCCTGCGCATCGTCCGGAAAAATTCGAACACGTCGGTATCCCTGGGCCCGTAGACGGCCGGGGGCCGCACGATCGTGAGCGGGATGGAGTGCATCGCCTTCAGGCATTCCTTCTCGGCCTCCATCTTGCTCCGCCCGTAGCTGGTGATCGGGTGGAACGGGGTGGCTTCGTCGACCGGGACGCCGGCGGACGCCGGCCCGACCGCGGCTCCGCTGCTCACGTGCACGAACCGCCGCAGCGGCCCTCCCGCGGCGAGCACGGCGGCGAGCAGGTCGCGGGTCACCGCGTGGTTCCCCTGCATGTAGCCTTCCGTCGTCTTCGCCTTGGTCACGCCGGCGACGTGGTAGATCATCTCCGCGCCGGCGACCGCCTTCCGGAGGAACGCGCCGTCGGCGTATTCACCCTCGCGGTATTCGACGGGGAGTCGGGCGATCCATTTTTTGTCGGACGACCCGCGCACGATGGCGCTCAGCGAATGGCCGGCGGCGTGGAGGCGGTCGGCGATGTGGCTTCCGATGAAGCCGGTGGCGCCGGTGATCAGGATCTTCATGACGTTGTCGGGAATGAACTCCGTGGAGGGCCCCGGAAACCGGGGCGTTGAATTGACTTTCACGGGACCACGCAGTATATTAAAAAAAATATCTACGTCAAACATCCTCCCGGACAACCGCCCCACGCCATGAGCGCCACTCCTGAAACGCAGACGGACGCATCCGCTCAGGCCCCGAAGGCTCCGGTGGACCTCTTCCGGAAATGCCTCGATTTCACCCGCGCCGACGAGGTAAAGGCCGCCGGGTTCTATCCCTATTTCCGCGCAATCGAGGAGAACGAAGGGCCGGTCGTCCGGATCGAGGGCCGGAGGGTGGTGATGGCGGGGTCCAACAATTATCTCGGCCTCACCGCGCACCCGAAAGTCAAGGAGGCCGCGATCAGGGCGGTCGAAAAATACGGCACCGGCTGTTCGGGGTCGCGCTACCTGACCGGAACGCTCGACCTGCATAACGAGCTCGAGGCCCGCCTCGCGAAATTCATGGGCAAGGAATCGTGCCTCCTCTTTTCAACGGGGTACCAGACCGCCCAGGGAATCATCCCCACGCTCGTCCAGCGGGGCGAGTACCTCGTCACCGACAAGGACAACCACGCCTGCATCGTCGCGGGGTACATGATGGCGAAGGGGATGTTCGCGGATTTCGTCCGCTACAAGCATAACGACATGGCGGACCTGGAGCGGGTGATCTCCCGCCTGCCCGCGGGGGCGGGAAAACTGATCGCCACCGACGGCGTGTTCAGCACGTCGGGCACGATCGTCGACCTGCCGAAGCTCACGGCGATCGCGAAAGCCCACAACGCGAGGGTCCTCGTCGACGACGCGCACTCCGTCGGGGTCATCGGCGCCGGCGGCCGCGGGACGGCAAGCCATTTCGGCCTCGTCGACCAGGTGGACATGACGATGGGCACCTTCAGCAAGACGTTCGCCTCGCTCGGCGGGTTCGTCGTTGGTGAGGAACGGGTCATCAACTACCTGAAGCACAATTCCCCGGCCCTGATCTTCAGCGCGAGCCCCACGCCGGCGTCGGTCGCCGCCGCGATCGCGGCGCTCGACATCCTGGAGGCCGAACCGGAACGGATCACGAAGCTGCTCTCCAACGCCGACACGATGCGAAAGGGGTTCCGGAAGCTCGGCTTCAGGATCATCGACGGCCAGTCGGCGGTGGTCCCCGTCATCATCGGCGACGACCTGCTGACCTTCACGTTCTGGAGGGAGCTGTTCGACGCGGGCGTGTTCGTGAACGCGTTCATCAGCCCTGGCGTGCCCCCGGGGATGCAGATGATGCGGACCAGCTTCATGTCGGCGCACGAGCAGTCGCACCTCGACACCATCCTGGAGGTGTTCGGCACCGCGGGCAGGAAGCTCGGCATCATATCCTGACCCTTGTTCAGCCGGGCCGGCGGGGCCCGGATTGATCACCCTGCCATTCCACATTCTCTGACCCCATGTCACCTCTGACAGTCCGCCCGATCCGCACGCGGGGCGACCGCAACCGATTCATCAGGCTCCAGTGGACGATGAACGCCCACCAGGAACAATGGGTGCCGCCGCTGCTCGCGGAACGGCGGAAACTGCTGGACCGGGGGAAGAACCCGTTCTTCCTCCATTCCGAGGCGGAATTCTTCATCGCCGAACGGAACGGCAGGGCGGTGGGGAGAATCGCGGCCATCCTCAACGCCAACCACAACCGGGAGCACTCCGAGAACATCGGCTTCTTCGGGTTCTTCGAATGCGCCGATGATCCGGAGGTCGCGCGCGCGCTCTTCGCCGCCGCCGAAGCGTGGCTCCGCGAGAAAAAGGTGACCGCGATCAGGGGGCCGGCCAACCCTTCGGTCAACGACGAATTCGGCCTCCTCGTCGAAGGGTTCGGGGACACCGCGTCGGTGATGATGCCGTACAACCCGCCCTACTACGGAGGCCTGATCGAGGGCGCCGGGTACGCGAAGGTGAAGGACCTCTACTCGTACGAACTCCACGAAGAGACGTTCGTGAGCGAAAAACTCGCGAGGGTGACCGCGAAGCTGATGGAGCGTGAGGCGATGACCATCAGGCCGCTGAACATGGCGGATTTCGACGCGGAGATCGAACGCATCCGGGAGCTCTACGCCGCCGCCTGGCAGCATAACTGGGGCGCCGTGCCGCTCACGCGCGAGGAATTTAACGCCCTCGCAGCGGACCTGAAGCCGATCCTCCGGCCGGAGCTGGTGCTCTTCGCCGAATCGGGGGGAAAACCGGTCGGATTCGCGCTCACGCTGCCCGATTACAACCAGGCCCTTCGCTTCAACAGGAGCGGCCGGCTCCTGACCGGGCTCTTCTGCCTCATTTTTTTGAGGAAAAAAATCAGGAGGGTTCGTATATTGGTGCTCGGGGTGCTTCCCGACCGCCTTCGCAGCGGGGCGGGGAGCCTCTTGATGTACGAAACCGGGCGGCGCGCGAACGCGATGGGCTATCCCATCGGCGAAGCCGGCTGGATCCTCGAAGACAACGTCATGATGAACCGGGCGGCCGCGTTCATGAACGGCACCCGCACCAAGATCTACCGGGTCTACGAAAAACCACTCTAACCGCGAAGGAGCCTCACCATGCCTGTCAAGCCCGTCGAAAAAATCTGGATGAACGGCAAGTTCGTCAATTGGAATGACGCGAATATTCACATCCTCTCACACGTGGTCCATTACGGGTCCAGCTGGTTCGAGGGGATCCGGTGTTACGATACGAAGAAGGGGCCGGCGGTCTTCCGGCTCGAGAAGCACCTTGAACGGCTGTACGATTCCGCGAAGATCTACCACGCCGAAATTCCGTACAAGCGCGATCAGCTGACCGACGCGATCCTGGAGACGATCCGCGTCAACAAGATGAAGTCGTGCTACATCCGCCCGATCGTCTACCGCGGCTTCGGGGACGTCGGGGTCAACCCGTTGAACAACCCGGTCGACGTGTCGATCGCCGTCTGGGAGTGGGGCACCTACCTCGGCGCCGACGCGCTCACCAAGGGGATCGACTGCTGCGTCTCCTCCTGGACGAGGCCGGCCCCCAACACCCTCCCGACCATCGCGAAGGCGGGCGGCAATTACCTCAACTCCCAGCTCATCAAGATGGAGGCGGTCAAGGCGGGGTTCACCGAGGGGATCGCCCTCGACGTCTTCGGCTACGTGAGCGAGGGAAGCGGCGAGAACATTTTCATGGTCAAGAACAAGGACGTGTATACGCCGCCCTTCACGTCGAGCGTCCTGCCCGGCATCACCCGTTCGACCGCGATGGCGCTGCTCCGCGAAGCCGGGCATCGGATCATCGAGGGGCCGGTGTCGCGCGAGTTGCTCACCATCGCCGACGAATTGTTCTTCACCGGGACCGCCGCGGAGATCACGCCCATCCGGAGCGTCGACCGGTTCCCCATCGGCGACGGCCTGCCCGGACCCGTCACGAAGGATGTCCAGAAGCGATTCTTCGACGTCGTGCACAACGGCAACGACACGAAAAACTGGCTTACGAAAGTATACCCCGACTGAACGCCGATCCCACGCCGTGGGGAGAGGAGCTGCGCCGATGAAAAAGAAGATACAACCGCCGTCCGGGAAGCTGAAGGGACGGTTCCGCCGGATCCTCGTGCCGATCGATTTTTCGGAGCATTCCAAGGATGCCCTCCGTTACGCGGTCGAACTCGGATCCATCTTTGACGCCGAGCTGCTCCTGGTCTTCGTGGTGGAATCGGTGGGATACCCCGCCGACCTCGGCTACGGCCAGGTGGGGATTCCCCGGATCGAGCGCGACCTCTCCGAGCGGGGCAGGGCCGAGCTGGTCCGTCTCTCCGAAAAATACGTCGGAGGGAAGCTCGCCGTGAAGTACAACGTGTCGGCGGGTCGTCCGTTCGTGGAGATCATCCGCGCGGCGCGCGATTTCGACGTCGATCTCATCATCATCGCCACCCACGGCCACACCGGCGTGGAGCATATCCTCTTTGGGAGCACGACGGAAAAGGTCGTGCGCAAGGCTCCCTGCCCCGTCCTCGTCGTGCGGTAGCGGCCTGAACGACGACGCCCTCTCCCCGGCAGGGGAGAGGGCGTCGGATCGATGGCGTTACCAGCGCGAGCTTTTCTGACGATATTTCCTACTTCGTCCTTTCCATCATATAACCGACGAAGTTTTCGAGCGCGTTTTTCGATTCCGAGGGCGGAAGCGCTTCAAGCGCCCCGACCGCGACGGACGAATACTCCGCCGCTTTCGCCAGGGAATATTCGATGCCGCCGTGCCCCTCGGCGAATTCGACGATGCGCTGGATCTCCTTGCCCGAAGCGCCGTTCCTGATGAGGGAAATGATCTTCCGGGAATCCGACTTCGGAGCCCGCGAGAGGGCGTGGATCAGGGGTAGCGTCAGCTTCTTCTCCTTGAGGTCGCCGCCGGTGGGTTTCCCGGTGATGCTCTTCCGTCCCGTATAATCGAGCAGGTCGTCGCGGATCTGGAAGACCATCCCGACGTTTTCGCCGAACACCCTCATCGCTTCACCGAGCGCCGGATCGGTCGAGGCGCTGGCCGCCCCGATCCGGCAGCAGGTCGAGAGGAGGGACGCGGTCTTGTCCGAGATGATCTTCAGGTAGGTCGGTTCGTCGAGGTCGAGGTCCCTGCTCTTGGCGATCTGGAGGATTTCCGCCTCGCTCATCCTCCGGACGGCGTCCGAGATGATCTTCAGGAACTGAAAATCGTCGTTGTCGAGCGACAGGAGGAGCCCCTTGGCGAGCATGTAATCCCCCATCAGCACCGCGATCTTGTTCTTCCAGACCGCGTTGATCGACGCGATGCCCCTCCGGGTGTCGGCGTCGTCCACCACGTCGTCGTGGATGAGCGTGGCCGTGTGGAGGATCTCGACGAGGGAGGCCCCGCGGTAGGTGCTTTCGTTGATCTCCCCGCAGGCGCGGGCCGACAGGAGGACGAGGGCGGGCCTGATCCGCTTCCCCTTCTGCCGCACGACGTACCGCACGATCAGGTCGACGAAGGCGACCTTCGATTTCATCGCGTCGCGGAGCCGGTCGTCGAAGACGTCGAGTTCGCGGTCGACGGGCGCGGTGAGTTCCTTGAGTTTCATCAGGTGTCCATGATCGAGGGGTTGGCGGCGTCCCGCTTCCGCTTCGCGATCCCGGCGATGCCGATGCTCACTTCATAGAGCACGACGATCGGGATCGAGAAGACCGACATCGTGACGGGATCCGTCGTCGGGGTGACGATCGCCGCCACGATCAGGATGACCACGTAGGCGTGGCGGCGGTAGTGACGCATGAAGGCCGGGGTCATGATGCCGAACCGGGCCAGGAAAAACGACACCATCGGGAGCTCGAAGAGGAGGCCCGAGATCAGCACGAGCTGGATGACGAAGCTCATGTATTCGCTCACCGCGATCATGTTCCTGATGTCTTTCGTCCCGAATTCCGTGAAAAACTGCAGCATGTAGGGGAGCATCAGGAAGTAGGAGAAGGCGACGCCGGCGAAGAAGCAGAGCGATGAAAACGTCACGATCCGGGCGATGTACTTGCGCTCCTTCGGCAGGAGGCCGGGCTGGATGAATTTCCAGATCTGGTAGAGGATCCAGGGGACGCTGATCACCAGGCCCGACACGACGACGGTCATCATGTAGAACGTGATCTGCCCGTAGGGGATCGTGTTGATGAGCTCGAGGGGGGGAGTGGTGAGCGTGCTCGGCCGGAGGATGACTTCGTTGATGATCCAGTCGGCGTAATAGCCGCAGACCGCCACGGCGGCGAGGACCCCCGCGACGGCCCGGATGATATGCCACCGGAGTTCCTCGAGGTGGTCGAGGAACGACATCTCCTGCTCGTCGGTCGTGAATTCCTCGGGTCCGTCCGCGGGTCCGGTGTGGCGGGATCGCTTCATCGGCGTCCGGCCTACCCGGCGTAGAGCGGGAACCCGGCGCAGAGGTCGGCCGCCTCGCGGGCGACGGCCCTGTAGGTCGCCTGGTCGCCGATTCCCGTGAGGACGGCGTCGATCAGCCCCGCGACCCGATCCATTTCCGCCTCGCCCATCCCGCGCGTGGTCAGCGCGGGCGTACCCACGCGGATCCCGCTCGTGATGAGGGGGCTCTTGTCGTCGAAGGGGACGGCGTTCTTGTTCACGGTGATGCCCGCGAGGTCGAGCGCTTCCTGGGCGTCCTTCCCGGTCAACCCCTTGTTCCTCAGGTCGACCAGCATCAGGTGGTTGTCGGTGCCGCCGGAGACGACGTCGTAGCCGCGGGCCGCGAGGGCCGCCGCGAGCCTCCTCGCGTTCGCGATGACCCGTCCGGCGTAGGCGCCGAACGACGGGTCGAGATTCTCGCGGAACCCCACCGCCTTCGCGGCGATGACGTGCATCAGCGGGCCTCCCTGGATCCCGGGGATCACCATCGAGTCGAGCAGTTCCGAAATCATCTTAACGCGTCCCGATTTGGGGGCCGTCAGGCCGAACGGGTTTTCGTAGTCCCTCCCGACCAGGATCACCCCCCCCCTCGGTCCCCTCAGCGTCTTGTGCGTGGTCGAGGTCACCACGTGGCAGTGCGGGAGCGGATCGTCGAGCAGCTTCATCGCGATGAGGCCGGCGGGATGGGCGATGTCGGCGAAGAGGAACGCTCCCGCCTTGTCGGCGATCCGCCGGAACGCTCCGTAATCGATGTTCCTCGAATAGGCGCTTGCGCCGACCGTGATCATCTTCGGCCGCTCTTTGAGCGCCACCCGTTCCACCTCGTCGTAATCGATGGTCCCGGTCTCCCTGCGGATGCCGTACGGAACAAACTTATAGAGCCGGCCGGAAAAATTCACAGGCGAACCGTGGGTGAGGTGGCCGCCGTGGGAGAGATCCATCCCCATCACGGTGTCGCCCGGTTTCAGGAACGTGAAATAGACCGCCATGTTCGCCTGGGACCCGGAATGCGGCTGGACGTTCGCGTATTCCGCGCCGAACAGCTTCTTCGCCCGGTCGCGCGCCAGATCTTCCGCCTGATCCACGAACTCGCACCCGCCGTAGTAGCGCTTCCCCGGATAGCCCTCGGCGTACTTGTTGGTCAGGACCGAACCCATCGCTTCGATCACGGCGGGGCTCACGAAATTTTCCGAGGCGATCAGTTCGAGCGTCGTGTTCTGCCGCCCGGTCTCCCTGCGGATGACCGCGGCGACTTCGGGATCGGCCTGTTCGAGGCGTGTCATCGTCAGAGGTTCGTCAGGTTGTGGATTTTATCGACCCGCTTCCGGTGGCGCCCCCCCTCGAAAGCGGTCGAGAGGAAGGCGATCAGGATCTCCTTCGCCAGGTCCCATCCGGTGATCCGGGCGCCGAGGGCCAGGACGTTGGCGTCGTTGTGTTCGCGCGCGAGCCGGGCCGCCGCGACCGATTCGACGTTCGCGGCGCGTATCCCTGGGTGCTTGTTCGCGACGATCGACATGCCGATCCCGGTGCCGCACACGAGGACGCCCGCCTCCGCCTTTCCGGACGAGACCGCGGAGGCGACGGTGTGCGCGAAGTCGGGGTAGTCGACGGAATCCGCGGACGCGGGGCCGCAATCGAGGACATCCATCCCCATCGACCGGAGCAGTCCGACGATCCGTTGCTTGTATTCGAACCCGGCGTGGTCCGAGCCGGCGGCGATCGTGCGGGCGGCCATGGTCACTCCTCGGGGGGGCGCTGGAACCAGAGTTCGGCGATGTCCATCGATGCCGATATACGGAAAATTTTGTCGTCCTGCAAAAGGTTGTCGGTGGATCCGCGCATCGCGAATCCCGCCGCGATGCAGAGGCGTGTTTCGGCGAGGATCGGGAAGGCGATGCCCGCCGTGAGGCCGTTTTCGGAGATCGGTTCCCCCCCGATTTCGAGGTAGCCGGCGTCGTGGTAGAGGCCGAACTGGTACGACGTCGTCCTCGCCGGGTTGACGTTGGGCCCCGCCGCGCGGAACAGTTCGACGCCGGCGGAGAACCGCAGGTTCCGCTTCAGCCTGGTCGCCGCCGATTGTTCGAACGCCGTCCCGCTCCAGTCCTGGTATCGGACGTCGGCGGCCGCGGTGAGCGAGCCGGAGCGGTAGCTGACGCCCCCCGTCACCGAGAAGGGGATCCGGAACGAACGCTCGCCGCCGTCGATGGTGTCGAGGGGGTTCGCCGAGGAGGCTGCCGTGTAATTGTAGATCCGTTCGCTGCTGACCGAGGGCCACGCCGCCGTCGAGACGGAGAACCCGAGCGCTGCCGACGATCCGCCCTCCAGGCCCAGGGCTGCGCCCAGGCGGTCGTAGAGGATGCCGAAGGTGGACCCCGCGCCCCGGATGTTTTCGGTGCGCGTGAGTTCGGCTCCGACGTACGCGGTCCCGCCGAACGACTGCCTGAGGATGTGACGGCTCGACCCGAAGTAATAGTTGAACTGCGCGCCGGCGCTCAGTCCCGGGACGATCGAGACCGACATCCCGGCGAAGGCGCGGGAGATGCCGCCCTCCCCGATGCGAGCCAGCGTGTACTCGAAACCCGCCTGGCTGACCGGCCCCACGACGTGGTAGTTGATCCGGCTGTAGGGCGCGAGGCCGGCCCCGAACGTGAGGCCGAGGCCGCTGTCGAACGGGATGGCGAGGCTCAGGCCGTTGAGGAACATTCCGGCGAGATAGGCGGAGGTGGAGCCGTCATCGGTCCTGAACCCCTCGTAGAGGGCCGTGGCGGAGAAGCGCACGGTGGAAATGTCCGACCAGGAGGCCGGGTTGATCTCGTTGATGGAGCCGGCCGGCCGGTAGGCCGCGCCCGTTCCCCCCATCCCGAACAACCGGGTCGATGACGAGAACCGGAGGTCGCCGACGCCGAACCGGGAGTACACGGAACCTCCGCTCCCGGCCGGGAGCGGGAGGGTCGACGCGATGGCGAGGAAGGCGAGGGCGATGATCCGTTCGGAGGGTGAACCGGGCCGGTTTTTCATGTCAGGGGAATTGTGTGTAGGTGATGCGGATCCTGGGGCGGAGCGAGTCGGCGGCCGTCGCGTCGTAGAAGCCGAACCGGTCGAGCGTACCGTACTCGGCGAGAGTCCTGAGGACGATCCCCTCGTTGGGCTCGCGGGTGTTCCAGAGCTGGACGTAGGTCTTGATGTCGGCCCGGTAGATCTTCAGGCCGTTCACGGTGACGGGGTAACAGAAACCCGAGAGCACGATCGAATCGAGCGGGAACGAGCGGTCCTGGACGAACGAGATGCTCAGGGAATCCCTCGACGCCCCGGGCCCCGGCGGGAGGCCGGGATTGGGCGTCATCTCGAAGAACGCCTGGGCGATGCCGACCCCGGCCGGCAGCGAGAGGGAGTCGAACCGGATCCGGCCCCGGTAGGCGACGCCGCCCTGGAGCACCGCGAGCCCGCCGACGGCGGGGATGCCCCCGTCCGCGACGAACACGGCCTCGTTCCCGTTCCGGGAGAGCTTCAGCGTGGTGTCGGCCGCGCCGCGATAACTGATCTCGAGCACCGGCTGGAGCCCGAGCGCGACCTGCAAGGGGCTGTGGAAACCGACGACCGTCGACTGCCCGGGGGCGGGGACCATCATGAGCGAGCCGGTGCCGGCCCTGAGCCAGGAGCGGATGAGGGCGGTGTCGAGGTGTACCCGCAGCAGCGTATCGGCCGCCGAGACGCTCCCCGAGAACGAGCCCGAGACCGCCGGGTTGAAGGAGTTCGGAACGCTGTCCCACCGGAACGACGCGTTGCTCCAGGAGGCGGTCATTTCATGGATCGTGAACGAAAGCGTCCCCCCGCTGTCGGGCAGCCGGTACGACGGCCTGAACCTGATCACGCACGAATCGATCCGGAAGGTCGTGTCGAACGCGGGAAAGGAGAAGCGCAGGAGCGAGCGCGCTTCGAAGCCCGGCGTCGTGCCGAGGAGGAGCGTGGCCTGGTTGCCGCCGATGCGGGCGAGGTAGCTGGTGTCGGACGTCGCGAGCGCGGTGACTTCGACGATGCTCAATGAGTCGGGGAGGAGGCGCTCCCCCGACGCGTTCGGGTCGTCGGAACATCCCGCCTGGGCGAGGAGGAGGAGGCCTGCGAGCAGGAGGGGGACCGCGAATTTCATGGCGTTGATCATCCGGATTATGCTGGTTCGTTGTGGAGGTGGCCGGCGACGTATTCCATCGCGTCGTAGAGGTCGCCGGCGACGTAGTCGAGGGGGATGCGGTCCCGCTCGCAGAGTTCCCGCTCGGCCCTGCCGTAGCCGGTGAGCACGAGGATGGCCCGGGCGCCCGCGTTCTTCGCCATTTCCACGTCGACGGTCCGATCACCTATAACGTAGGATCGCGCGGGATCGATCCCGAACTCCCTCACCGCCCGGTCGATCATGCCGGTCTTCGGCTTCCGGCAGTCGCAGTCCCGGCGGTAGCCGTCGGCGCCCTCGGAGGGATGGTGGGGGCAATAGTAGATGCGGTCGACGCGCGCGCGCTGTTCCGCGAGGCGTTCGGTGAGGGTCCGGTGCACTTCGTCGAGCCCGGCTTCGGTGATCAGGCCACGGGCGACGCCCGACTGGTTGGTCACGATGAACACCTTAAGGCCGAGTTCGTTGGCCTTCCGGATCGCGTCGGCTGAACGGGGAATCAGGTGGAGGTCCCGGGGGGAGGTGAGAAAATCGACTTCCTCGTTGACCGTGCCGTCACGGTCGAGAAATACCGCCATGCTTCCCATCAGCCATTCTTGGCGAGCGAGGCGTAGATGTCCATGAACTGACGGGCGAGAATTTCCACGCCCCCGTTGCGGGTGTGGTCGGTCGCATGCGTGATGATGGATTGTTTCCTGTCCTGGAAGAGCTGTTCGATGTCAGACTGGCTCGAGTGGCGGATCCCCTTTTCGGCCCGGGCGCCGATCGTGGTGACGACGTCCGCGCACGTGAGGCCCGCCTTCATGAAATTGAGCCGCCCCGCGGGACCGCCGTTGGCGGGGAAGAGTTCGAGCGGTAGGCCGCTCTTGTCGAAGGCGCTTTTCGGAAACGTGCCGTGGGAAGCGAGGCTGTGGACGGTAAAGACCGTTTTCACGTTCCGGAAGAAGGGGTCGTTTTTATAGATGGTCTTCAGGTATGCCGGGATGAGCGCCGTCTGCCAGTCGTTGCAGTGGATCACGTCGGGCTGCCAGCGGAGCCGCTTCAGCGTTTCGAGGACGCCGCGGCAGAAAAAGATGAACCGCTCGTCGTTGTCGGGGAAGTATTTCTTGGTCAGCGGGTTCGCGTAGAGGCCCTCGCGGTTGAAGTAGCGCTCGTTCGCGAGGAAATAGACGAGGACCTTGTGCGTCTCGCCGTTGAGGTAGGACGAGCGCACCTGCCCGAACTCGGTGGACCCCGCCACCGGCACGCAGATGTCCTTCATCCGGAGGAGGTTATGGATCTGAAACTTCCTCCCGTTGATGCAGCTGTATCCTGGGAGGACGACGCGGACGTCGTGGCCGGAATTCTTGATCGCCTTCGGGATGTTTCCCGCCAGGTCGGCGAGGCTGCCGGTCCGGATGAACGGATCGGCCTCGCTCGCTACGAATAATATTCCCAGGTTTTTGCTCATGGCCGGAGAGGAGTGGAGAAAACGTCCCGGATTGCGATTTAATTTACGCATTTTCGGGGAGAAAATCAACCTTCGCCTTGACAATATCTCCCGCTTTCTCTATATTTATCCTGCGTATCGAACCAGGGTCAATCACACGGAGTCCTGAGCATAGCTTTTTGTTAAAGGTTTAGGCAGCGGGAATCAGCGTTCAACCGCCATCGGCGGCGGAACGTGGAATTCAGGTAGCGCGAAGACCTCTGACAAAAACGGATGTTCATGATCCTGTGTGAGCTTGCCGGGCGTCGGAGTTTCCGACACCCGGTTTTTTTTTGATTTGAATGGGACGATACCAGGGGACATATCTCATAGTGACGTTCGCGCTGGCGCTGGTCGCCGTGGCCCGCGCCCCGGCCTCGTCGCGCGGTGACGTGGTGGTGCTCTCCTCCGACCCGGTCAGCGTCGTGGTGGAATTCACGCCCCAATGGCTGCCCGCGGTTCCCCGGCCGGTCCCGGGCGGAACCTCGCTGCAGTTCGACTTCGAAGGCGGCGGCGCCCCGCCGGAGATCCGACCCGGGTCGCCGTACATTTCCGTCCGCACGGTCCCCCTCCTCGTCGGTACGGGCGGGCACAGGGTCGAGATCCTCGACGCCGAATACTCCGACACCTCCGGCGTCCTCCTTGCCCCGGCGCCGGACCTCGCCGGCGGCGGCGACGTCCCATCGTGGATCCACCGTCCCGATCCGGCCCTCTACGGGACAACCGGCTTTCTTCCCGCCGACATCGCCGTGCTCACCGACGTCGGCGCGGTCCGCGGGACGATCCTCGGCAACCTCGTGATCGCCCCCCTCCGGTACGATCCGGCGTCGCGCGTTCTCCGCCGGTATTCCCGCATCGTCGTCCGCGTCAGCTCCGACGCACCCGCGCCCGGGCGGCCGGGCGCCGACCCGATGGCGGCGGGAATCGCCGTGAACGACCCGCGCGGGCAGGAACCTTCCCCGGTCTCCGGGCGGCAGGGACGGACGGGAGACGCGACGCGCACCACCCGGCTTGCGGGCAGCGTGCTCGCGCAGGGGGCCTGGCTGAAACTCTCGGTGACCGAAGAGGGAATCTACCGGCTGACGGGACAGATGCTCGCCGGCGCGGGAGTTCCCGCCTCGACAGACCCGCGATCGATCCGCGTCTTCGGGAACGGGGGGGCCGAGCTCCCGTTGAATCCCCTCGCTCCGGTCGCCGACGACCTCGTGGAGGTCGCCAGGATCGTGAACGACGCGGGGAGCCCCGGCGTCCTAGACCCGTCCGACGAGGTGATTTTCTACGCCACGGCGACGCGCGGGTGGAAGTATGATCCCGCCTCCGGACGCCTCTCGCACACGGTGAACCGTTTCTGGGAGACCAGCTACTACTGGATTACCTACGGCGGCGCGCCGGGCAGGCCGATGCCCGTCCTGGGTGCGGCGCCGGCGGCCGACTACGCCGCCGGCTCGGTCGAGGGGAAACTGTTCAGGGAGGACGACCGGCAGAACATCCTCGCGTCGGGTCTCTCCTGGCTCGGGCAGTCGTTCAACGCCGGCGACCGGCTGACGTACGCGCACCAGCTCCCGGGGCTGATCGCCGGTTCGACGATCCGCTACCGGTTCCGGTTCGGGTCGAGGGCGTCGTCGACCTCGTCGTTCGTCGTCTCGGACCACGGCCTGCAGCTCGGCACCGCGGTGACGGTTCCCGGCACGGTGGTCGGCAGCTACTTCCACGACCAGGTGCTCTTCTCGACCGCGGACCGCGCCGCGACGGTGTCCTGGGGGGACGGCCAGAGCCTGCTCAACATCGCGTACGCGTCGGGGAGCTCCGCCGGGACCGGGTACCTCGACTGGTACGAAGTTTTCTACGAACGCCGCACGGTCGTCCAGGCCGACCGGATCTCGTTCCACATGCCCGACACCGGCGCCGTCATCGAATACCGCGTCACCGGGTTCAGCGGCACGGCCGTGCGGGCGTTCGACGTGAGCGCGCACGATTCCCCGGCGCTGATCGTCACCGACAATCATTCCGACACCTGCGCGTTCCGCGCGGCCGGGACCCCGGGCGCCCGGCGGCATATCGCCCTGGCGGGGCCGAACGGGTACCTCACCCCGGCGGCGATCGTCCCGGTGCCGAACCAGGACCTCCACGGCGACCCCGGCGTCGCCGACATGATCATCGTGGCCCACCCGTCGCTGCTCGGCGCGGCGAACAGGCTGAAGGCGTTCCGCGAACGGCCGGGCCCGTCGTATCTCGCCGTGCGCGTGGTGAACGTGGAGCATATTTACAATGAGTTCGGCGGGGGGATCCCCTCGCCGGTCGCCATCCGGAATTACTTCAAGTACGCCGTCCAAACGCAGACGCCACCCCCGCGGTACGCGCTCCTGCTCGGCGACGGCGATTACGATTACCGGCGGGCAGTGGCGTCGGGGCCGATGCTGATGCCCCCGTGGGAAACCGAGGCCACCTTCAGGCCGATCGACACGTACGCCTCGGACGACTACTTCGCCCTCGTCGACGGGTCGGAGAGGGTCCAGCTCGCGCTCGGGAGGCTGACCGCGCAGAACGCCTCCGAGGCGTCGACGATGGTGGACAAGATCATCGAGTACGAAACCGCGCCGGTGATGGACACGTGGAAAACCCTCGTTACGTTCGTCGCCGACGACGGCCTCGCCGCTGCCGGCGACGACGACCGCTTCCTCCACCTGCAGCACGGCGAGAACGTCGCGAACGTCCTTCCGGACCTCTTCGACCGCGAAAAAATCTACCTCTTCGATTACCCGACGGAGATCGCCGCGGCGGGGAGGCGGAAGCCGGGCGTCAACAAGGCCATCCGGGACGCGATCAACCGCGGCACGCTCGTCCTCAATTTTTCCGGACACGGCAATCCGCGGCTCTGGACCCACGAGGCGGTGTTCGTCCGAGAGGACGACATCCCGCTCCTCACCAACAAGGGGAAATATTTCATCCTCATCGCGGCCACCTGCAACTACGCCTACTTCGACGCGATCGCGGACCAGAGCGGGGCCGAAATCCTGACCGCGAAGCCCGGAGCGGGGGCGATCGCGGGACTCTCAGCGACCCGCGTCGTGTACGCCTTCCAGAACCTCCGGATGAATTCGACATTCTTCTCCTACCTCTTCGAGGAGGACTCGCTCGGACGGATGGTGACGCAACGTCTCGGGGACGCGATGTTCCGGACCAAGCAGGTGCTCACCGGATCGAACGACGAAAAATACTTCATCCTCGGGGACCCGGCGCTCATCCCGGCGTTCCCGAAGCGGTTCGTCGTCGTCGATTCGGTCAACCACCGTCCCGCCGACCAGGTGGTGGACCTCTACGCGCTCGGGCTCTCCTCGGTGTCCGCGCGGATCGCCCCGGACGCGGGCGCGCCGGCCTGGTCGGGTTCAGCGCGCGTCTCGGTCTACGACGCCGACCGGCTGGTGACCATCAACGATCCGACCGCCGGGACCTACCGCTACCGGGCCTCCGGCAACATCCTGTTCAGGGGGGAGGCGACCGCCGCGCTCGACCGGCTCGCTGCCGATTTCATCGTCCCGAAGGACATCTCGTACGGCGAGGAGAACGGGCGCATCGCCATCTACACCTGGAACCAGTCGACCGACGGCTCCGGGTACACCCGGAACATCAGGATCGCCGGGACCGACACCACTGCGCCGCCCGACGCGCATGGACCGGTGCTGAGCCTCTACCTCGATTCGCGCGACTTCCGGCCGGGGGACGAAGTCTCGTCGTCGCCCACGCTGATCGTCGACATCGCCGATTCGAGCGGCGTGAACACGTCGAGGGCGGGGATCGGGCACGGCCTCGAGGCGTGGATCGACGACCAGCCCGCGGGCATCGACCTGAGCGACAGCTACCGGAGCAGGCCCGACACCTACCGCGAGGGGGTGGTGACACACGCGCTGGGTCCGCTCCCGGCCGGCACGCACAGGATCAGGATGCGAGCCTGGGACACCTGGAACAACTCCTCAACCGGAGAGACGGTGTTCAGCGTCGGCGGCGCCGGCGGACTCCGGCTGGCAAACGTGTACAATTACCCGAACCCGTTCAGCCGGGCCACGAATTTCACGTTCGAGCACAACCAGACGTCGCCGGTCGACGTCGAGGTGAAAATCTACACCGTCGCGGGGAGGCTGATCAATTCGGTCGAAGGCCGCGGCTTCGGTGAGCGGTTCGTCAAGCTCCCTTGGGACGGCCGCGACCGGGAGGGCGACGAGCTGGCCAACGGTGTCTATCTCTACAAGGTGATCGCGCGGACCGTCGACGGAAAATACTCGGGCGAAGCGCTCGGAAAGTTGAGTGTTACACGGTGACCGCGGGGGATCGGTTGCTTCTCATAACGGAAAAAAGTACATTTCAATCCCCTGGCACGCTGGTTTTTGAAGGCATCCCAATTCATTTTTCACTTCCACATTAGAGGAAATTCGCCATGTTTGTATCCAGATTATCACGGTTGCTCAAGGGGCTCCTGGCCCTCGGCGTGATCACGGGGGCGCTGCTGCCGGCGCCGGCACCGGCCCAGGGAGAGTCGGCGGTGCCCTTCCTGCTGATCGCCCCGAACGCCCGCGCTGACGCGATGGGCGAGGCGGGGGTCGCGCTCGCGAACGACGCCTCGGCGAATTTCTGGAACCCGGCCGGACTCGCGTTCCTGTTCGGGCAGGAGGTCAGCCTGACCCACTCCGCCTGGCTCCCGCAGTTCCAGCAGTCCGACCTGTTCTACGATTACGTCGCGTACCGGAACTACCTGCCCGACGTGGACGGGACGTTCGGCGCGAGCATCACCTACCTGAGCCTCGGGGAATTCTCCGAGACCTCCGCCGACGGCCCCGAAGTGATCAGCACCTTCCGCGCGTTCGAAATGGCCGCCACGGTCGGCTACGCGACCAGGGTCACCGACGACCTCGGCGTGGGCATCAACCTCCGGTACATCCACAGCTCTCTGGCCCCCTTCAACGTGCAGGGGCAGGACCGGAAGGGCGTGGCCTCGACGGTGAGCTTCGACATCGGCGCACTCTGGCGCCCGCGCAACCTCGGGGAGATCGGCAACAGGTTCAGCGTCGGGTTCAACCTCTCGAACCTCGGCCCGAAGCTGACCTACATCGACGCCGACCAGGCCGACCCGATCCCCACCCAGCTGCGGCTGGGCCTGGCGGTCGACGTGCTCAAGAGCCAGTACAACAACGTCACCTACGTCGTCGATTTCAGCCGGATCCTCATCCGCCGTCACCCGGCGCCGGTGAACGACCAGGGCGTTCCGATCGGCGACCCCCCGCCGCCCGACAACCTCCCGAAGGCGCTCTTCACCGCCTGGGAGGACGGCGCCCTGAAGAAGGTGACGATCGGCACCGGCGTGGAATACTGGTACGGCGAGCCGAAGCTGATCAGCCTTCGGTTCGGGTATTTCTATGAGCACCCGGACTACGGCAACCGCAAGTTCCTCACGTTCGGTGCGGGGGTGAGGTACGACATCTACGGGTTCGATTTCAGTTACCTCTCGACCGTGGAGGAGAACCATCCGCTCAGCGAAACGCTCCGGTTCACGCTCCTCATCGCGTGGGGCGTCTGACCATCCGGCCCGGGCACTGACCGGGGGTCCGTCCGGAGGCAGGCTTCGCGCTCTCCGGACGGACTCTTTTTGGCCGGTGTCGCAGCGTCGGAACCTCCGGACCTGACTGTCCTATGAGACTCCCGTTAAATTCCCCAAGGTTATAATGGCCCGAGCAGGACTTTCATCCCGCGTCTCCAGCGTCCTCCTCCTCGTCGTGATCACCGCGACCGCGGCGATCGGACAGGGGCCCCCGACGCACCGGTTCAACCATCGGATCGCCGGCGGGGATGGGACCGCGCCGGCGGCGCGACCCGAGCGGGGCCGTGGAGCCGCGGTCGCGCCGGACACCCTGAAAATTCTCGCCGCGATGGTGGAATTCGTCCCGGACAACGACGAACGCACCTCCGGGAACGGAACCTTCGACATGACGGAATCGCTCGCGCGCGTCAAGGACCCGGCCCCCCACGACGCCGGCTACTTCAGCGTCCATCTCTCGTTCCTGGAACACTATTACCGGAAGGTTTCGGGCGGCCTGCTGGAAATCGAGGCCGACCTCCTCCCCGACGTCTACCGGCTTTCCGCGCCGATGCGCGACTACAGTCCGCCGAAAAACAGCGCGGACAACGCCGAACTGGCCCGGCTTGTCCGCGACGCGTGGACGCTCGTCGATTCCGCCGCGCCGGGGACGGCGTTCGCCGACTACGACGCGTTCATCATCTTCCACGCGGGGGTCGGGCGAGACATCGACCTCGTGAGCATCTACGGCTTCGACCCGACGCCGTTCGACATTCCCTCACTCTACATGAACCTGGGGTCACTCAGGAAGGTGTTCGGCGACGGCTACGGGGGCGTCCCCGTCTCCGGGGGGGCCTTCGCAATCGGCAATACGATGATCATCCCCGAGACCGAAAGCCGGCGGATACCGGTGACGGGGGGGAGCGTCCTTCTCGAGCTCGGCATCAACGGCCTCCTGGCCGCGAACGTCGGCAGCCACCTGGGACTCCCGGACCTGTTCGACACCAGGACCGGGCGGTCAGGGATCGGCAGGTTCGGCCTGATGGACGGGCAGGCGATCTTCAGCTGGGGCGGGTTCATCCCGCCCGAGCCCTCGGCGTGGGAAAAATATTTCCTCGGCTGGGTCGACCCGATCACGGTCGCGGGGGGGAGCGCGGTCCTCGGGCTCCCGGCGGTCGGGATCCCCGACGCCCCGGACACCGTCTACCGGGTGCCGGTCAGCACGGGCGAATACTTCCTGGTCGAAAACCGGAACCGCGACGCGATGGGGGACGGCCAGACGGTCAGGACGGTGTTCGCGGGCGACACGATCTCGCGGACCTGGACGAGGGACACCGCCGGGTTCACGTTCGTCGACCTGGACTCGGTCTACGGGACGCTCCTCGACGTGGATGATTACGACTGGAGCCTGCCGGGCGGGGTGAACGGCCGGACAGGGGAATGGTTCGACGGCGGCGTCCTGATCTGGCACGTCGACGAGGGTGTGATCGACGCCGGCCTCGCGTCTGGCACGGTCAACGCCGATCCCTCCCGCCGGGGCGTCGACGTCGAGGAGGCGGACGGTTCGCAGGACATCGGCCAGTCGTACGGGTTCATCAGTCCCGGCTCCGGGAGCGAGGACGGGACCGTGCTCGATTTCTGGTACGCCGGCAACCAGGCCCCGCTGCGGGTGGCGTCGAACGTCTTCGGGCCGAACTCGAATCCCCCCAGCCTCGGGTACAATTTCACCAACAGCCACGCCGTCGTTTCCGAATTTTCCGCCCGCGGCCCCCGCATGACGGCGAGGTTCACCCTCGGCGACAGCCTCGTGAGCCCGCTGGCCGGATTTCCAAAATCGACCGCGTCGTCGTATTCCTCGGGGGCGGTGAGCGTGGCCGGATTCGGCGCCCTGCTGACGGTGAGCGGGGATCCCGTCCCGGCCGTGCACGGCTGGACGTTGTCCGGGGCGCCCCTCGTCCCGGGCGCCGATTCGTCCGGGCTCCTTCCTCTCCCCGGCGGTTTTTCGGCGTGGGACAGCGTCGTCCCGAGGGCGGCCCTCGGCCTGTTGGACGATGATGGTTATTCCGACATCGTCGTGGCGGGGTCGGCCTCCGGCGGCGGCCGGCTGGTCGCCGCCGAACTCTTCGACGGCGACGCGGACCTCGTCCTGGATTCGCTCTTCACCCTCGTCCTTCCGTACCCGGCGACGACCCCGCCGGTCATCGCCGATTCGTTCATCGCTGTCGGCACGGGGAAGGGGTTCGTCTACCTCGTGGGACGCGGCGGGAACGATGTCCGGGAATTCCACGCCTTCCCGGACGACAGCTCCGACGTGGTCAGCCTCGCGCTCCTCGGGAAGGAAGGCGGCCTGGTCGCCGGCGCTCGCTCCGGCGCAACGGCGTCGGTCCTCGGGCCGGCGTGCATCTGGTCGTCCGCCCCGGATCCGCGCGTCCCGCTGACGTCCGGGGCGGCCCGCGTTTCCGCCGGGAGGTTTTACGGCGCATCCCCCGGGGATCCCAACCTCTTCACCTGGGTCACCCTTCATGAAGGCGGCACGGTTTCGGTGGATGACATCTGTACGGGGAGACTCGACGGGTTTCCGTTCCACGCGGGCGGGAGCATCGGAGGCGCCCCGGCCATCGCCGACGTTGACGCCGACGGGATGAAGGACATCGTGTTCTTCGCCGGGCGGCAGCTGTTCGTCGTGAACCAGGCCGGCGCCCCGCTCGACGGGTTTCCGGTCAACGCCGGGTCGGGCTCGGACCTCGCCGGGTCGCCGGTCGTTGCCGACCTCGACGGGGACGGCGCGCCCGACATCGCCGGCGTGACATCCGAAGGCGTGGTGTTCGCCTACAAACGGGGGGGTAGGGCGCTCCCCGGTTTCCCGCTCCAGGCGGGCCCCAACGACGGCGTGACCCCGGCGGTGTTTTACGCGCGGAGTTCCTGCCTGAGCTGCGTCGACATCGGTCTGGCGGCGGCGACGGGAGACGGGACGCTCTATGCCTGGATAACCGGGAGCCTGGTCATCGGTCCGGCACCACCGCCGGTCCAGCCCTGGCCGCAGTTCGCGCGGGACGAGGGAAACCGCGCCATGGAAGACACCGTGCTGGTGAAATCGCCGATCTCCGGAGGATTCCTCTCGCCCGCGCGCACCTACAACTGGCCGAACCCCGTCGGCAGGGCGGACGGTTACCTGACGCACATCCGGTATTACGTCCCCACCGACGCGACCGTCACGATCCGGATCTTCGACCTCGCCGGCAACCTGGTGACTTCGTTCGAGGGGCTGAGCGCGCGCGGCGGACTCGACAACGAGACGGACTGGGACGTTTCCGGCGTCGAGAGCGGCGTCTATTTCGCGCAGATCGAGGCGAACGGCCGGTCCGGGTCGGGCAATGCCGTGGTCACGATCGCGGTGGTGAAATGACGACGTCCATCCTCGCGGTCCCGGGGGCCCTCCGGCCTTCGCTGCCGGCCGTCGCACTCTCCCTCGCGCTGGCCTGCCTCGCCGCGGGGAGCGCGCCGGCGCAGGAGGATTTCCACCATCCCGAGCTCGAGTGGCGGACCCTCGAGACCGAACATTTCTTCGTCCACTACCACGAGGGGACCGAACGCACGGCCCGCGTCACGGCGAAGATCGCCGAGGAGATCTACGGGCCGGTCACAGCGCTCTACGACCACACCCCCGACGGCAAGGTCAGCTTCGTCATCAAGGATTACGATGATTACGCCAACGGGGCGGCGTATTTTTTCGACAACAAGGTCGAGATCTGGGCCTCGTCCCTCGACACCGACCTCCGCGGCACCCACAACTGGCTCCGGAACGTCATCACCCACGAATTCACCCACATCGTCCAGATCCAGACCTCGTTCAAGTTCGGCCGGCGGGTGCCCGCCGTCTACCTCCAGTGGCTCGGGTACGAGTCGGAGCGCCGCCAGGACGTCCTCTACGGGTTCCCGAACCGGATCGTGTCGTACCCCCTGTCGGGGTTCGTGATCCCGAGCTGGTTTGCGGAGGGGGTCGCGCAGTACAACCGGTCGGCGCTCGATTACGACTACTGGGACAGCCACCGCGACATGATCCTCCGGTCGTACGTCCTCGACGGCACGATGCTGACCTGGAACGAAATGTCGGTGTTCGGAAAGACCAGCCTCGGGAACGAGTCGTCGTACAACGCCGGCTTCGCCTTCGTGAGCTACCTGGTCGACCGGTTCGGCGAGGAGAAGCTCCGGGAAATCTCCCGGAACCTCTCGACGCTGACCGAGGTCACGATCGACGGCGCCATCGAACGGGCTGTCGGCGTCGGCGGGGAAACGGTCTACCGTGAATGGCAGGAGGCGCTGAAGGCGGACTATGCCGGCCGGACCGCCGCGGTGCTCGCCGCCCCCGCCGAAGGGGACATCGTGGGCGGCGTCGGGTTCGCGAACCTCTACCCGGCGTTTTCCCCCGACGGCAAACGGCTCGCGTACGTCAGCAACAAGAAGGGCGATTATTTTTCATCGTCGTCGCTCTACCTGTTCGACCCCGCGACGAAGCAGGAGCGCAAGGTGGTCGCGGGGGTGAGGTCGAATTTCTCCTGGTCCCCCGACGGGACCACCATCTATTTCGCCAAACACACCAGGGACAATCCGTTCTGGTCCTCCTACACCGACCTCTTCTCCGTCGACGTCGGATCGGGGGATGAGCGGCGGCTGACGCGCGGGCTCCGCGCGAACGCCCCGGCCGTGTCGCCCGACGGCCGGACGATCGCCTACGTCTCCGGCGGAGACGGGACGCTCAACCTCTTCACGATGAACGTCGACGGATCCGGGACGCGGCAGCTGACCCGCTACGAGTCGGGCGAGCAGGTCTACAACCCCGCCTGGTCGCCGGACGGGTCGACGATCGTCTTCGATTACTCGATCAGGGACGGGCGCGACATCCTGAAAATCGCCGCGTCGGGTGGCGACCCGGTCCCGGTCGTCGCCACGGCCGACGATGAACGCGGGGCGACCTACGCCCCGGACGGAACCGCGCTCTATTATTCGTCGGACAGGACCGGCATCTTCAACATCTACCGGCTCGACCTGGCGGCCGGGTCCACCGGACAGGTCACGAACGTCGTCGGCGGCGCGTTCATGCCCGAGGTCGGTCCGGGGGGCGACCTCGCCTACGCGCATTACGCCTCCTCGGGATACAAACTCGCGCTGATGAGCGGTCCTTCGACCCTCCCCGCCCCCGCGCACTACGTCCGCCGGGGAACGCCCGCGGAACCGTTCCGCGCGTATCCCGCCCTCGGCGCGACGCCGGGCGGCCAGGGCACGAACGGCGCCCCGCCCCGGGACAACGGCGGGTTCGACTGGCAGTCGCTCCGCCGGTACGACGATTCGAATCCCCCGGAGGTGAAGGACGGAACGTACAACAACGCCACGACCACCCTCACGGTGATCCCCTTCCTCCGGATCGACAACTACAACCCGAGGAACAAGGGGTTCGAGGTGCTCAAGCCGGGGGCGTACCTCTTCTCCTACGACATGCTCGACCGGTACGGCTTCTTCGGGAGCGCCTCGATGAACTGGAAGGGGGAGCGGGACCTCTTCTTCACGTTCGATTATCTCGGCGCGATCCCCGGGTTCTTCGACCTCGGGATGGACCCGGGCCTCTCCCTGGAGTTTTACAACATCACGAGGCAGACGAATTCCTTCATCACGCTGCCGCTCGACACGATCCCGGTCGACATTTCCTACAACCTGATCGAGTTCGACGTGCGGTTCCGCCAGAAGGTCTTCGCCGAATGGCTCGGGGCGGAATACGGCTACCGGCACAGCCGGTACACGGCCAACATCAGCTCGTTCTTCCTCCCCGAGGCGCGTCTGCTCGTGCCCGCGACGGGGATCCTCTACTACAAGGGGAACGACTTCTTCCTGGATCTGAGCGCCGACCTGAGCGCCCCCTCCAGGACCCAGGAGATCAACCCGGTCGGCAGCAAGCTGCGCGTCCGGTACAACTACGAGTTCAATGATTTCGACCCGACCGACGAGGTCAACGCGCGCGGCGAGCTCGCCCACGTGTTCAGGGACGTGGACTTCCACCGCATCGAGTTCAACCTCCGGCAGTCGCAGCCGCTCCCCGGCTGGAAGCACACCCTCTCCGCCTCGCTCCGCGGGGGGACCGTCCTCGGGCCGCCGGTCGACGACTTTTTCGATTTTTACCTCGGCGGGATGACCGGGATGAAGGGATACCCGTTCTATTCCCTCGGCGGGAACGAGTACGGCCACGCGAACCTCACCTACCGGTTCCCGATCCGGGAGGGGATCGACGTCCGATTCCTGCAATTCTATTTCGACAAGCTCTACGGCGCCGTCTACGCCGACGCGGGCACGGCCTGGAGCGGCGGGGCGGTTTCGGGCAGGCGGTTCATCAGGGACGCGGGATTCGAACTCCGCCTGGAATCGTTTTCGTTCTACGCCTACCCGACGCGCATCTTCTTCAACGCCACGTACGGCTTCGACACGTTCACGCGGTACGTCGAAAGCCGCGATCAGCGCGTCACGTACGGCGGCGAATGGCAGTACCATTTCGGCGTCCTCTTCGGATTCGACTTTGACTAACGAGGGATCATGATGAAAACAGTCACGATGGTCGCGGTCGCTCTCTTCACGACGCTCGCCTTCCCGGGGATCGCGGAATCGGGCGGAGCGCGGAACGCCCCCCTCACGGGAAACCCCCGCGTCGATTTTTTCGGCGCGTCGGCCGTCGCGCTCCCCACCGTCCCGGCGAACGCGATGCCTCCGGTCAGGCAGGACGGGGGGGACGGTCCCGCCGGAACGAAATCACCCTGGCTGGCGGCGGCGCTCTCGCTCGCCGTGCCCGGGGGGGGTGAACTCTACGCCGGGAGCTATCTCAAGGCCGCGCTCTTCTTCGGCGCCGAGGCTGCGATGTGGGGCGTCGCCTGGTCGTACGACAAGCAGGGCGACGACCTCACCGACGAATACAAGGCGTACGCGAACCTCTACTGGAGCGCCACGCGGTACACCGACTGGACGCTGAACCACCTCGGGAGCCTCAACCCCGACCTGACGACCTCGGCCGACGAGTATCGCGACCTGATCTATCCGGACAACGCCCCCCCCTGCGACCCGCCGTTCAGCTGCCTCGACTGGCAGGAGCTGAACGCGATGGAGCGCGACATCGCCAACGGGAGGCTCAACGGGTACACCCACACGCTCCCGTATTACGGGGAACAGCAGTACTACGAGCTGATCGGGAAGTACGAACAGTTCAGCCGGGGGTGGGACGATTCGGGGGTGCTGAACCCGGAGCTGGAGAACAACGTGCCGATCCGGAGCACATCGTCGAGGTTCTTCGAGTACGCGAAGATGCGGGCGAGGGCCAACGACAAGTACGACGTCGCCTCGACCTTCGTGAGCATCGCGGTGGTCAACCACATCCTGAGTGCCATCGACGCCTTCTGGTCCGTCTCGAAGCTGAACAAGGCGCTCCACGCGAGCGTGCGGCTGAAGATGGAACGCTCGCCGCTGGGATCGGTCCCGGTCACCACCGCGAACTTCCGGTACGATTTCTAGGCGGCGCCGCCGGCGCCGCGCTCACGGGCGACGCCCCCTATTTGGGGACGTACCAGAGGGTGAGACCGCCGCCCAGGAGGAAGATGAGGTTCGCCAGCCAGGCGGTGAGCAGGGGGTCCATGTCCCCGTTGTAGCCGAAGGCCTGGCTGACCTTCATGAAGATCATGTAGAGGAAACAGATCGCCAGTGCGATCCCGAACTCCACCCCGAGACCGCTGCGGCGCTTGATCGCCGCGAACGGGATCCCGAAGATCACCACGATCAGGTTCGCGAACGGAAACGCGATCTTCCCGTAATAATCCACGAGCCACCTCGACACGTCCTGCCCCGCGCTCCGCTGGTGGTCGATGAAATCCCCGAGCTCGTTGTAGTCCATCTCGTCCGGCTTCTGCTGCTTTTTCCGGACGTCGTCGGGCGAGAACTTCATCGCGGGCAGCGTCTTCTCGCTGAACGCGGAGTGGACCTCGCCTCCGGCCGTGAACCTCCGTTCCGTGCCCGACAGGAGCGTCCAGTTCCCCGGGCCGGGGTTCCAGCGCATCTCGAACGCGTCGTACCGGGCCCTCATCACCGAGTGGTCGGCCGGGTCGAATTCCTGGATGCTCACCCTGATCGCCGTGCTGCGAAGGTCGTCGTAAATGCCGATCGAGAGGATCCGGTCGCGGGAGTCCTGGATGAAGATGTTCGCCCTCGAAGTGTTCTCCAGGTACTTGTGAAAATAGGAGCGCGCGATCGAGAACTTCTTCTGGTTCGTCGCCGGGACGACCCATCCGTTGAACCACACCGCGAACGCGCTCAGGCCCACCGCGAGCACGATGAAGGGGGCCATGAGCCGGTAGAGGCTGACCCCGCCCGATTTCAGCGCGATCAGCTCGTTGTGCGCCGAGAGGCGCCCGGTGGTGAACAGGGCCGAGAGGAGGACGCTCACCGGGAGCATCAGCTTGACGATCTCCGGCATGAAATAGACGTAGTAGGTCAGGATGATGCCCGCGGGGGCCGCCTTGTCGAGGAAATCGTCCAGATTCTCCATCAAGTCGATGACGAGGAAGATCGCCGTGAACGCGGCGAGGGAGAAGAGGCAGGTGACGACGAACTGCCGGAGGGCGTACCTGTCGAATTTTTTCACGGCCGGGTCACTCCGCCTCCCGGGCCGGGAGCTGGAGCCGCGCGAACAGCCTCCGGATCCGGCTGTCCTTCGACATCGTGAGCATCGGGATCTCCTTCGTCATCCTCGCGGTCAGCACCAGGCCGACGGCGCCGAGGACGATGTTGGCCATCCACATCCCCAGCCAGGGGGGCATGATGCCCCGGTCCCCGAGCTTCTCGCCGCCGATCAGGGAGGCCCAGTACATCAGGAAAAACCCCAGGCTCAGGCTCGCCGCGACGCCGAACGTGCCGCGCCGCGCCATCACGCCGAGCGGCACGCCGATGAACACGAACACCAGGCACGCGGCGGGGATCGCGTACTTCTTGTGGATCTCGACCAAGTAGGAATTGACCTGCTTCCCGATCGACGCGATCGTCAGGCGGCGGTTTTCCGAGTTCATCAATTGCGTCCGCACCCGCTGCGCGGCGAGCCTCGCGGCCAGCAGGCCGGACGACGTGTCGGGCCGGGCCGCGACCGGCAGCCGTGAGAGGCCCGGGACGCGCCGCGGGGGGTCCCGCTCCTCGAACGCCTGCGCGCGCACGGCCGCGGCTTCCGCCCGCAGGCTGTCGACGATCGCGCGCATCACGTCCGCGCTCAGTTCGCGATCGCTCCTGGAGAAGGCGTTTTCGGCGCTCCGCTCGAAGTCGAAGCCCTCGGCGTCCATCGCGATCCGGTGGCGGGTGAAATCGATCTTCCGGTATTCGTCCCGGACGGAGGGGCGGAAACGGTGGATCTCGCCGTCGGAAAGGTCCATCACCACCCTGCGGTAGTCGGGCGTGAACGAGACCCGCCCCCGGTCGGCGGTGATGACCACGTTCAGCGACGGATCGGTGTAATCGAAGATCGTCAACCCCTCCAGGTCGTTCGTTTGCGGCGACACGCGCCTCGCCAGGATGCTGTACCCGGTCAGGTCCTGGTTGAAGAGCCCGGAATTGAGCGAGAGGGTGGGCTTGATCCTGCGGATGTCCATCATCAACAGCTTGAAGCGGTGGTTGGCCTCCGGGAGCACCCGGTTGTTGAACTCCACCGTGAGGAGCCCCAGGAGCGCGGCCGCCGCGATGACCGTCGTCATCATCTTCGGGAGGCTCATCCCCCCCGCGCGCAGCGCCGTGATCTCGTTCTGCGACGACAGCTTGCCGAACCCCATCAGTGTCGCGACCAGGACCGAGGCGGGGATCGCGAGGACCACCATCCAGGCGAGGCTCAGCACGATCAGCTCCCCGATGACCCAGAACCCCAGCCCCTTCCCGACGAGCTGGTCGACCGCCTTCATCAGGAATTGCAACAAAAAAACGAACATCAGTGTTGTGAACGAGAAGAGAAAGGGCGCGAGATGGGCCCGCAGGATGTAGGAGTGTGCTTTCATCGGGACCCCGTCAATATACCCTCAAATCAAGGATTTTACAATACGGGGATAATGGGGAGCCGGGATCACGGCAGTCTTGCATATCAGGCACCTTTTACCTACATTTTTTTAACAGAACATCGATGCAAACCCAATAAATCCCCCATACACCCACACCCTCGGAGCATATCCTATCGGTTCTTGATAGCAGTTTAGCGATGGAACGGGGTCGTCAGCCGCAGTCGGGTAGTGAGCCCCTTCCGTCAATACTGGATGACGTTCAATAGAATCGGTACGACGAGGTTGACTCTGCGATCCGTGGGGCCGGCAGCGCGGGCGTTTCCGCGCGGCGCCGGGTACCAGCTTGTCACGTTGCTCTTCGCCCTCCTCCTCTGGGGGTCGCCCGCGGCTGCCCAGGACGACATCGCCCCCGACACCACGTTTCGCGCCGACACGACCGGCTTCCCCGATCCGGCGTCGTTCTTCAACCGGGAACGGGACGACACATCCGGAACGGCGATGAGCGATTCCCTCCGGAGGCTGAGGGACTCGCTCAGGGCCGCCGGGGACAGCCTCGGCTTCCTTCCCGATTCCGCCTCCCGGTTCAGGGACATCGACACGACGTGGGTCGTCTACCTCGACTCTGCGGCGAGGATCAGGCAGCTCGGTTACCACCGCGACGATCGTCCCGTGGTGGGGGCCTTTGTCGGGGATGAGAAAAGCCTCTTCCTCGACGTCAAGTCCCCGGCCTACCAGCGGGAACTGAAGATCGACACCACCGGAGAGTTCGTGACAGTCACCGAAAGGGTGAACGGGCTCGATGCCAAGGTCCCGCTGACGATGACCCTCGGGCAGTACATCGCGCTCCGGTTCGAAAACGACCGGAAGAAGAACTGGCGTTCGTTCATGGACGTGAACAAGGGGGTCGCGGCGGGGGACCAGCTCGGATCGGTCCTGAAGTCCCTCACCAACATCTCCATCCCGGTGCCCGCCAATCCGCTCTTCAGCATTTTTGGCGGAAAGGACATCAAGCTGAACGTCTCGGGCGCCGTGGACATCCGGGCCGGCTTCCGGCGGACATCGTCCGACAAGGTCACCTCCTCGGTGCTCGACCAGGTGCGGAATGAACCGAATTTCAACCAGGACGTCAGGGTGAACGTGAACGGGACGATCGGCGACAAGCTGAACATCCTGGCCGACTGGAACACCCAGCGCACGTTTGATTTCGAAAACCAGCTCAAGATCAAATACACCGGGTACGACGACGAGATCATCAAGAGCGTCGAGGCGGGCAACGTCTCGCTCAGGACCCCGGCCCTCATCGGCGGCGCGCAGTCGCTCTTCGGCATCAAGGCCAACATGCAGATGGGGCCGCTGAACCTGACGGCCCTCGTCTCCCAGAAGAAGGGACAGACGAAGGAACTCTCCATATCGGGGGGGTCGGAGAGCAAGGACCTGACGATCTCCCCCGAACGCTATTCCCAATCGTACTATTTCGTCGACCTCGTTTACACCCAGTTCTGGGACGACCTCCACTCGTCGGAGGTGACGAGCATCAGTTCGGGCGTGTTCGACAACGAGATCGTTCAGATCGACGTCTGGCGCAGCGTTTCGCAGGTAACCCCCCAGACGCAGCAGATGGCCCGGGAGGCGTTCGCGCACACCGACATCGGCATCCGGCCCCCGGGGGGATACGCCCCGACGATCGACAGCACGCTCTCCGGCCAGGGCCTGCTGGTGGACGGAAAATTCTACTCCGGCTATTTCATCCGGCTCGATCCGCAGCGCGACTACGATGTCGACACCAGGGCGGGGACGATCCGTCTCGAAAGCGTGCAGGACATCGACGCCATCGCGGTTTCCTACCGCACCGTCTCCGGCATCATCTACGGCGGCGATGACACCACGTCGACCGGGAAGCTGATCCTGAAACTGATCAAGCCCAAGAACCTCTGGAACCAGCCGTCGTACAGGCCTGCCTGGGACCTGATGCTCAAGAACATCTATCCCCTCGGCGGCCGGGACCTGAAGAAGGAGGGGTTCTCGATGAACATCTTCCGCGGTTCATCCGGGCTCGCGGAGGTGGACGAAATCGTCGGTACGCCGCTGCTCAAGGTGATGGGGCTCGACCGTTTCGACCAGAACAACCAGCGGATCTCCGACCAGAATTTCGACTTCATCCCGGGCCTCTCGATCGACGTTGAGCACGCCGAGCTGATCTTCCCGACGCTTCGACCGTTCGACAACGGCATCAGGGACTATTTTGCCTCCCAGGTGCCCCCCGTGACGGGCATCGACTCGCTCCTCTTCCCCGACGTGTATGACACCACCCAGAGCGGCGCGGCGAACAACACGATCAGGAACAAGTATTTCATGCGGGGCGTCATCAACCTGGGGCAGCGGTCCAAGATCTCGCTGGGGTTCAACGTCGTCGAGGGGAGCGTGCAGGTCCTGCTCAACGGGTCGCCGATGACGCCCAACGTCGACTACACCGTGGACTACATCCTCGGGGAAGTGGTCCTCCGGAGCGAACAGGCCACCATCCCCAGTGCCAACGTGGAGGTCAAATACGAACAGAACGACCTTTTCCAGCTCGCCTCGAAAACGCTGATGGGTGCGCGGGGCGAGATCGATGTCATCCCGAACACGAAGCTGGGGTTCACGGCGATGAACCTCAACCAGGCGACGCTCAGCGACAAGGTCCGCCTGGGTGAGGAACCCACGAACAATTCCATCCTCGGCGCCGACGTTTCCTCCGCATTCGATCTCCCGGTGCTCACCTCGCTCATCAACGGCGTCCCCGGCCTCCGGACGATCGAGTCGTCGAACATGAAATTCAGCGCCGAGGCCGCGTACATGATTCCCGACCCGAACACCAAGAAGAGCCCGATCCTCTCGGACAACGGCGCGAGCATCGCGATGGTCGACGATTTCGAGGGGACCCGCAGGAGCATCCCGTTCCCGATCGGGTACGGGGCCTGGACGTTCTCGAGCGCCCCCGCGCTCATGCACTCCAACCTCGGTTCGGTGCCCGACTCCGTCAAGAACTGGGCCAGGGGGCGCCTCGAATATTTCAACGTCCTGCCGAGCGACGTCACCGTCGAAAACATCTGGCCGAGGCGGCAATACCGCACCGGGGAGAACCGGGTGACCGTGTTCAACCTCAACTTCTACCCGACCCGGAGGGCGATGTACAACTATTCACCGGACCTCGATTCGTCGCTCCACCGCTCCGACCCCGACTCGGTGCGGCAGAACTGGAACGGCGTCACGCGCTATCTCGGCTCGAGCGCCGGCAGCATCCTCGAGCAGAACATGTCGTTCCTCGAGATCTGGATGAAGGTGGACGCGGCGAACGAGGAAGACCACCGCAAGGGCCGGCTGCACGTCAGCCTCGGGAGGGTGAGCGAGGACATCATCCCGAACCGGCGGCTCAACTCCGAGGACCTGATCCCCGGCCCCTCCAACCCCACCGGGTTCCCGAACGGCATCCTCAACCCCTCCGAGGAGGATTTCGGCATTGACACGATGTCGGACGCCCGGGAGCGTGTCTACTACGCCCAGTTCCTGGCGAACAACGCCGGCGACCGTGACGTCAATCCCCTGGATCCGAGCGGCGACAACTGGGGGTACGTCAGCGGTTCCAACGATTTCTCCAGGATCGACGGCGTCGAAGGGAACGGCAACAGCGTCGACGGGAGGTTGCCCGACACGGAGGACCTGAGCGGGAACGGGATCGCCGAACTCGACAATGAGTACGCCGAATATGAAATCCCCCTCGACACGCTCTTCATCACGCGCGCCGGGGACCTCGCCCAGAACCGGTACATCTCCGGGGGCGGCAACGACGGATGGTTCCAGTACCGGATCCCGCTGCTCGACCCCGACACCATCGCCGGGAGCGCGGCGAGTGTGCAGGACGTCCTGCGGAACGTGCAATATGTCAGGCTCTGGCTCTCGGGGTTTGCCGATTCGGTGAAGATCAGGATCGCGGAGATGGGGCTGGTGGGCAACCAGTGGCAGGAGCGGCTGACCAACGACAGCGTGATGAATATCGCGGTGGTCAACATCGAGGACAACCCGGAATACGAGAACAGCCCCGGCTACCAGAACCTGGGCATCGTCAGGGAGAAGGACAGGACACAGCCCGACAAGGTGATCGAGGGGAACGAACAGTCACTCGCGTTCGTCCTGAACGGCCTCCTGCCCGGGGACTCGCGTCAGGCAGTCCGCTATTTCGGGACGGCGCGCCCGTTGAACCTCTTCAACTATAAAACGATGAAGATGTTCGTCTACGGCGATCCGCTCCTGATCGACCAGTCGACGGGCGAACCGAGGGCCGAAATCTTCGTCCGGTTCGGGAACGACACCCTGAATTTCTACGAGTACCGGGCTCCGATCAGGGCGTTCTGGGACAGCGCGAACTGGGTCAACATCAACTTCGAGCAGCTTACCGCCGTGAAGGCCGGGCGCGATTCGGCCAACCGGCTCGCGTACCTCGATCTGCCGTCACCCGCGGGCGCCCGCTACGGCGTGCGGGGGAACCCCTCGCTCCGTCAGGTGGTGGAAATCTCGGTCGGGATCGAACACCGGATCGTGGAAGGGCAGGCGGGCCTCCCGCTCTACGGGGAGGTGTGGATCAACGAACTTCGCCTCACCGATGTCGACGACACGCCGGGGCTCGCCTTCCGGTACGACACGCAGATCAAGCTTGCGGATTTCGGAACCGTTTCGTTCAACTACGCCCGGACAGATCCGACGTTTCACGCCCTGGCCGACCGGTTCGGGAACCAGACGACCAACATCAACTGGGCGGTCAACGCGAACCTCACACTCGAGGATTTCGTGCCGAAGAGCTGGAAGGGGACAACCATCCCGTTCGCCTATTCGCACCGCGAGCAGATCGTGAAGCCGAAGTACCTCCCGAACACCGACGTCGTCGTGGAGGAGGCCGCGCTCATCGCCGCGAACCTCCACCAGGACTCGGTCGACGTGCGCCGCGAAACGCCCGACCAGATCATCCGGAAATCCCAGACGCTGCGCGTCTCCGATTCGTATTCCGTGCCCAACCTGCGGATCGGCGTCCCCTCCGATGCCTGGTACGTCACGGAAACGATCAACCGGCTCTCGTTCGGGTTCAACTATACCACCTCCCGGGACCGTGACCCCTCCATCGAAATCAGGAGCACCTGGGCCTGGAACGCAAGCGTGAATTACGGGGTCTCGATCCAGCCGAATTATTTCGTCAAGCCGTTCGACAATTTCCTCGGCGATTTCTTCCTCCTGAGCGGGTTCAGGGACTGGAAGGTCCACCTGATGCCGATCACCAACCTGACGGCGGGTGTGGCGGCGCAGCGGGGAAGGACCTACGAGGTCACCCGCACCTCGAACACGCTGCCGCGCGACACGAGGACGCTCAGCGCGAACAAGAAGGCCGGATTCGCCTGGAGACTGACAGAGGGTGGCCTCTTCAACTTCGCGGGCAACTACAGCCTGACGACGGACCGTAACCTGAACGATTACGACAACGATTCGGTGGGGCGGTCGTTCGGCTCCCTCCTCCGGTCGGTCCTGTTCCGGGGGACCGACAGGAGGTATGCCCAGGGGTTCAGGGTCAATTCGAAGCCGCTCATCCCGGACATCTTCGGCATCCGGAAATCGCTCGACCTGTCGTTCAACTATGACGCCAATTACAGCTGGCAGAACGCCTTCCAGAAGGGGGACATCGGCAAGAGCGCGGGCGTGACCAACAGGATCGGCTTCGTGATGAATTTCAAACTGAAGCAGTACACCGATCCCTGGTTCGACGACCCCGACGCGAAAAAAACGCCCCCCGGGCGAGGGGCGCCGCCGAAACCGAAACCGGTCCCCGTGGACACCTCGAAGAAGGACTCCACGGGGCTGGCGACGGCCGGCGTCCCGCCCGATTCCGCTGAGGCCGGCGGCTCGGATTTCCTCGGTTCGGTGCGCAACGTCGGGCGGCTGCTGGTCAAGATCCCGATCCTCGACTACGACAACGTGAACATCAACTTCACCCAGACGAACCGTTCGAACAATCCCGGTGTCGTCGGCTCCACCGGCTTCAGGAATTTCTGGGGGCGGCTCCCGTTCCAGGGCTCGGTCGCGGAGTACGGGCCGTCGCGACTCTACCAGCTCGGCATCCTCTACGACCCGTCGGGCGAGCTCGACATCGGAACGCAGTCGTCGTTCCCGTTCGTCCGGTGGTCCACCACCCGGGGCCGGCGCGCGCCCAACGCGGTGCTGACCAACACCTTCAACCAGGCGAACAACGTCGCCATCAAGACCGACCGGCCCCTCTGGACCGGCGCCAAGATGTCGTTCGAGTGGAAGGTGGGCTGGCAGTATGCCAGGACGACCCGCGACACGACCGATCCGTTCGGCAACCCGTCGACCATCTCCACCACGACGAGCGGGAGCATCGAACGGTCGTACCTCACATTCCCGTCGTTCCTGTTCCTGAAGCTCTTCAACACCAACCTGGAGAGCGTCGGGAAGAAATACGAGGAGTACCAGGGTTCGATGTCGCAGGAGGCAGCCCTCGCGAAGGCGTTTGAGGAGGGGCTCGAGGCGATGCCCTGGCTCCACAAGGTCTTCGGCCAGTACCTTCCGCGGGTCAACTGGTCGTTCCGTTGGGACGGGGTCGAAAAGGTCGCCGGGATGAAGTCGGTGGTGGAACGCATGTCGATCGACCACGCCTACAGTTCCTCGTTCCGGAGGGATTTCCGGGAGGTGGTGGGGGTGGGCGAGCAGACCGACGTCGAACGGATCACCTTCGGGTTTGCGCCGCTGATCGGCGTCAACGCGACGTTCAAGCAATTCCTCAAGGGCAACCTGACCGGGAACGTGAAGTTCAACAGCACGACGTCGTACGACCTCCACCTCTCCTCCACCAACCGTAACATTACCGAGGACCTGACGCAGGATCTCCAGGTCACCCTCGGCTACGCCCGGTCGGGATTCTCATTCCCGCTGTTCGGCGTGAACCTGTCGAACGACATCACCGTCAGCTTCAGCTACACCATCTCGAAGAAGTCGCAACGGCTGCACGTCCCGAACCTGCTGACGACGAACCAGGACGGCAACCCGCTGAGCGGGAGCACGCGGACGCAGATGGAGCCGAGGGTGCGATACGTGCTCAGCTCGCGCGTCACCGCGGCGCTCTATTACAGGTTCTCAAGCATCGCCCCGGACGCCGAGGGGTCCTCCGTCATCGGGACGACGACCAACGAGGCGGGGCTCGACATCCATATCTCCATCTGATCCCCCGGGGGATCGTTGATTCTCTGAACCGATTTAGGTATTTTACCGCGAGGTTACCACGATGACCGCACAATCCGCTTCACGGGGCCGCGTCCTCTGGGTCGACGACGAGATCGACCTCCTCCGCTCCCACATCCTCCTCCTCACCGACAGGGGATACCAGGTCGAGACGGCCACGAACGGTGAGGACGCCATCGAGCTCGTCCGGAGGCAGCCGTTCGACCTCGTCTTCCTCGACGAAACGATGGCGGGGATGGGCGGGCTGCGCGCCCTCTCGGTGATCAAGGACGTCCGGCCGGAACTGCCGGTCGTGATGATCACGAAGAACGAGGACGAGGGGCTGATGGAGGAGGCGATCGGCGTCAAGATCAGCGACTACCTCACCAAACCGGTCAACCCGAGCCAGGTCCTCCTCGCGTGCAAGAAATTCCTCGAGAGGAAACGGATCACCGGCGCGCAGGTGTCGCGCGACTACATCCGGGAGTTCAACGAGATCTCGGGGGTCCTGCAGGGCGCGCCCGGGTTCACCGAATGGGTCGGCGTCTACAGCCGCCTCACGGAGTGGGGGCTGGAAATGGACCACCACCCCGACCTCGGGCTGAAGCAGACGCTCACCGACCAGATCCGGGAATGCAACGTGCTCTTCTCCAAGTACATCGAAAAACACTACCGGCACTGGCTGGAGGAGGAGAAACGCCCGCCGCTCTCGATCGACGTCGTGGACCGGTTCCTGATCCCGCGCCTCCAGGCCGGCAAGCCGGTGGTCTTCTTCGTCATCGACTGCCTCCGCCTCGACCAGTGGATGGAGATGGAGACCCTGCTGCGGGAGTATTTCGACATCCGCCGCGACTACCACCTCTCGCTCCTCCCGACGGCGACGCCCTATTCCCGGAATTCGATTTTCAGCGGGGCGTTCCCCGACGAGCTCGAAGTGCGCTTCCCGGAGGTATGGGCCGAGTGGGAGGACGACGACAACAGCCGGAACCGGTACGAGCACCGGTTCATCGACGCCCTCCTCGAGCGGAGGAAGATCCAGCTCAAACCCGAATCGAAATACCTCAAGATCCTCGACGCCGAGTTCGGGCGCGGGGTCGAGAACAACATCGGTTCGTACGCGAAAAACCCCCTCACGTCGATCGTGGTCAACTTCGTCGACATGCTCGCCCACGGCCGGTCGGACTCCCAGCTCCTGAAGGAGATCGCCCCGGACGAGTCGGCCTACCGGTCGCTGACGAAATCGTGGTTCGTGCATTCGTCGCTGTTCGGGATGCTGAAGACCCTCTCGCGCCTGAAGGACGTCACGGTGGTGCTGACCACCGACCACGGCAGCATCCGCTGCCTCCGCGCCGTGAAGGTGATCGGCGACCGTGAGGCCTCGACCAACCTCCGGTACAAGTACGGCCGGAACCTCAAGGCAGACGAGAAGAACGCCATCTTCATCAAGAACCCGAAGGAGTACCGGCTCCCGAGCAGGAGCGTGACGGTGAACTACCTGATCGCGAAGGAGGATTTTTACTTCGTCTATCCGACCGACTACAACCGCTACGTGAACCAGTACCGGGACAGCTTCCAGCACGGCGGCGTCTCGATGGAGGAGGTGATCCTGCCCGTCGCCACCCTGACCCCGAAGGGATGACCCGCCCCGGAGCGCGCACGCCGGCCGGCCCGCCGGCCGTCATACGTTCGATGTCCGAGGCGGAGACCGTCGGGGCGGGCGAGCGGCTCGGGGCGCTGCTGGCCGCCGGCGACGTCGTGGCGCTCTTCGGCGACCTCGGCGCGGGCAAGACCCGCTTCGTCCGCGGCGTCTGCCGGGCCCTCGGCGTCGACCGAAACGTCTCCAGCCCCACCTTCACCCTCCTGCACGAATACCGCGCGGCCGGCCTCCCCGTCTACCATTTCGATTTTTACCGGATTGCCTCCGCCGCCGAACTGACGGAGATCGGTTTCGCGGAGTACCTCGACCGCGCGGACGGCGTCTGCCTGATCGAATGGGCCG
The DNA here is from genome assembly GCA_964596065.1 of uncultured Chlorobiaceae bacterium. Classification (GTDB taxonomy): domain Bacteria; phylum Bacteroidota; class Ignavibacteria; order UBA10030; family SZUA-254; genus SZUA-254. The sequence goes on along the minus strand of CAZQSM010000003.1, from coordinate 23,879 downwards.
AACGCGTCGGCGCGTTCCTCCCGCGGGAACGGTACGAGGTGAGGATGAGCGCGGGCGCGGGCCCCGACGAACGCCTCATCGAGATCTCGGCGCCGGGGGGGAGGGACCGGTGAGCGTCCTCGGCATCGACACCTCGACGCGGGCCTGCGGCGTGGCGATCGTCTCCGAGGGAAGGCTCCTCGGCTCGGCGGCCATCGACCTCCCCCGGGCCCACGCCGAACGCCTCCTTCCCCTGATCCACGCCTGCATCGCCGGCGCGGGGGACGAAGGGGCCGGGATCGGGGCGGTGGCCGTCGCGTCGGGGCCCGGTTCCTTCACGGGGCTGCGGATCGGGTTCAGCAGCGCGAAGGGGATATGCCTCGGGCGTTCAGCGTCGCTCGTGGCGGTGCCGACGTTCGACGCGTGGGCCTGGAGCGCCGCGAAGGAGTGCGCCCTCCCCGCCGGGAGCCGGATCCTCGCCGTGATGGGCGCGGGGCGCGAGGACGCGTACGCCGGATCGTACCGCGTCTCGAAGGAGGGGGCGACGGCGGAAGGCGCGCCCGGAGTGTACCCGTTCGTGGAGCTCGGGCGGCTCGCCGCGCGGGAGCCGGCCCGGGGGACCTCCGCCGGGCGGGGGACGGTCCCCGATCCGGGGGGCGTGCTGATCATCGCCGACGACCCGGCGCGGGCCGCGGCCTGGTTCCCCGGGGTCCCGCCGGCGTCGATCCGGGCGGCCGACGGTGGAGGGAACCCCGCGGTCGCGGTCGCGATGCTGGGGGAGCGGATGTTCCGCTCCGGCGCGACGGCCGACCTCCGGTCCGCCGAACCTGCATACCTCAGGAATTTTTCGTATACATTGAAAAACGGACAAGGAGCCTGACAGCCATGGCGTGGTTCAGACGTTCGAAGGTCAGCATACTGCAGGAAGCCCAGCGGAAGGAGATCCCCGACGGGATGTGGAGCAAGTGCGACCGGTGCGGCGAGATCATCCACCGGAAGCAGCTGGAGGAGCAGTCGTTCACCTGCGTGAAGTGCGGCCACCACTTCAGGATCGGGAGCGCGGAATACATCGCGCTGCTCCTCGATTCCGGATCGTTCAAGGAGATGGACCGCAAGATCCGGTCGGCGGACCCGCTCGGCTTCACCGACACGAGGCCGTACAAACAGCGGATCAAGGAATCGATCAAGAAGACGGGCCTCTTCGACGCGGTACGGATCGGGACGGGGAAGATCCACGGCACGCCGGTCGTCCTCGGCGTGATGGATTTCACGTTCATCGGCGGAAGCATGGGTTCGGTTGTCGGGGAGAAGGTGGCGCGCGCGACCGAAAAGGCGACGAAGTCGCGGATGCCCCTGATCATCATCTCGTCGAGCGGCGGGGCGAGGATGATGGAGGGGGCCCTTTCCCTGATGCAGCTCGGGAAAACGAGCGCCCGGCTCGCGATGCTTGCCGAGGTCGGAGTGCCCTACATCTCGATCATGACCGACCCCACCACGGGGGGCGTGACGGCCAGTTTCGCGATGCTCGGGGACATCAACATCGCGGAACCGGGGGCCCTGATCGGGTTTGCCGGCCCGAGGGTGATCAAGCAGACCATCGGCAAGGACCTCCCCCCCGGGTTCCAAAGGGCCGAATTTCAGCAGGATCACGGGTTTGTGGACCTGGTCATTCACCGGAAAGAGATGCGGGAAACCCTTTCCCTGCTACTTTCGTATCTTTGGTCAGATAAAAATTGAACGTTTTGACCAATATTTTGTTATCTTTAGGCCTGTGCCGGTGAAGAAGAACTTTAATAGAGAGAAAATAATCCATATAATTGGCGCACCCATGGACCTGGGGGCGGGTCGCCGTGGTGTGGATATGGGGCCGTCGGCGATCAGAATCGCGGGAATCGGGGACAGATTGAGGGAGCTGGGGCACACGGTGATGGACGAGGGCGACCTGACCATCAAGACCCAGGAAGAGCAGCGGATCAAGGACCCGAGGATGAAATACCTCCCGGAAATCACCAGGGCGGTGACGGTCCTGAGCAACAAGGTCAACGGGATCATGGAGGAGGGCAGATTCCCGCTCGTCCTGGGGGGTGACCACTCCATCGCTGTAGGGACGGTCAGCGGGCTCAGTCAGTACGCCCGGAAGAGGAAGAAGACGATCGGGGTCCTCTGGATCGACGCGCACGGCGATTTCAACACGCCGGGGAGTTCGCCGTCTGGCAACATCCACGGCATGCCGCTGGCGGTCTGCTGCGGCCTCGGCCCGGAACCGCTGCTGAGCGTGGGCGGGAAGTTCCGGAAGGTCGACCCGAAGCACGTCGTGATCGTGGGGCTGAGGGACCTGGACGCGCAGGAGAGGAAAAACATCGTCCGCTACGGCGTGAACATCCACACGATGGAGGAGATCGACCGGCACGGGATGCACAACGTGATGGGAAAGGCGCTCCGCCACCTGCTGCGGAAGGTCGACTTCCTGCACGTGAGTTTCGACCTCGACAGCATCGACCCGGCGTACGCGCCCGGGGTCGGGACGCCCGTCAAGGGCGGCCTCGACTACCGGGAGGCCCACCTGGCGATGGAGATGGTCGCCGAGTCGGGCAAGATGTCGTCGCTCGAGCTCGTGGAGGTGAACCCGATCATCGACGTGAGGAACCAGTCGGCGGAGTTCGCCGTGGAGCTCGTCCAGTCGGCGTTCGGCAAGAAGATCCTGTAGGCCCCGTGCCGGCGGTACGTCCAACGTTCAACCATTGAGGAAGCTTTGATGGAAATCATTACCTGGTTCACCCGCGGCGGATGGGTGATGTGGCCGATCCTCTTCTGTTCGGTCGCGGCCCTCTACATCTTCATCGAACGCACGCTCGCGTTTCGCGGCGCGAAGCCGCCGGGCGGCGCGTTCCAGCTCAAACTGCGCAAGGTCCTGGAAGGGCGGGACGTCCGGATGGCGCAGGAACTCTGCATCCAGGAAAAATCCCCCGTCGGGAGGATCGTCGGCGCGGGACTCGAGAAGGTGCATCACGGTCCGATGCGCGTGCGCCAGGCGATGGAGGACGAGGGGAGGGAGGAGTTCACCCGGCTGGAGCGCCACCTGGGGATCCTCGCCTCGATCTCGGGCATCGCGCCGATGCTCGGGTTCCTCGGCACCGTCATCGGGCTGCTCGTCGCGTTCCAGTCGGTTTCCACGGCGGTCGGACAACCCTCCCCGGTCGACCTCGCCGACGGCATCTGGCAGGCGCTGATCACGACGGTGTTCGGCCTCGTCGTCGGCATCCCCGCCGCCGCGGGGTACAACTACCTCGTCAACCAGACCCACGCGATCACGGCGTCCTACGAACGGATCGCGCGCGACAGCCTCGACGCGATCGAGGAATCGATGCACCTCTCCGAGCCGAAGGCTTCCGGCGAACCCCCGCTGCGCCTCCGGCGGGAGGATTCGATACCGTGAATTTCAGGTCGGAGCGCCGCCAGACGTACCTCGAGTCGTTCAACTTTTCGTCGCTCACCGACGTGGTGATGCAGCTGTTGATCTTCTTCCTCCTCACCTTCTCCTTCGCGAACACCAGGGGGATGAACGTGACGCTGCCGAAGACGCTCGTCGGTTCTCCCCCGGTCGCGAAGACGATTTCGATCACGCTGCTGAAGGAGAAGAAAATCTACCTCAACAGCCAGGAGATCGCGAAGGAGCGCCTCGGGGCCGGCATCGCAGCCCTGCTGGCGTCCGACGCCGACCAGCAGCTCGTGATCCGCGCCGACAAGGACCTGCTCCTGCAGGAGGTCGTCGAGATCCTCGACCTCGCCAAGGGCGCCGGCGCCACCAGGCTTTTCATCGCGACGGATGCGGAAAAAGAGCTGAAATGATCGAATCCCGCGCATCTGCGGAATCCGAACGGAGGAACCGGACAGTCTCGCTGGTCGCCAGCCTGGCGATCCACGCCGCGCTGATGATCATCCTCTCCTTCCTTGTCGTCCTGAAGCCGAAGGAGGCGCTGATCGTCGAGCTCGACTGGGGAGCGTCGAGCGGGGCGCCGAACCAGAGCATCACGCAGACCGAAACCGACCCGAACCGGCACGAGGAGAGCGCCGCGGCGGCCGCCTCGAAAACGGAATCGAAGATCGACCTCCCCGAGATGAAAAACCCCTCCGCCGAGTCGATCCCGCCGACGAAGAAAATCTCGAAATCGACGTCGGCCGGGACGAGCAAATCGACCTCCTCGACGGCGGCGAACACCACCCCCCGGAGGCGCCGGTCGCAGGCGGGCCCCGCGGGGGGATCCGGAAAATCCACGGGGTACTCGATCGACTGGGCCGGGTCCGGGACCCGCAGGCTGATCAGCGGCCGGATGCCCACCTACCCCGACGGCACCAACAAGGAGCTCCCGGTGCTCCTGCAATTCACCGTGCTCCCCGACGGCTCGGTCTCGGGGGTGATCCCGGTGATGAAAAGCGACATGCTGCTGGAACGCGAGGCGATCGCGGCGCTCAGGACCTGGAGGTTCGATCCGCTGCCTCCCCAGTTCGAGCAAAAGGTCCAGCAGGCGAAAATCACGTTTATTTTCAAACTCGAATAGCAACGTCGAAAGGAGCATCCCGACTTATGAGCAGACGCAGCAGCGGCATTTTCTCCATCGTGATCCTCACCGCCCTCATCACGTCCGGCGCCGGGATGGTCCGGGCCCAGGAGGCGAGGGCCCTCCAGCCGCAATGGTGGTTCGGCGGATCGCTCGGCCTGAACCTGAATTTCTACTCCCCCGACTTCAGGACGCTGAATTCGTCGGTGACGGCGCCGGCCCCGTTCACGGGCGGGTCCGGCTCCGGCCTCTTTCTCGCGCCGATGGTGGAGTACCGCCACGACGCGGTCTGGGGCGGAATGGCGGCGCTCGGCTTCGACAACCGGAGCGGCTCGTTCGACGACGTCTCGTCGGGCGGGATCAACCGGTCGCTCTCCGCGTCGGTACAATACATCACGTTCGAGCCCAGCCTGCGGGTCTCGCCCTTTCCGTCCGAGGTGTACCTCTTCGCCGGCCCGCGCGTCGGGTTCAACGTCTCGAAGTCGTTCGAGTACCGCCAGGCGGGGCTGCCCGACACCACGGGGGATTTCAGCGGGGCCAGGGGCGCCCTGATCACCGGTCAGATCGGAGCGGGCATCGACCTTCCGCTCACCGGCGCCGGGGCGGCGACCCCGATCACCGCGTCGCCCTACATCGCGCTCCATTTCGGACAGGGCCCGCGGTCCGGGGAGACGTGGGGCCTCACGACGATCCGGCTCGGCGTGGCGGTGAAATTCGCCAGCGCCTCCTCGGTGAGCGCGCGTGCGAACGAGGACCTGGCGTTCACGGTCCGCGCCCCGAGGATCATCCCGTCGGAACGGAGGGTGCAGGAAACTTTCCCCACCCGGAACTTCGTCTTCTTCGAGGCCGGCTCCACCGCGATCCCGCAGCGCTATGTCACGCTCAGCGCCGCGGACGCCGCGGCGTTCAACGAGGGGCACCTCCTGGAAGCGCAGCCGCGGGACCTCACCGGCCGCTCGCGGAGGCAGCTGGCGGTCTATCACAACCTCCTCAACGTCGTGGGGGACAGGATGCGGAAATACCGCGACGCAACGCTCGACCTGCTCGGCAGCTCGGAGGCGGGCACGGCCGAGGGGAAGCAGATGGCGGAATCGGTGAAACGGTACCTGACGGACGTTTTCGGCATCGACGCCGGGAGGATCAGGACCGTCGGGCTCGACAAGCCGTCCGTCCCGTCCGTCCAGCGAGGCGCGACCCGTGAGCTCGACCTCGTCAGGCCCGAGGATCGGAGGGTGGAGATCTCCAGCACGACGACCGAACTCCTCGATCCCGTCCAGATCATCTCGCTGCAGGAAGATCCGCTCGACAGCGACGTCCTCGTCTCGGTCGGGGGCGCGAGTTCGATGCTCGCGTCGTGGAGCATCGAGGCGACCGGCGACGACGGCAGGGTGAAACGGTTCGGACCCTTCACGCGCGACCAGGAGCGGATCCCCGGGCGGTCGATCCTCGGCGACCGCCTGCAGGGCCAGTACACGCTCGCGATGGTGGGGGAGACGGGCGGGGGACAGACGGTGCGCAAGGAGGAGAAGGTCAGGCTCGTCCGCTCGGACGAGCAGGACCAGAACACCGGCTGGAGGTTTTCCATCCTGTTCGAGTTCGACCAGTCGAAGACGGTGTCGACGTACACCAGGTTCCTGACGAACGAGGTGTCGCCCCTCATCCCGGCCGGCGGCAGCGTCATCATCCACGGCCACACCGACGTCGTCGGCGAGGAGAGCTACAACCTGAGGCTGTCCCGCGAACGGGCGAACGAAACGATGGCGATCCTGCAGAGCGCCCTCGCGCGGGCCGGCAAGCGGAACGTCCGCTTCGACACGTACGGCTTCGGGGAGGACCCCCGGAGGGCCCCGTTCGAGAACACGCTCCCCGAGGAACGCTTCTATAACCGGACGGTCATCATCGACATCGTCCCCGAATGAGGAGGCCGTTCCCAATGGCATTCACCGAGGCCGCCGCCCGGCTGTCGCTCCTCGCGGGACTGGCGCTGCTGTTCCCGCATTCCCCGGTCGCCGCGCAGGTGCCCGACGTCCGGGACCCCGTGCATTTCGACAACGACAGGCTCGGCGAGGAATGGGCGAAGATCGAATCGCACCAGGTCGTGCGCCGGAAGGCGTCATCCCGCTTCGTGCCCTCGCTCGTCAGCCGGGAAAACCGCGACGTGGTGTCGCTCCTGATGGAGAGCGGGTACGCCGACAGGGACTACCTGGAGGCCTACCAGTGGGCCACCGAGTTCCTGGCGCTCTTCGGCGCGGACGGCGCCGCCCCGAGGGCCCTGTTCGTCAAGGGCGTCAGCGCCTTCCAGCTCCGGCTCCTCCCGCCGGGCCGGGAAGCGCTCACGACGCTCATCGCGGAACATCCCGATTTCGGGGAGCGTGGCGCCGCCTTTTTCTGGAGGGCGATGATCGCGATCGACCTCGGCGACCCCGACGCGGCCGAGGCGGACCTGTCGGCGATGATGTCCGACCCGGCGTCCGCCGGTTCCCGGGAAGACGCGCTCTTCGGCTGGGCCCTCTCCTCGGAGCGGAGGGGCGACCTCCCCCGCGCCGCGGCCTACCTTGATTCCCTGCTGGGCGAATTTCCCGCCGGCCGGCTCGCCCCCGACGCGAAGCTCCGTTCCGCGTCGATCGCGCTGAGGCGGGGAAACCACCGGACCGCCTACTCGCTCCTCGGGCAGGTTGAACCGTCCACGCCGGCCCAGCGGGAGGAACACCACCTGCTGAGCGGCGAAACGGCGTTCAGGCTGGGGGACTATCCGTCGGCCGTGGCGTCGTTCCGTTCCCTCTCGGAGGACAACCCGGGCGGGTCGCTCGCGCGGTCCGCCGAACTCGGCCTGGCCTGGGCGTACATCCGGCAGGGCGATTACTCGCGCGCGAGGCAGCATCTCGACTCGCTCGCGACCCGCGACGATTCCGTGGGCATCGCGGCGCTCTACCAGAGCGGCGTGCTCTCGCTCCTCACCGCGGACGAATTCGGAGCGCTCGCGAAATTCGACACGCTCACCGTCCGCTCCCCGTACGACCGGTTCGCCGAGCGGGCCTACATCCAGATGGGAATGATCCAGTACCGGAACCGCCGTTTTCGCGACGCGAAGAAGAATTTTTCGTACGCGGCGAGGCTCTTCCCGGAAAGCGACCGCCGGGCCGTCTCGTACCGCATGATGGGCGAGAGCAGTTTCGGCATCAACGATTTTTCGAACGCGCAATACTCGTTCGCGCAGGCGCGGAAGGCCGGCGCGTCCGGCGACCTCGCGGCGGCGGCGATGTTCCGGGAGGGGATCGCGATGTACCACCTCGGCCGGTTCAGGAGCAGCGGCGAGATCCTCGCCGAATTCCTGAAATCGCATCCCCGGTCCCCCGACGTTCCCGCCGCCCTCCTCTGGAGGGCCGAGGCGCTCTACCAGGACGGCCGCTTCGACGACGCCGAACGCGCCTTCTCCGGGGCCGTCTCGAACCTGCCCGAGGGGCCGATGCGCGCGACGGCGGAATACGGGGCCGCGTGGTCGCTCTTCGAGCAGCAGAAATTCACCGGGGCCGCCGCGGCGTTTGAACGCTTCGGACGGCAGTACAAGGACGATCCCCGCTCCGCCGAGGCCGACCTGCGACGCGCCGACTGCTACTTCTTCCTGGGGCAGTACGACCGGTCGAGCGCTCTCTACGCCGCGCTCGCCGAGGGGGGCAGGGGGGGGCAGTACGGGGAATACGCGGCGTTCCAGGTCGGGATGTCGTACATCCAGCGCGGCGACTCGGAGCGGGGGATCGCGCGCCTGCGCGATTTCCAGAAACGGTATCCCGAATCGATCTACGGCGAAGTGGTCCAGTTCAACATCGCCTGGACCTATTTCTCGGGCGACGACTACCGCAGCGCGCTCGGGGAATTCGGGGCGTTCATGAAGGGGTACCCGGAGAGCCCGCTGATGCCACGCGTCTACTTCAACACCGGCGACTCCTACTACAACCTCAAACAGTACGACAGTTCGCGGGTCTACTACCAGAAAGTCCTGACGGAGTTCCCGTCGAGCCCGCTGGTGAGCGACGCCATGACCGGCCTGCAGTATACGTACCAGGCCGAGGGCAAGCCGGCCGGCGCGCTGGCGGAGATCGACAAATTCCTCGACGCCGCCCCCGAGGGCGGGTCGCGGGAGGAACTGGTGATGCGCAAGGGGGACATCCTCTTCGGCCAGGGGGACTACGCCGGGGCGGCCCTCGAATACCAGTCGATGCTGAAGATGAACCCTCCGCGCGCGCTCAGGGCGAAGGCGCTCTACCAACTCGGCCGCGCGTACGAACTCGAGGACAACCAGCAGCAGGCGGTGTCGTACTACGAGGAGATCCTGAGGAATTTCGACGACACGGAGACCGCCCAGGATGTCCGCCTGATGACCGGCGTGTCGTACATCAAGCTGAGGCGGCACAGGGCCGCCGTCGACATCCTGACGCCGTTCGCCGGGAAGTACCCGCAGTCGCCCCTCCTCCCCGAGGCGCGCTACCAGCTCGGGGTCGCTGAAATGAACATCCCCGACAGGCCGGCGGCGAAACGGCAGTTCCGCGAGGTGATCGAAAAGCATCCCGACGACATCTTCGCCGACCGGAGCCGCCTCCAGCTCGCCCGGATGCACAACGACGCGAAGGAATACCGGATGGCGCTCGACACGCTCGAACGGATCATCGCCCGCCGGAACGACGACCTGGCGGCGGAGGCGCTCCTCCTCGTGGGTGAGAACTACCTCTCCCTGAAAAAGCCCGCCGACGCCCTCCAGGCCTTCCGCGACGTCTACGAGCAGTACGATGAGTTCCCGATCATGGTCGAGCGGGCGCGGCTGGGCGCCGGTGAGTCGTACGAGCGGCTGCGCGACAACCGCCGCGCGATCGAACTCTATGAAATGATCGTCGCCGCGCCGGTGGACCCGGCGATGAAACTCGACGCCGAGGAACGGCTCAGGAGGCTGCGGAAATGAGGCACACGATGACCGTGACAACGATGGCGTTCGCCGCCCTGCTCCTCGCCGCCGCGACGCGCGCCGATGCGCAGGGTTCCGGCTCCCAGGACCCCGACTCCGCGGCCCGCAGGGAGCTGCCGAGGCTCGAAATTCCCGAAATCACCATCGTCGGGAAGAAGGCGATCACGCTCCCGTTCGCCCGCAAAGGCGAAATTTTCGACGTCCCGCTCTACGAAGCGCCGGCCCCCGATTCGGGACTACTGACGGAGCGCCCGCCCATTCCCCTGCCGGGCGGCTCCCTGCCGCGCTACGAGCAACGCGAGTTGCCCTGGAGGGTGTCGGCCGAGGGTTCGGCCGGCCGCTTCGGCACGTTCGGGATGAGGGCATTCGTCGACTACCATACCCAGCGGTGGAACCTCTCCACCACCGGGGGATACCGGCGGACCGACGGCCACACCGCCAACTCGGAGGGCGACGAGTTCCAAATCGGCGGGAAATACACGTCGCTCGTCACCACCGACAACGAGCTCCTGAAGAATTTCCGGCTTAACGCGGACCTCGATTACCGCCACGACGCCTTCGGGATGCCGGGGCTCCTCCCCGCCGTGACGGTGAGGGACAGGGACCGCTTCGCGTTCGGGGCCGGATTCTCGTCGCTCAGGCGGGAGGGGCTGGTGATGGACTTCTCGGTGGCCGCCGACGTCCTCTCGGTCACCGACGCGGCCGGCGGCACCGACTCCGGGGTCACGGTCACGTCGCCGGCGCTCGACGCGTCGGTCACCGGCGACGTCGGGAGCTACCGGTTCATCTCCGGCTTCCGGTACGAGAGCTCATCGCTCGATTACCCGGGCAGCCCCGCGTCCCCCTCGCTCTACACGCTGCTCGGGGCGCTCCAGTGGAGGATCTCCCCTGACTTCTTCCTGAAGGCCGGCGCGGAGTACGCCGGGGGGAGCGGGACCGACGACGTCTCGAGGACGCGCCTTTCGCCCCTGGCCGAGCTCGAATGGGAAATCAACGCCGGCCGGAAGGTCAACCTCTGGTTCCGTCCCGGGATGGACCTTGGCCGGTATTCGGCGCTCGCCGACAGCGTGCCCTACCTCGCCCGCGAGATCGCCCTCGTCCCGGAAGTCAGGACGCTGGACTTCGGCGGGTCGATCTGGTACAACAGCGGGATGCTCACGCTCGAATTGACGGGGAACTACGCCCAGAGCGACAACCATCCCCTCCTGATCGCCGACAGCGGCAGGATCCGGACGGAATTCGCCGGGACGTGGCAGTCGACCCTCCGGGTCGAGGGGAGCGTGCGGCCGCGGGACGGGCTGCGGCTGGCCTTCCACGGCGCGCTCAACCCGTCGCGCGAACGGGGCGGGAACACGCAGCTGCCGATGACGCCGATGGCCGACGCCGGGGCCCGGGCGGAGTACGATCTCACCGGCTGGTGGACGATCAGCGGCGTGGCCCGCTACTGGAGCAGGCAGAACATCGACAGGGCGGGGCTGACCTGGATCGGCGGCGCCTTCGTCGCCGACGCGGGCGTCTCGACCACCATCGTGTCGAGGGTCCTCCTCTCCGCCGGCATCAGGAACATGTTCGACAGGCGGTTCCTGCGGTGGAACGGCTACCCGGCCCGCGGCATCGATTTCTACGTGACGGCCAAAGCCCGGCTCTGATGGTCACCATCGATCGCGTCGCCGCGATGAGCGCGGCGGCGGACGCGCACCGGCGGGACGGCCGGAGGATCGGGTTCGTGCCCACGATGGGGTTCCTCCACGAGGGGCACCTGAGCCTGATGAGGATCGCCCGCGAACATTCCGACATCCTGGTGGTCTCCGTCTTCGTCAACCCGACCCAATTCGGTCCCGGCGAGGATTTCGCCGCCTACCCGCGCGACCCGGAACGCGACGCCGCGATGGCGGCCGGCGCGGGCGCGGACATCCTCTTCCTCCCGGACACGGACGGGATCTATCCCCCCGGCCACTCGACCACGGTCGACGTCGGGCCGATGTCGGACGTGCTCGAAGGGAAGAGCCGGCCGGGACATTTCCGCGGCGTGGCGACCGTCGTGGCGAAGCTCTTCAACATCGTGAGGCCGCACGTCGCCGTCTTCGGGCGGAAGGACGCCCAGCAGGCCGCCGTCATCCGGAGGATGGCCGCCGACCTCGACACCGGTGTGGAGATCGTCGTCGCCGCTACCGTTCGCGAGCCGGACGGGCTGGCCATGAGCTCCAGGAACGTGAGGCTCTCCCCGGCGGAACGCGCCCAGGCGCCGGCGCTCCGGCGCTCCATCGGGGAGGCGCTCCGCGCCATCGCCTCGGGCGAGCGGAACTGTGACGACATCAGGAGGAGGATGCGCGCCGTCATCGAAGCGCAGCCGTCGGCCTCGATCGACTACGTCTCGATCGCGGACGCGGACTCCCTCGCCGAACTACCGGAACTCGTGAGCGGTTCACGGGCGCTCATCTCGCTCGCCGTGCGGATCGGGACGGTGCGCCTCATCGACAACGAAGACGTCATGGTGGATTGAAATTATGGCTGAAGCGCAGACACCCAGGGAACTCGCGGTGCTCATCCTCGCCGCCGGCAAGGGGACGAGGATGAAAAACCCCGAGATGACGAAGGTGATGTACCCGATCGAGGGGAAGCCGATGGTGGCGTACACCGTCGAGCTCGCCCGGTCGATCGGCGCCGGCCGGATCCTGCTGGTGGTGGGGTGGAGGAAGGAGACGGTGATCGACTATTTTTCGGCGGCCGGCGGGAGGATCGAGTTCGTCTCGCAGGACAAACAGCTCGGCACGGGGCACGCCGTGCAGCAGGCCGCGGGGGCGCTCGCCGGGTTCAACGGCGACGTCCTGGTCCTCTCCGGCGACGTCCCGCTGCTCACGGAAAAGACGCTCCGGGCGCTCCTCGGCTACCACCGCACGACCGGCGCCGCCGCGACGATCCTGACGGCGGAGGTCGCGGATCCGACCGGATACGGGAGGATCGTCAGGAAGAAGGACGAGAGCGTCGAGAGGATCGTCGAGGAAAAGGACGCGTCGGCGCAGGAAAAGAAGATCGCGGAAATCAATTCGGGCATTTACGTGTTCGAACGGGAAAGGCTCTTCCGGTCGCTGGAAAGCATCGGTGCCGACAACGCCCAGGGGGAATACTACCTGACGGACGTCTTCCAGATCTTCTCGACCAACGGGTGGCGGATTTCGGCCGTCCGGTGCCTGGACCCCGCGGAAGTGGCCGGGATCAACGACCTGGCGCAGCTCGAGAGCGCCCGGCTCGCGATGCTGGGGAGGGCCGGCGGCGCGGTTTGATTCTCAGGGCCGATTTTTTTATACTGAAAGCGGTGGAACCATGAAAAAGACGATACTGACCGCCGTCCTGGCCGTTTCCCTCTGCGCCACGGCGCACTCGCAGCTCAAATCCCAGTCCCCCGCCGAAGAAAGCGCCTCGGCCTCGCTGGTGCGTCCGGGCGGATGGACCGGGGCCGGGCTCAGCTCCTTCTTCGGGCTCCTCGATCCCGACCGCTTCCACATGCGTCATTCCCTCTCGTACAACTTCATGAGCGCGGGCGGCACGGGGCTCTCGCTGGCGAACTACACCAATTCGATGTTCTACAACATCGCCGACCCGCTCGACGTCCGGTTCGACGTGACCCTGCAGGGGTCGCCGTTCGGTCCGACCGCCGGGGCCGACCGGGCCGATCTCAGCCGTATCTACCTCAGCCGGGCCGAGCTGAACTACCGGCCGTGGGAAAACGTCTTCCTGCAGTTCCAGTACCGCGAGCTGCCGTATTCCGTCTACCGGAACCCGTTCGATCCCTTCTACTACGGAAGTCCCTGGGGAGACAGAGAATTCCATCGATGACCGCTGACCGCAGGCCCGCATGAGCGTTGAGCCGATGCCGCCCGTGAGCGCACCGGAACGGACGCCGCCGCGAAGATCGTTACGAACCGTTTTCACCACCGTCCTGCTCCTGTCCGTCGGGTGCGCCGCTTTCCTCTCGTACCTTTTCCACGCCGAGGGGAAGAAGCCGGAGCCGCCCCCCGCCGCTCCCGTGATCCCCTCGAAGGTCATCCAGCTCGACGTGCTCAACGGGTGCGGGGCGAAGGGGGCCGGGGCCAGGTTCATGGCGTTCCTCCGGGGGGCCGGGTTCGACGTCGTCGAACTGAAGAATTATTCATCCTCCGCGGTCGCCCGCACGATCGTCATCGACCGGGTCGGCAACCTGGCCGCCGCGCACAAGGTGGCCGCCGCCCTCGGCGTCGCCGGGTCGAACGTCGTCCAGCAACTCAACCCGGATTACTTCGTCGATGTCTCTGTGGTCATCGGCGAGGACCACGCATCACTCTTACCAGGGAAACCACGTTGACCGCCCGCAACCTCGCAAAGAAAATCGCCGCGTTCGCGCTCTCCAAGAAGGCGTCGGACGTGCAGCTGCTCGACCTCAGGAAAATCTCCGATGTGGCCGACTTTTTCGTCCTCTGTTCCGCCGACTCCGACGTCCAGGTGAAGGCGGTGGCCGACGCGGTGACCGACGGCCTCGCCGAATCCGACGTGCATCCCTGGCACCGGGAGGGCATCTCGCAGAAGCAGTGGATCCTCCTCGATTTCATCGACGTGGTCGTGCACGTGTTCCACAAGGACGTCAGGAAGTTCTATGCCCTCGAGAAGCTCTGGGGGGACGCGAACATCGAGGAGGTGAACGACGCCCCGGTCGCGCCCCGCGCGAAGGCCGCGGCGCCGCGGAAAAAAACCTCCCCGGCGTCCGGCGCGAAAGACGCGCCCGCCGGGCCGAAGGCCAAACCGGCGCCCCGAGCGAAAGCGCCGCCGGCGAAGCGCGCCAAACCCGCCGCACCCCGCCCCCGCGCAAAAAAATGAAGCAACGCCTCAGGGAGGCGGTTTCCGAGGCCCTGCGATCGATCGGAGTTTCCGGAATCGCCCCGCCCACATTCGAAAAACCGAGGGACCCTTCGCACGGCGACCTCACGACCAACGTCGCCCTCGTCGCCGCGAAGTCCGCCGGGAAGAATCCGCGGGAGCTCGCGGCCGCCATCGCCGCGATGGTGGCCAAATCCGATCCGCTGATCGCGGCGGTGGACGTCGCCGGTCCGGGGTTCATCAACGTCCGGTTCAGCGCGACCTATTTCCGCGAGCGGCTGCGCGGGATCGTCGAGGCGCGCGCGGAATTCGGGAGGAGCCGGGCCGGGGCGGGGACCAGGGCGCAGGTCGAGTTCGTGAGCGCCAACCCCACCGGGCCGCTCACGGTGGGACACGGCCGGGGCGCCGTCTACGGCGACACCGTCGCGCGCCTCCTCGAATGGACCGGACACGAGGTCAGCAGGGAATATTACTTCAACAACGCCGGACGGCAGATGCGGATCCTGGGCGATTCCGTCAGGCTCCGGTACCTCCAATTGCTCGGCGACGACGCCGCGTTTCCCGACGACTACTACCAGGGCGAATACATCCGCGACATCGCCCGGCGCCTGGTGGAGGAGGAGGGGGACCGGCTCCGCGACGCACCCGCCGAGGGCAGGTTCAAGGCCCGGGCCGAGGCCGACATCTTCGAAGACATCAAGGGCACGCTCGGCCGGCTCGGCATTGTCCACGACACCTTTTACAACGAAAACACGCTTTACGAGAGCGGGAAGGTGGAGGAAACCCTCGCCGCCCTCAGGGCGAAGGGCCTGCTCTACGACAAGGACGGCGCAGTCTGGTTCAGGGTATCGGAACTCGGCGGGGAGAAGGACAAGGTCGTGGTCAAGAACACCGGCGAGCCGACCTACCGCCTCCCCGACATCGCCTACCACCGGGAGAAATACCGCCGCGGCTTCACCCTCATCATCGACGTCCTGGGCGCGGACCACGTGGCCACCTGGCCCGACGTGGTGGCGGCGCTGAAGGCGCTCGGGCACGACACCGGGCTGATGAAGGTCCTGATCCACCAGTTCGTCACGATCGTCCGGGACGGGGAGGTGGTGAAGATGTCGACCCGGAAGGCGAACTACACGACCCTCGACGAGCTGATCGCCGAAGTCACCCCCGACGTGGTCCGGTATTTCTTCCTGATGCGCGGAATCGGCAGCCACCTGAATTTCGACCTGAAGCTCGCCAAGGAACAATCGGAGGCCAATCCGGTGTTCTACCTCCAGTACGCGCACGCGCGGATCGCCAGCATCATCAGGCACGCCGAATCCCTCGAAATCGATTTCGCCGGGGCCGATCTCGGGCTCCTGGCCGCCCCGGAGGAGCTGGGCCTCCTGAAGGCGCTCGACGGGTTTCCCGAAATCGTGGATTCGTGCGCCCGGACGTTCGAGCCGCACCGGCTGATCGAGTACCTGGCCGACACGGCCGGGGAGTTCCACCGCTTTTACCACGCGCACCGCGTCATCACCGACGACCGGAACCTGACCGCGGCGAGGATGGCCCTCGCGCTGGGGACGAAGATCGTCATCGGAAACGGCTGTTCCATCCTGGGGATCGCGGCGCCCGAACAGATGTAAGGTTTTTCACCCCATCCACGCAACAACCACAACGATACGCCATGACTGACATTGCCGCGCTCAACGAGCGCATCCAGCGCGAGAGCGCGTTCACCGACATCCTCATCACGGAGGTGGCCAGGACGATCATCGGCCAGAAGGCGATGGTCGAGCGGCTCCTCCTCGGGCTCCTCTGCAACGGGCACATCCTCCTGGAGGGCGTGCCGGGGCTCGCGAAGACGCTGGCCATCAAGACACTCTCCTCCGCCATCCGCGCGAAGTTCCAGCGGGTCCAGTTCACCCCCGACCTCCTGCCCGCCGACCTGGTGGGGACGATGATCTTCAACCAGAAAAATTCCGAGTTCACCGTCCGCAAGGGCCCGATCTTCGCCAACCTCATCCTCGCCGACGAAATCAACCGCGCGCCGGCGAAGGTGCAGAGCGCTCTCCTCGAGGCGATGCAGGAGCGTCAGATCACCATCGGCGAGCAGACGTTCAAACTCGAAGAACCGTTCCTCGTCCTGGCGACGCAGAACCCGATCGAGCAGGAGGGGACCTACCCGCTGCCCGAAGCGCAGGTGGACCGGTTCATGCTCAAGGTCAGGATCGATTACCCCGGCCGCGAGGAGGAGCGGCTCATCATGCGGCAGAACATCGCCGGCGGCGCACCGGCGGCGAACCCGGTCGTCGACCCGGCGAGCATCCTGAAGGCGCGCGAGGTCGTGCGCGACGTCTACATGGACGAAAAGATCGAACGGTACATCCTCGACATCGTCTTCGCCACCCGCGAGCCGAAGAATTTCAAGCTCGAAAAACTCTCGGCGCTCATCAACTACGGCGCCTCCCCCCGGGCGACGATCAACCTGGCGCTCGCCTCGAAGGCGTACGCCTTCATCAGGCGGCGCGGGTACGTGGTCCCGGAGGACGTGCGGGCGGTCTGCCACGACGTCCTGCGCCACCGGATCGCCGTGACGTACGAGGCCGAGGCCGAGAACGTGACGCCGGAGCAGATCATCGATGAAATCCTCAACGCGGTCGAGGTGCCCTGAGCGGGGCGACCGCCGCGGCCGACCCGGGCATTGCCGATGGAAACCGCTGAACTCCTGAAAAAAGTCCGGTCGATCGAGATCCGGACCCGCGGATTCGTCAACCAGATCTTCTCGGGCGAATACCACAGCGTCTTCAAGGGGCGCGGGATGGCGTTCTCCGAGGTGCGGGAATACCAGTTCGGGGACGACGTCCGGACCATCGACTGGAACGTCTCCGCCCGCTTCAACCACCCCTTCGTCAAGGTCTTCGAGGAGGAGCGCGAACTCACGGTCATCCTCCTGGTGGACGTGAGCGGCTCGGGGGATTTCGGCACCGCGCACCAGTTCAAACGCGACACCGCCGCCGAACTCTGCGCCGTGCTCGCCTTCTCGGCCCTGAAGAACAACGACAAGGTGGGCGTCATCTTCTTCAGCGACCGCGTCGAGAAGTTCATCCCGCCGAAGAAGGGGCGCTCGCACGTCCTGCGGATCCTCCGCGAGGTGATCGATTTCCGGCCCGAACACCGGCGCACCGACATCACCGGCGGCCTGCGCTTCCTCACCGGCGCGATCAGGAAACGGAGCATCGTCTTCCTGATCTCCGATTTCATCGACGAGGGATACGAGGACGCGCTCAAGATCGCCGGAAAGAAGCACGACCTCGTCGGGATCAAGCTGTTCGACCCGAGGGAGGCCGACCTCCCGCCGGTGGGCCTGATGCGGACGGTGGACGCCGAGACGGGGGAGGCCCGGTGGGTGGACGCGGGCGACAGAAAGGTGCGCGAGGCGTACGCCCGCTGGTGGAGGGCGATGGAGGAGGCCAGGACCAGGATCTTCCGCCGGTCGGGCCTCGACGAGATCAGGATCAGGACGGACCAGCCATACGTGAAGCCGCTGATGATGTTTTTCCGGATGAGGGAGAAGCGATGGTGACGACCCGACCCGGCCGCCGTCGCGGACGGCGCTCGCGCGGCGCGCTGTCGCTGCGCGTCGCCCTCCTCGCGTCGACCATCGCGTTCGCGGGAGCGCTCCGGGCGCAGGATGTCCGGATCGCCGCCGCCGCGGATACCGTATCCCGCCGGGTCGGCGAGCAGGCGAGGATCACCGTCACGGTGGAATATCCCTCCGGCGCCCTGGTGCGAAACGTCGGCCCCGCCGATTCCCTCCGGGGCCTTGAAATCGTCCGCGTCGATTCCGGCGACGCCGCCGGGTCCGGCCTCGGCCCGGGCGCCGGTCAGACCCTGATGCGCGTCTACACGGTGACGGCGTTCGACACCGGGATGCACGTCGTGCCGCCGTTCGTCGCCTGGTACACGACGCCGTCGGACACCACCGTGCGCAGGGCTTCGGGATTGCCCGTCACGCTCCATTTCCGCGGCGTCGAGGTCGATACGTCCGCGGAGATCAGGGCGATCAAGCCGCCGCTCGACGTCCCGCTGACGTTCGCGGAACTCCTCCCGTACGCCGTCGGGATCATCGCCGCGGCGCTCCTCGCGTGGCTCGTCGTCCGCCTCCTGAAAAAACGGAAACGGGGGGAGGCGTTCATCCCGGGGCCGCCCCCGCGCCCGGAGGACGAGGTGGCCCTCGAGGCGCTCAGGTCGATCGGATCGGAACGGCTCTGGCAGCGCGGAAAAGTCAAGGAATACCACACGGCCCTCTCGGACGTGCTCCGCGCCTACATCGAGCGCAGGTTCGACGTACCCGCGATGGAATCGACGTCCGGGGAGATCCTCGGGAGCGGTCCGGTGTCGGGCCTCGGACGCGAGCCCCTCGCCGGCCTGCGCGACCTGCTGTTGCGGTCGGACCTGGTGAAGTTCGCCAAATTCATCCCGGCCCCTGAGGAGAATGAGCGGAGTTTTTCCGGCGCGGTGACGTTCGTCGAAACGACGCGAAGAAAACGCGGCGCCGATATGACGCCGGCCTCCGACGCGGCGGCCGGGTCAATGACCGCCGGCGCCGGCGAGCGGCCGGATGATGTCGAGGCAGCCCGGTGACGTTCGCGAACCCCGAATATTTCTGGCTCCTCCTGGCCGTGCCGGCGGCGGCATTCTGGTACCTCCGTCGGGGCCGGCGTTCGCACACCGAGCTGAGGATCTCCACGCTCGGACCGTTTTCATCGGGCAATCCGGGATGGAAGGTGCGGTTCAGGCACCTGCCGGCCATCCTCCGGCTGGCGGCGTTCGCGCTCGTGATCGTGGCGCTCGCCCGGCCCCAGACCAGTTCCGAGGGGGAGGAGGTCTCGACCGAGGGGATCGACATCGTGCTGGTCACCGACGTTTCGGGCAGCATGCTCGCCGAGGATTTTCGCCCCAACCGGATCGAAGCGGCGAAAGCGGTGGCGGTGGAGTTCGTCGACGGGCGGCCGAACGACCGGATCGGGTTCGTCGTCTTCGCGGGGGAGAGCTTCACGCAGTGCCCGATCACGCTCGACCACGAGGTCGTGAAGACGCTGATCGCCGGCGTGAAAAGCGGCCTGATCGAGGACGGCACCGCCATCGGGATGGGCCTCGCCACGGCCGTCTCCCGCCTCAAGGACAGCCAGAGCAAGAGCCGCGTGATCATCCTCCTCACCGACGGGGTGAACAACAAGGGCGCCATCGACCCGATGACCGCTGCCGGGATCGCGTCCACCTTCGGGATCCGGGTCTACACCGTCGGCGTGGGGACGATGGGCATGGCCCCCTACCCGGTGCAGACGCCGCTCGGCACGCAGTACCGCAACGTGCCCGTCGAAATCGACGAGGAACTTTTGAATAAAATCGCCGTACAAACCGGCGGAACCTATTTCCGGGCGACCGATAACGACAAGCTCAGGACGATCTATGCCGAAATCGACCGGCTCGAAAAGACGAAGATCGAGGTCACGCAATTCCGGCGGCACAAGGAGGATTTCTACGCCGCCGGCTTTCTGGCGGGGTTCCTGCTGCTCGGGGAGATCCTGATGTCGCTGACGCTCTTCAGAAAAATTCCGTGACGCGATGATCCGCCTCGCCCATCCCGAATACCTGTACGGACTGCTCGTCCTGGTCCCGGTGACGATCCTGTACTATTACTCCGCCAGGCGGAGGGCGGCGATGCTCGCCCGGTTCGGCGACCCGGCGCTGCTCTCGGGGCTGGTCGATTCCCCCGGGAAGTACCGGCGCGGGATGAAATTCACGCTCCTGGCCTTCGCGCTGCTCTTCCTGGTGCTGGGCCTGGCGAACCCGCAGATCGGGACGAAGATGGAGGAGGTGAGGCGGGAGGGGGTCGACGCGGTCATCGCCCTCGACGTCTCGAACAGCATGAAGGCCGAGGACATCAGGCCGAACCGCCTCGACCACGCGAAACAGAACATCTCGCGGATGCTCGACGACCTCCAGAACGACAGGGTCGGCCTGATCGTCTTCGCGGGCCAGAGCTACCTCCAGCTCCCGCTGACGACAGACTACGCCTCGGTCCGCCTGGTGCTCAACACCGTCGACACCGACGCCGTCCCGGTCCCGGGAACGGCCATCGGTTCGGCGATCCGGCTCGCGATGGAATCGTTCATCGCGGGGGAGAAAAAACACAAGGTCATCATCCTGATCACCGACGGGGAGAACCACGAGGACGACGCGCTGGGCGAGGCGAAGAAGGCGCGGGAGGAAGGGGTGGTGATCCACACCATCGGGATGGGGTCGGCGGAGGGATCGCCGATACCGGTCTATGAAAACAACGCGGTCGCCGGGTTCAGGAAGGACGGGGACGGCGCGGTGGTCCTCTCGCGGCTGAACGAGGGGATGCTGCGGGAGATCGCGGAGGCCGGAGGCGGCGTCTACGTCCGCGCCACGAACCGGCAGAACGAATTCGACGACATTTTCAGGGAAATATCCTCGATGGAAAAAAAGGAATTCGGCGCCAGGATCTTCACCGATTACGAGGACCGCTTCCAGTTCTTCCTCGGGGCGGCCCTGCTGCTCCTGCTCCTGGAATGGTTCATCTCCGAGCGCGGCGGGCGCTGGCCGGTCGCGGCGAAGCTCTTCAGGGTGGGGACGTGAAACGCGCCCTGGTGGTCGCCTTCGCCGGCGCGTGGCTCCTCGCGGCGCCCGTCCGGGCGCAGTCCGACCGCGCGCTCGTGCGCGAGGGGAACACGCTCTACGAGAAGGCGCAGTATCCCGACGCCGAGGTGAGTTACCGCAAGGCGCTCGAGGCCGCGGAGGACCCGGTCACGGCGAAGTTCAACCTCGGCGACGCCCTCTACCAGCAGGGGCGCTTCGACGAGGCCTCCGGACAGTACGAAGCGGCGGTCGCGTCCGCCGCCGACCGTGACGTGAAGGCGCAGGCGTACCACAACCTGGGGAACGCGCTCCTCAAGGGGAAGAAGTACGAGGAGAGCATCGGCGCCTACAAGGAGTCGCTGAAGCTCGCCCCCCACGACGAGGACACGCGCTACAACCTCGAGTACGCGAAGCGGCTGCTCCAACAACAGCAACAACAGCAGCAGCAGCAGCAGAAGGAGCAGAAAGAGAACAAGGACAAGGACCAGAAGGACAAACAGGAGCAGAAAGACCGGCAGGACAAGAACGATCAAAAAAAGGACGATCAACAACAGCAGGATCAGTCCGGCGACAAGGAGAAACAGCAACAGGGGAAACAACAGCCCCGGGAGCCGAAGGACCAGATCTCGAAGGCCGACGCCGAACGGATCCTCGAGGCCCTGAGAAAACAGGAACAGGATGTGAAGAAAAAGCTGCAACAGAAGGTCCCGGTGAAGGTCCGGGTGGAGAAGGATTGGTAGCGCGCGCCGGAATCTTGTCCCTCCTGGCCCTGGCCGCCGGGCTGCTGCTTGCGCCGGCCGCGGGCCACGCGGCGTCCGCGGCCGCGAAGGAGGACGTGACCTTTCAGGCCACGGTCGACCGGACCAGGATCACCCTCAGCGACAGGGTCGAGGTCGGCTTCCAGCTCACCGGATCGCAGTCGGGGGAGAATTTCCGGCCCCCCGATTTCCGCGATTTCACCGTGCTCTCCGGGCCGAACCAGTCGACGAACTTCCAGATGATCAACGGGGCGGTCAGCACGTCGGTCACCTTCGGATACATCCTCCAGCCGAGGCGGGAGGGGGACCTGGTCATCGGGCCGGCGACGATCGAGCTCAGGGGCAAGCGCTATTCCACCGGCCCGGTCACGATCAACGTCGGCAAGGCCCCGCCGCAATCCGCCCGGCCAAACGCGTCCGCGCAGACTGACGACGTCGCCGCCCAGATCGGCGAGAACCTCTTCCTGCGGGTGGAGCTCGACAAGCGCACCGCCTGGCAGGGGGAACAGATCACCGCGACGTACAAGATCTACACCAGGGTGAACGTCGTCAACTACAACCTCTCGAAGGTCCCGTCGTACACCGGATTCTGGTCGGAGGAGCTCGACGTGCCCCAGCAGGTCCAGCTCGCCACCGAAACGTTCGAGGGGAAGCAGTACCGCGTCGGCGTCCTGAAAAAGGTGGCCCTCTTCGCCCAGCGCTCCGGCACGCTCGACCTCGGGCCGATGGACATCGAGTGCGTCGTCCAGGTCCAGACCAGGCGGAAATCGAACGACATCTTCGACCAGTTCTTCAACGACCCGTTCTTCGGCAACGCGAGGAACGTGAACTACACCGTCAGCACTCGGCCCGAAAAAATCACCGTTCGGCCGCTTCCCTCCGACGGGGTCCCCCCCGGGTTCGGCGGCGCGGTGGGGAAATTCTCGATGGAGGCGTGGGCCGACCGGGAGCAGGTCGCGGAGAACGAACCGGTGACCTTCCGCGTCAAGATCTCCGGCACCGGCAACATCAAGCTCCTGGAGGCCCCGGCGCTGAAATTCCCGGCGGACTTCGACATCTATGACCCGAAAATTTCCGACCAGGGCTCGAAGGGGAAGACGGTCGTGTCAGGCGTCAGGACGTTCGAATACCTCCTCATTCCCCGCCACGCCGGCGAGCAGCGGATTCCGGCCGTCGCCTTTTCATATTTCGACCCGTCGCGGCGGGAATACGCGACGCTCCGGAGCGGCGAATTTGTGATATCGGTGTCGAAGGGCTCCGACAAGGGCGGGACGATCGCGCAGGGATCGGGACTCAGCAGGGAAGACGTCAGGCTGCTCGGCGAAGACATCCGCTTCATCAGGAGCGACGACGTGACGCTCTCGAAGCGCGGCGACCGTTTCGCCGGCTCCCCCTTCTTCTTCGTGATGGCCGCGTCACCCGTCGCGTTTTTCGCCCTCTTCCTGGTCGTGATGCGGCGGCGGGAGAGGGTGCTGGGCGACGTCGCCGGGCTCCGCGCGAGGAAGGCCCGCAACATCGCCAGGCGCCGGCTCGCGAAGGCCAAGGAGCTCCTCTCGTCCGGCGACAGCGAGGCGTTCCACACCGAGGTGTCGAAGGCGCTGTGGGGCTACTGCGCCGACAAGCTCGGTTTCACCCAGGCTGACCTCGGGCTCGACGCCATCTGCGGCGGCCTCGGGGCGAGGGGCGCGAAGCCGGAATCGGTGAGCGCGCTTTCGGCCATCATCAGCCGCTGCGACTTTGCGCGATTCGCCCCCGACCAGGACCACCGGGGGATGGGGGAGACCTACTCCGGCGCGGAGAAATTGATCCAGGACCTGGAGCAGGAGCTTCGATGAAGACATGGACGGCCGCCATACCGCCGACCATGCTGCCGGCCGCGCTGATTGTCCTGCTGCTCGCCGGCCTCACGCTCTCCGCCGGGGTGCTCCACGCCCAGGAGGCGGACGTGAATTTCACGTCGGCGAACGAGCATTACCGGGGGGGAAGATACGCCGAGGCCGTCCGCGTCTACGAAGAGATCCTCTCGAACGGATACGAAAGTCCGGCGCTCTATTACAACCTCGGGAACGCCCTCTACAAGTCGGGCAACATTCCGGCCGCGATCCTCAATTACGAGCGGGCGGTGCG